>JBMNQI010000064.1:0-11891 GCA_050944055.1 Oscillospiraceae bacterium | reverse complement strand
TCCCCGAGGCTGAGACGCCGCCGGCCTCCGCTTTTGAACTGGCCGAGGCGATTAAAACGAGGCCGGATTTCCGCGACGGCTGCGGCGAAGCGGAGCGCCTTTTTGGGCGTGCGCTGTCTCAGGCCGAGCTTGAAAAGCTGTACTATATTTACGCGGTTCAGGGGCTGGGCGGCGCGGTTCTGGTCCTGCTTTTAAACGACTGCGTCGAGGAATACCGCCGCCGCCACGGGGAGTCGAAAACTCCTTCGGTTACATATATCGCGCACATAGCGGCCGAATGGGCAAACGAGGGCATAGCGACGCTCGAACAGGCCGAGGAGTATATAAGGAGCCGAAACGAGCGCCGAAAGAGCACGTACCGTGCCGCGCGGGCTATGGGTATTACGGGGCGCAGCTTATCAAAGACCGAGGAAAAATATATATCAGCCTGGCTCGGTCTCGGCTTCGGCCCGGATGAAATCGAAAAAGCATATGATATTACCGCCCTGCGGACAGGAAAAATGAGCTGGAAATACATGGACTCGATAATCCAAAGCTGGCACAGAAAAGGGCTTATGACGGTCGAGCAGATTGAAAAGGGCGACCGCAGGCAGGATAAGGCGAAGCCTGTCATGGGCGAGCACGAGCGCGCCGCGGTCGAAAGGCTGCTTAAGGATTAGCGCGACTAATATATTCCCCGAGGTGATCACATGTCCGACGACCCGAAAATCCGCGCGCGGGCTCAGGCGCGCCTGCGCGAGCGCCGAAACAGATACGAGGCCGAGACGGCGGCGCGCCGCCGCGAAGCCTCTCTTGCCATACCCAGAATCGCAGAGATAGACGCCGAGCTCCGCTCTATCATGTCCCGTGTCGCGCTTGCCTCGCTTCAAAAAGGCGCCCGGGAGGAATTGGAAATGCTGCGCGGCCGCGCTCTTGAGCTTCGGGCCGAAAAAGCGGAGCTGCTTACCTCCCATGGCTATTCTTTCGACTACTTAGACGACAGGCATTTTTGCCCGCTTTGCGCCGACAGGGGCATACTGCCCGACGGCCGCGAATGCCGCTGCCTCCGGGAGCTGTATAAGCAGGAGGCGAACCTGGAGCTCAGCTCCATGCTCGACCTTCAGGACCAGCGATTTGACAGCTTCCGCCTTGACTGCTATTCGGACGAGCCTGACCCGGCTATAGGCAAATCGCCGCGAAAGCTAGCCCGGAAAGTATATGAAGCCTGCCTGGATTTTTCGGAGAATTTCGGAAGCGAGAAGCGAAGCCTGTTTCTCAACGGCGGCACAGGCCTTGGCAAGACATTCCTCTCTGCCTGCATAGCGCGCACTGTTTCGGAAAGAGGGTTCTCCGTGGTCTACGATACGGCTGTTTCCATCTTCGATAAATACGAGCTTGCCCGATTTGCCCGGGACGAGGATGCCCGAGCGGCGGTCGAGCGTTTTGAAAGCTGCGACCTTTTGATAATGGACGACCTTGGCACGGAGATGACGACCGCGTTTACGCAGAGCGCGCTCTACACGCTGATCAACACGCGGCTTGTGCGCGGAAAGCCCACGGTAATCAACTCCAACCTGACGCTGGACGAGGTCGGAAAGCGCTATACTCCCCAGATTTTTTCAAGGCTCCTCGGCGAGTTTACTATACTGTATCTATATGGCAAAGATATACGCCTGCAAAAAAAATCTTAAAAAACTATTGACAAAACCGGAATAACCGATTATCATGCTATAAAACATGAAGAAGAAAACCGTTGACCGGGATTAGTAGGCGCGCGTACGGCTTCACAGAGAGCTGCGGATGGTGGAAAGCAGCAGGCACGGCGGCGGTGAATGGACCCGGGAGGGCGCCGTGAAAGGCTTATTGGCCGAGTATCCGGCGACGGGGGCGGCCTCCCCGTTATTAAAAGGCAACGCATGACTGTGCGGATAACACCAAGGGTGGTACAGCGGGAATCTATCCCGTCCCTGTTATCGGGGACGGGATTTTTCATTTTATAAACGATGCTTGAAAAAATATGAGCGCTCACGCTCAGCGAAAGGAGAATTGCTATGTCAGTACCCCACAAGATCTATCTTACGGAAGAGGAAATGCCGAGATATTGGCACAATGTACGCGCTGCTATGCAGACAAAGCCCGCGCCGTTTATACTCCCAGGCTCTTTTGAGGTCGCTCCCACCGAAGCGCTCAAGCAGGTTTTCTGCTCCGAGTGCGTCAATCAGGAGCTGAATGATACCGACGAGTTTATCGAGATTCCCGAGGGCATTCTCGATTACTACATGACCTACCGCCCCTCGCCGCTGGTCCGCGCCTACCATCTTGAAAAGGAGCTGGACAGTCCGGCAAAGATATACTACAAATTCGAGGGCACAAACACCTCCGGCTCCCATAAGCTCAATTCCGCCATCGCCCAGGTCTATTACGCGAAGGAGCAGGGCCTTAAAGGAGTTACGACTGAGACCGGCGCCGGGCAGTGGGGCACAGCCCTCTCCATGGCCTGCGCCTATTACGGCCTCGATCTGAACGTCTTCATGGTCAAGGTCTCGGCACAGCAGAAGCCTTACCGAAAGGCCGTCATGGAGACTTACGGGGCGCAGGTCATACCCTCGCCGTCCAATACTACGGAATCGGGGCGCAAAATCCTCGCCGAGCATCCGGACACGGGCGGGAGCCTGGGCTGCGCCATCTCCGAGGCGATGGAGGTTTCGCTGAAGAACCCGGATACGCGCTATGTGCTCGGCTCAGTTTTAAACCATGTCCTGCTTCACCAGAGCGTAATAGGCCTCGAAACGAAGGCCGCCCTGGATAAATACGGCGTTAAGCCCGACATCGTCATAGGCTGCGTCGGCGGCGGCTCCAACTTCGGCGGGCTTATCTCCTCCTTCGCCGCCGACAAGCTAAGAGGGAAAAGCGACGTGCGCCTTATAGCCGTCGAGCCCGTTTCCTGCCCGACGCTGACGCGCGGCCGCTTCGCCTACGACTACGCCGATACGGGCCGCACAACGCCGCTTGCCAAAATGTACTCGCTCGGCTGCGGCTTCATGCCCTCTCCGAACCACGCCGGCGGCCTTCGCTACCACGGCATGAGCCCTATTGTCTCACAGCTGTACCACGACGGGTATATCGAGGCTGTCGCCGTTGAGCAGACCAAGGTCTTCGAGGCCGCGACTTACTTCGCCCGCGTTGAGGGCATACTGCCGGCTCCCGAATCGAGCCACGCTATACGCGTCGCGCTGGACGAAGCCCTGCGCTGCCGCGAGACAGGCGAGGAAAAGACCATAGTATTCTGCCTCTCGGGAACGGGGTACTTTGATCTGAGCGCTTATCAGGCGTTCAACACTGGGAAAATGACGGACTATGTGCCCACAGACGAGGAATTGCAGAAGGGCTTTGAGTCGCTGGTTTACATCGACTAGCGGTGACGGGCGGCTGCCGTAAACCGGCGGCCGCCCCCTGTTTATATCCATTCCCGTGTTCATAAAAAGAACACCCGGCGGACCGGATGCTCTTTTTCGTCACAGATCATGCAGGTATGATTTCATTTAAAACGCGTTGCCGCCGCCGAAGCCGAAGTCGAAGCTGGGGACCGGGAACTGCTGGCTTGGAACGGAGCCCGCAGAGGTTCCGTTCTCCGCGCCGGCTTCGCCAAGCGTCAGCGTAAGCGTCAGGTAGCCGTTGCCCCTGTAAACTTTGACGTCGACTTTGTCGCCCGGGGAGTATTTGTTTTTAGCGGTTGTCAGGTCGACGACTGATTTTACCTCGGTATCGCCGAACATCGTAATAATGTCGCTTTTCTGCATGCCGGCCTTTTCGGCGGGGCTGCCTGCACCGACGGAAGCGACCAGCGCGCCCTGAGGCACATCATAGTAGGCCGCGGTAGTGGCGCTTATAGTCTGTACCGTGATGCCGATATACGGCCTGCCGGTTACATATCCGTGCTCGACAAGCTCCTTGGCGACTGCGAGGGCGTCGTTTATGGGGATGGCAAAGCCGAGTCCCTCGACGGAGGTGCCGGCAGACTTTGCCGAGACTATGCCGACAACACGCCCGGTGGAATCAAATACGGGTCCGCCGGAGTTGCCGGAGTTGACCGCCGCGTCAATCTGGAACATGCTTATAGGCGTGCCGTCAATATTTATCATGCGGTCGACAGCCGATACTATGCCGGTGGTGAGCGTGTTGGTGAGCTCGCCGAGCGGGTTGCCGATGACGGCGACGTCCTCGCCCACGATTATATCGTCGGAGTCGCCGAGGTTGACGGGCTTGAGGGCGGTGGCTTCAATATGCACGACGGCTATGTCGTTTTGCGAGTCCGCTCCCACGACTCTCGCGGTGTAGCTTTCACCGGAGAAAAGCGTGACGGTTACGATCGAGGCGTCTTCAACCACATGGTTATTTGTGAGAATATAGCCGTCCTCGCTGATGATAAATCCGGTGCCGGAGCTTGCGTATGTGCTGGATTGGCCGAAGATGTTCGCGTAAGTGCTCTCCGTCTTTATGGCGACGACGCTCTCGACGTATTTTGAATAGATTTCGGAGGCGGACATCGCTTCGGAGTCCTTGGAGAAGGTTTTCAGCGCCGGCAAAGAGATTTTTTCGCCGGGGCTGCTGTCCGCGTTCAAAGAGCCGCTTTCCGTATCCTGAGACTCGGCCGCGGCGCCGGTTATCGCGTTATAATCCGAGAACCAGCCGGAGAATATTATGCCGGCCGCGGTTGTAACGCCGCCGAGGAAGAGCATGACGAGGCAGAGCGCGATAATTTTCAGCGCTTTATGCCCGCGCTTTTTCGGAGGCTGCGGGAAAGGGCCGGGCTGCGCGTAATAGGCGGATGGCGTGTAGTCGCGGTTGGGCCTGTCGCTGTATTCGTAACTCATGTGTAACACTCCTTAAACAGAATTGCTTGCAAAGAGAATTTTAATTCGGGTCCGGCTTCATGGTTATCCGCCCGGCATTATCTGGTCTATATTTTCACTTAAATAATAGTTATATTTTTTGAAAAAATCATGAAGAAAAATTATTTAATTTTTAAACTTTTTAAAAATTAAATGTGCGCGAAGCTCAAAGCGCATATAAAAGCCCTGCGGACAACATTGAATTATTGAGAGGAAGGGCGCGGCGCCGCCTGTTTTATTATTGCCGGAACAAGCAAAACCGCTCTCGGGAGCGAAAGCGGCTTTGCCTGCATTACATATCACATGTGCTGGTTATGCTCATTATAATATCGCCGCCGCACGCGGCGATAACACAGGTCAGCGCGGTTTTCCGAGCTCGACCGTCTTATTATAGGCCTCGAAGACGGCCGTCATAGCGGCGCTTCTGAAGCCGGCATTTTCGAGGCAGCCCACGCCGACTATAGTTGACCCCGCGGGAGAGCATACGTTGTCCTTGAGCAGGCCGGGATGCATGCCCGTTTCGAGCACCATCGCAGCGGCGCCCAGAACGGCCTGCGCCGCGTATTCCTGCGCCTTCTGGCGCGGCAGGCCGGCCATGACCGCGCCGTCCGCCAGGGCTTCGATGAACATATAGGCAAAAGCCGGCGTGCAGCCGCCTATAGTCATTATCGCGTCCGCGTATTTTTCTTCGGTACGGTCTATTCTGCCGCAGCCGGCAAGTATGTCCTCAAGAGACGCTATGTCGCGTTCGGAAACGTTCTTATCCGGGGCAAGCAGTATGAGCCCCTGGCCGATCGCGGCGGGCGTGTTCGGCAGCAGTCGTATCATGGGTATCTCCTTCCCGGCGGCCAGGAGTACGGAGTACATCGAATCCATCGTGATTCCGGCAGCTATGGAGACTAGTACCTGCCCTTCGCTTAAAAACGGCGCGATTTCGCGCAGAACGTCGTGCAGCACCTGAGGTTTGACGCAAAGCACCACATATTTCGCGGCGACCGCCGCGGAGGCGTTATCCTCGGCAGTATCGCAGCCGAGCTCCTCAGCCAGCTCGGCGGCCTTTGAAATCTGACAGTCGGTTATGACTACTTCATCCGGGTCGATAGTTGTGCAGACGGAGCGTATGAGAGCCCCGCCCATATTGCCGGTACCGATAAACGCTATCTTTTTCATATTCTTCCTCCCGAGAGCTTTTTGCTATTATATCCCATACTCTGAAACTAGACAATATTATTTTACGTCAGCGCCGAGGCGGTCTTAACTGGTTTGCCGCCAGATTGAACGGGGACCGCCGCTTCGGCAGCCCCCGTTTCTTAATTATAGCATTTTGCTGAGGAAGGCCTTGAGCCTTTCGCTCTTCGGGTTTGAAAATAACTCGGCCGGCGTGTCCTCCTCGACGATTTTGCCCTCGTCCATAAAAATGATGCGCGTGCCGACCTCGCGGGCAAAGCCCATCTCATGCGTGACGACAACCATCGTAATCCTGTCCTCCCTGGCGAGGCTGCGCATAACTTCGAGCACCTCGCCGACCATCTCCGGGTCGAGCGCGCTCGTCGGCTCGTCGAACAGCATGACGTCCGGCTGCATGCAAAGCGCCCGGACTATGGCTATGCGCTGCTGCTGGCCGCCCGAGAGCTGGCTCGGGTATGACTTAGCCCTGTCGGCCAGGTTGACGCGCCGGAGCAGCGCCATCGCATATTCCTCGGCCTCTTTTTTTGATTTGCCGAGGAGCTTAATCGGCCCGAGAGTCATGTTCCCCAGAACCGTCATGTTCGGGAAGAGGTTGAAATGCTGGAAAACCATACCCATTTTGCGCCTGTGGAGGTTTATATCCGTCTTCGGGTCTGTGATGTCAATTCCTTCAAAGAGGATGCGCCCGCTCGTCGGCACTTCGAGGAGGTTAAGGCAGCGAAGGAAGGTTGATTTTCCGGAACCGGAGGGCCCGATGACGACCAGCACCTCTCCCTTTCTCACCTCTGCGTCAATCCCGTCCAGCGCATGTATCGTTTCGCTGAAATATTTCTGAAGCCCCTCGACCTTAATAAGGACTTCGCCGTCTTGCACCGGCCGCCTGGACGCGCTGTTGTTATCTCTCACTGCCGCGCAGCCTCCTTTCAAGCTTCCCGACCAGCCATGAGAAGAACATGACAAGAATCAGGTATATAAGAGCGGCGGCAAGCAGGGGCATAAAGCTCTGATAAGTTATGCCCCGTATGATATTTGCCCCCATCGTCAGTTCCGTCAGCCCGACGTAACCCGCGACGGCCGTCTCCTTGAGCAGCGTGATAAACTCGTTTGCCAGCGCCGGCAGCACATTCTTAAATGCCTGCGGGAGCACGATATACCCCATGGTCTGCACGTAATTGAAGCCAAGGCTCCTGCCCGCTTCCGTCTGCCCAATGTCTATAGACATGATGCCCGCGCGGATTATCTCCTCGACATATGCCCCGGAGTTTATGCCGAAGGCTATTACGCCCGCAAGAACCTTATTGTTTGACGACGCCATGATGACGAAGAAGATTATCATAATCTGGACGACGACGGGCGTTCCGCGTATTACGGTTATGTATACCTTTGC
The DNA here is from genome assembly GCA_050944055.1 of Oscillospiraceae bacterium. Classification (GTDB taxonomy): domain Bacteria; phylum Bacillota; class Clostridia; order Oscillospirales; family Oscillospiraceae; genus JBMNQI01. The sequence continues at coordinate 4,445 of JBMNQI010000064.1, read as the reverse complement.
CAGCGCGTTGAAAAAACCGAGTATAAGCTTCTTCAGCCCGCGCATCGTGTGATTTTGTTTGTCCCACGTGGTCCGTATGAGGGCGAAGACGATTCCGAGAGCAAGCCCGAGCAGCAGCGCCAAAAACGTCAGCTTCAGCGTATTGCCAAGGCCTTTCAGCAGATACAGCCAGCGGTCGTCCTTTATGAAGGCAATATGAAATTTTTGGGTGAAGCTCTCCCAGTATTCGGCCATCCGATTAGCTCCTTTATTCAATAATACCGGCAGGGAATCCGTTCCCGCCAATATCGTCGGCTCAACCCACAGTGCGCCGGGCGCTTTCCGCCCGGCGCACTGCGTAAACTTTCTTATCAGGCTTTTATGTACTTGTCAATAATGCTCTGCACCGTGCCGTCCGCTATGAGCTCTTCAAGCGCCCCGTTTAGCTCGTCAAGCAGAGAATTGTCCTTCTGAACGGCTATGGCGTAGTCCTCAAGCGCGTACTCGGTGTCCAGTATTTTTAGCCCGGGATTGGCTTCGACGAATTTTTTGGCAGGCTCATTGTCGATTATAACGCAGTCGACCTTGCCCTGCGTCAGCGCCATAACGGCGTCGGCGCCCTTATTATAGCGGTCAACCGTGCCGAGTCCCTCGTCCTCGATGTCCCAGGTTGCGTAGAGGTCGCCGGTGGTGGCAAGCTGGACGCCTATCGTATAGTTCTGGTCGCCGAAGAGATCGTCTACGCTTGTTATCGGGGAATCCTCCTTAACAATGATCACCTGGACGCCTGTGGCGTAGCTCGTGGAAAAATCCACTTCCACAAGGCGCTCGTCTGTGACGGTCATGCCGGCCATGCCGAAATCAATCTTGCCGCTTTTTACGGAGGGGATGATGGAGTCAAACTCCATATCCTCGATTTTAAGCTCGTAGCCGAGCTTGTCGCATATGGCCTGGGCGATATCGGCGTCTATTCCGACTATTTTGCCGCCCTCATAGTACTCGTACGGCGGGAATTGGGCGTTTGTTCCCATAACCAGCGTCCCCTTGCTTTCAGCGGGCGCTTCGGCGGGGGCCTCTGCGGGCTCCGCGGCGGATTCGGATCCGGCCTGCGCGGGTGTGTCGGCGGGCGCTTTTTCCTCCTTATTGCAGCCAACAAGAGCCGCAAGCGAAAGAATCAGCGCGGCGCAGAGAATGACGGAAAGCAGCTTTTTCATATTATCCTCCCGAATACAGATGTATTTTTAATGAATTTACCTGACGATTATAATCCCTCCGGCTCTGAAATGCAAGCGAAACGCGTATATTTATGCATTATATCCATTGCCTTTATGTAGGCGGCGCCGCTCGTTGACTTTAACGGAATTCGAGTATAGAATCGATATATAACAAATATCGCCATTGCTCCGCTGCAACTGGCAGAAAAGAGGGTAAAGATGGAACGCAGATTTCCCGTACTCCAAAGCCCGCTGAAGGTCGGCTGCCTAACGCTTCGCAACCGCGTCGAGGCCAGCGCGACTTCTCTTCAGGAATTCGACGCACGAGATTATATGAAGCCCGGCGGAATAGCTTACTACGCCGAAAAAGCAAAGGGCGGCTGCGCAATTGTGACAATCGGGGAAACGCCGGTGCACCGGCCGACAGGCCTTTCGCACAGGCATATGCTCGCGCTCGACGATCCGGACATAGTCCCCGTCTTGGCCGAGATTTCTGACGCCATACACCAGCACGGGGCTATCGCCTCGCTCCAGTTGGCTCACGGAGGCGCGATGTGCAATTCAGACTTCCTGGGCGGCAGGAATCCCATCGGGCCGTCCGCCATGCTTAACCCGTTCGGCGACCAGGTCGAGGAGATGGATGAGGATCTAATTGAATTTATAACCGAGTGCTTCGGCGACGCGGCGCTCAGGCTAAAGCAGTGCGGGTTTGACATGTGCCAGGTCCACGCGGGCCACGGCTGGCTCCTCGGCTCCTTCCTCTCGCCGCTAATCAATAAACGGAAGGACCGCTTCGGCGGCAGCCATTATAACCGCGCCCGCTTCACGCTCATGGTGCTTGATTGCATACGCGAAAAATGCGGCCCCGGCTTCCCGATCGAGCTTCGCATCTCCGGCACAGAGGATTTCGAGGGGGGCTACACGCTCGAGGACGGCCTGGAGTTTGCTAAAATCTTCAACGACAAGGTGGACATGTTCAACGTGTCCGTCGGCACCGTGTTCAACCCCGAAGGGCGCACAACCGCGAGCCCCAGCCCCTACGATAAGCACGGGATGAATGTTTATCTCGCCGAAGCCTTCAAATCGGTTGTGACAAAGCCGGTCGCCTGCCTGGGCGGCATAACGGCGCCCGAGCTTATGGAGGAGATACTTGAGTCGGGAAAGGCCGACGTAATAAACACGGCCAGAACCGTCATCGCCGACCCGTTCTTCATGAAAAAGGTCAATCTGGACAAAGACGACGAAATACGCCCGTGCCTGCGCTGCCTCGGCTGCATGGACTCCATGCTGATGACGCCGCACAAGCTCCGCTGCGCCGTGAACCCGCGCATATCCCGCGAGCTTGACTACGACCGCCTGCCCGCACCAAAAGAGCTGAAAAACGTCCTCGTCGCAGGCGGCGGGCCGGGCGGCATGCAGGCGGCGATAACCGCGGCCGAGCGCGGGCACAGGGTCGTTTTGGTGGAAAAGGAGGGCGAGCTTGGCGGTGTCCTCCGATACGCAAAACATGTCCCGTTTAAGGAGGATATGCGTCGCTACTGCCAGTGGCTTATAAGAATGCTGCATAGGAGCGGCGCCGAGATAAGGCTCAACACGCAGGCGGATGCGAAGCTCCTGGCCGAGCTTAAGCCCGACGTCGTCATAGCTGCCGTCGGGGCGGAGCCCTTCGTCCCTCCCATACCCGGCGCCGACGGGGACAACGTCATAATCGCCAAGGGCATGTACGAATGCGGAAAGCAAATCGGGCAGAAGGTCGTGATAGTGGGCGGCGGCACGGTGGGCTGCGAGACCGCGGTGCATATGGCTATGCTCGGAAAAGATGTGGAGATTGTCGAGATGCTGGAGGAAACGATGCCCGACGCGAGCCCTATACAGCGGATTTACATAGAAAAGGCTATGAATGCCTATGATATTGTCCCGAGGCTCGGCCTTAGGTGCACTAAGATCGATTCTGAGGGAGTAATTGCCGCCGGCAGGAACGGAAAAGAGCATTTCTTCCCGGCCGACACAATCGTCATATCTACGGGCATGCGCCCGCTCGAAGCTCTGCGGGAGGAGCTCAGGTCCGAATCCCGCGAATTCATACCGGTCGGCGACTGCGTAAGGCCCGCGAAGATCATGGACGCCACCTCTTCGGCCTTCGCGGCGGCCATGCACCTGTGAGGCCGGCCATTTTTGGCGAAAACGCCGCTTTGTTAGCACGTGCTTCTTAACCGGAGCTGCCTGCGATATACGCCATGCCATACTGGCTCGAAGCGGGCCGGCGGCGCTTATATGCACAAAGGCTGCCCTGTCGCGCTCAGGGCAGCCTTTTTTCCCGCTGCTCATTAAACATCAATTCCCGGAAACTGCAAGGCCAAAGGCGGGAACCGGCGTTCGTGTTATACGCACATATCCTTTTTATTGAAGACGCATATTGACGCCGCGAACATTATAAGCCCCGCCGCCAAAAGTATAACCGGCGGCCAGACAGCGCCGGACGCCTTTTCTGCCAGCGCCCGGGGATCAAAGAGGCTGAAAAACGTGGCATATTTGAGTCCTTCAAGCTTCCCGCCCATATTTGCCAGCATCTGAACGATGTATTCCAATACAGGCAGTCCCGCCGCCCAAAGCAGGCTCTTTCGCGTTTCGTTGAATATGCACGAGCATAAGAAACACCAGCCGCCTATGAAGATCTGGAGGAACAGGCACCCGAGGTTTAACCTGAGAAACGGCCCGATGTCAAGCTCGCCCGGAAACATTGCGGCGGAGCAGGCGGCGCCGAGACACGCGGCGAAGACAATTAGCGTTACGATGCATATCAAGAGCACCGCCGCCTGTGTGAACGCCACGCTAGAGCGCTTATGAGGTGCGGCCAGGAGCCAGGCCATCGCGCCGCGGTCCACAAAACGGGCGATAAGCCGGTTGGCCGCAATGATTGTGAAAATCATCGGCATGACGAGCATGATCATGCCGTAGAGATATGACGATATAAAGCTTAACAGTGTCGTCCCCGTTGTCTCCATGCCGAACATGGCCATTAAGCCGGGCATGGCCTTTTCAAACTCCAGGATCGCAGCGCCAAGTTCCGGGTCAAACATCCAGATAACAACAACTATATACATGCACAAGACGGCTGCAAAAATAAGCACCATTTTCCAAAGAGACTTCATTCCCAGTTTATAAAGCGCGCTTATCACCGATGTCGCCTCCCCCGTAATAATGCATGAATATTTCCTCAAGGCTGCGGTCTCCGGTCTCTAGGTCGGCGAC
>JBMNQI010000063.1:0-12043 GCA_050944055.1 Oscillospiraceae bacterium | reverse complement strand
AAGCCGCTTTTCAGATAGTACAAAAAATGCGCGCTCTCGCCCTGTTGGAAAATGGTCGTTCCGGCCCTCCAGAGCTGCGAACGCCCCGATAAACCAAATAAGCGGAAGCTCTCACGCACCAATTCTGTCATAATCAGTCCCTTCCCACTTTGATGCCTTTGTATCATACTTTACATTCTTGTTGCGCTTTTAGCTTTATAATTAATATATAAACGGGAGATAATTCCGAAGATCCATTTTAGGAAGAGGGCCTTTTCTTGAAAGATAACACCCGCCAGCGGGAACAGCTTATAAAAATGACACAAACACCGGTGAAGAGCCTAATCCTCCGGCTCGCGCTGCCCAGCATCATAAGCATGCTCATATCGACGCTCTACAATATGGCCGATACTTATTTTGTAAGCCAGATAAACACAAGCGCGTCCGGCGCAGTCGGAGTTGTGTTTACAATCAGCGCCGTCATACAGGCCGTCGGCTTCTGCTTTGGTATAGGCTCAGGCACCATGATATCCAAGGAACTCGGCCGCGGGGACAGCAAGGAGGCCGGCAGGCTAGCCTCGACGTCCTTCTTTTTGAGTATTTTTTTAGGCCTTATTATAACTGCCGTCGGCGCACTGACAATCAAAGACCTCGTCTTTACACTTGGGGCCACGGAAACTATCGCGCCCTACGCCGTGGACTACGCAATATACATACTGCTTGCGGCGGCGCCAATGATCGGGTCATACGTGCTTTCATGCCAGCTTCGGATACAGGGATACTCTATGAGGTCCATGATCGGCCTCGGTATAGGCGGTATTCTTAATATCGGGCTTGACCCACTTTTCATTTTCACCTTCGACATGGGCATAGCCGGAGCGGCTATAGCAACCGGATTAAGCCAGGTTATAAGCTTTATAATCCTGCTATATATGGCGAATAAATACGGACTTACACCGATACGCTTTAGGAATTTCTCGTTCCGGTTAAAGAGGATCTGGAATTTCACCTCTACGGGAAGCCCGTCTTTCTTCCGTCAGATAATCAGCGCCGTGTCCACTACGATACTTAATAACATAGCCGGGCCGTACGGGGACGGAGCCATCGCCGCCATGTCGATTGCCGGCCGCGTGCAGTTTTTCCTGCTTGCAACGCTTATGGGATTCTACCAGGGTTTCCAGTCCGCCTGCGGATTCAATATGGGCGCCAAACGGTATGACCGTGTAAGCGAAGCCCTATGGTTCTGCGCAAAGGCTGCGATTGTGTACATGGTCTGTCTGAGCGCCATCGTTATACCGGTAGCGCCTTCCATAATAAGGCTCTTCCGCTCTGACGCGCTGGTGGTCGAGATCGGTTCCCGCGCGCTGCGCTTTCAGGCTATTGTGACGCCAATAATGTCGTGGAACATACTTATGAATTTCTATTTTCAGGTCGAGGGGAATAACCTTGCTTCCAACTACCTCGTGTTTTCAAGACAGGGCTTTGTCTATATTCCGCTTCTCCTGATTCTGCCGAGCATCCTCGGCCTCACCGGCCTTGAGATGACTCTGGCGGCTACCGAGCTGGTAAGCTTCATAATCGCTCTGCCGCTTTCTATAAACGCCGTAAAGCAGCTGCGTGAAAGAAAGGCTCAGACCCTCGCCGAGCTTGCCTCAAAGCAGAGAGCAGAGCAGGTCGGCGACTCCGCTGGCGTCGTCCAGGGAGAAAACGGGAGCTCCGCTGATTCCGTCGTCGTCGGTTACTACGGCGATTAGGTTTTCCGGCTTTTCATACATCGGCTTCCCGTTTGCCAGGCGATGGACCTCGATCCGCGGATAGCCCAGGCTCTTAAACCCCTCGAGAAGTATAATATCCGCCCCGGCCCCCGCCGCTTTAATCAGGTCCTCAAGCTCCACCGGTCTGTTGTAAAGCAGCGCCGCGTGACTGGCCGAGGTTATGGCAACGGCGCAGGCTCCCGCCTTAGTGAAACGCCAGGTGTCCTTACCCTCGTAATCCATCTCAAATTCGTGGCCGTCGTGCTTGATTACGGCGACACGTATGCCGCGTTTTTTAAGAACCGGCAGCAGCTTTTCAATAAAAGTCGTCTTCCCGGAACCCGACCAACCAATTATAGATACGACCGGAGCGTTCATTTGCTTCCTCCCGGATAAGAAATTTCTAAAGGCCGCCCTAATGCAGGGCAGCCTTCTTCGTTTAATCCAAAACGCATGTTTCCCTGCACCGAATGCAGACATGCGCCGGTCAGAGGGCCGCAGCATTTTCCTGCCTGAGCGATAGCATCTCGCTGTTAGCGGTGGCAGTCACTTTTTTAATGCCGGCGGCGCCCTATTTGAATTTTACCGCGGTACCGTAGGCAATAACCTCGGCGGCGCCGCTCATGATTGAGGCTGAAGCGTATCTTATGTTCACGACCGCGTCGGCTCCCAATGCCTCGGCTTCAGCAACCATGCGCTTTGTGGCAAGCGCGCGGGCCTCGTTCATCATCTCGTTATAGGCCTTAAGCTCACCGCCGACGAGAGTCTTAAACCCCTGCGTTATGTCGCGGCCAATATTTTTGGTCTGGATAGTGCTGCCTTTGACAAGGCCGAGCATTTCCAGCTCCTTCCCGGAAATATAATCAGTATTTACCAAGATCATCCAAATCGCCGCTCCTTACTTCAATTATTCTTTCAACTAGAACAAAAATGGCTACTCCAACGAGCGCAAGCCCGATGCAAAGGGCCGCTATCTTTATCCATATGGAAAAATCGAGTATAAAGCACAATACTATGTACGCAATATATATTGCGGAAATTAAAACGGCTATTATTATGGGCGCAATCAGCTTTCTCATCCTTTTCGCCTCCGTAGTTTTTATATTATAACTGATAAGCATCTGAAAAACAATAGTAGTATTTAATTATAGAACATGCTAAAATATTGTTTGCAGTTATTACATTCGGAGGCTAATATGACGGAACCCAAAAAGCTATGGCCCTGGATAACTCTGGCCGGCCCGTTTTTCCTTCTGTTTACATCTATTGGCCTTATTAACGGCATGACGCTTTTTTATATTCCCGTTGCCGAGGCGCTGGGAGTTTCGCTGACGCGATTCTCAATCTACTATACGCTCGGAGTACTTGGCAGCCTCTTGGCCATGCCTCTGGCCGGAAAGATATTTACAAAGTATTATAATAGAACAAGGCTTATTATATTCGTTTCGGGGTTGCTGAATATTCTTTGCCTCCTGCTTTTTGCGCGCGCCAATACTGTGTGGGAATTCTATGTTATATCTGTCATACGCAGCGTCGGCACGGCCGGGCTGTCCACGGTGCCCGCGACTATGATAATTAACAGCTGGTTTATAGAAAAGCGCAGTTTAGCGACTTCCATAGCTTTTATCGGCAGCGGCTTCGGCGGCCTGTTCTATACTCAGCTGAGCAAATACTTTTTAGCGGCCTACGGCTGGCGCGTAGGCTACATAGCGCTTGCCGGCGGATGCGCCGTAACGCTTGTTTTGGCCCTTGTCTTCTCTTCTCCGTCCCCGGAGGCTGCGGGCCGCCTTCCACTGGGCAGCAAAGAGGAGCGGGCAAGTGCCGAAAGCTGGGGGCTGACTTTGGCACAGGCATATAAGACGGCTGGCTTTTGGGTTCTTGGTATCGCCTTTTTCATAGCAGGCGTCGTCGTCATGGGCGTTCAGCAGCCCATGTCCTCCGCCCTGCAGCAGGATTTCGGGCACAGCCAGGAGTTTTCAGCCTCGGTCGTATCGGTCTTTCTTATCGTCGTTAGCGCCGGTAAGCTTATAATCGGCTGGATATTTGACCGCTTCGGCCTGAAAACAGGCATTATATACAGCGGCCTGCTGCTTATTGTCTCCTTGCTTATGATGTGCAACGCGTACGGAGCCGCCGCGGCCTATGCTTTTGCAGTCATCTTCGGGCTCGGCAACATGAACTCGACCGTCACCTCCGCGGCCGTCACCTCCGCCGTCTTCGGAACCCGTGAATACGGCACTATCTATGGGTTTTTAAGCGCTTTGTTGTCCGGCGGTATGGCGCTCGGCCCCATACTGACTTCCCGGTTCTACGACGTGCTCGGGTCATACCGCGGCGCGTGGATCTTATATATAGTCCTCTCAGTCGTGGTTGCCGCGCTGCTCATATACACGCTCGGGCAGAGGAAGAAGCTTGAAGCTGAATATCCGGGAGAAATAAGCATATGAAAAGGATTCTTGTGATAAACCCCGGCTCTACATCCACGAAGGCTGCGATATATGAGGATATGGCTTGCGTCGCGTCGGAAAGCATTAAAATGGATCAGGAAGTGCTAGAGGCGACGGACAGGATAGTAGAACAGCTCAAACTGCGCACAGAGCAGATTGCCGGTTTTATCGGGCAAAACGGGCTGAAGGTCACGGACTTTGATATAATAGCGGCCAGAGGCGGCATGCTGCCCGCGTGCCGGGGCGGGGCGTACAGGGTGAACAAGCTGATGGTCGACGTGCTCAGGTTTACATCAAAGGGCCAGCACGCCTCCAATCTCGGCTGCATGATCGGCCTGCGCCTGACGGAAGGCCTCGATTTGCCCGTTATAGTATACGACCCGCTGACTGTCGACGAGATGGACGAGACAGCGAAGATGACCGGGTTGCCGGAGATCAGACTTGAGCCTATAGTCCACGTGTTAAACTCGCGCAAGGTCTGCCGCGATGTCGCGTCAAAAATGGGCATAGACTACAAGGAAGGCAATTTTATCGTAGCCCACCTCGGCGGTGGAGTCTCGATAACGGCTCACGAACACGGGAAGCTCGCCGATTTTTTAAGCACAAGCACCGGCCCTATGTCCCCCGAGCGCGCCGGCGGACTTCCGACGGCCGCGTTAGTCGACCTGTGCTTCTCCGGAAAATACACAAAAAAAGAGATAATGAAAAAGCTTGCGGGCGGCGGAGGTTTCAAGGCATGGCTGGGCACTTCCGACGCTCTTGAGGCGGAAGCGCGCGCGCTTAAGGGAGACGAGACGGCAGCGAAGGTATTTGCGGCAATGTCTCGCCAGACAGCCAAGGCGATCGGCGACCTTTATGCCGCCCTCGGCTGCAGGGTCGACGCCATTATCTTCACGGGGGCGATGGCAAATTCAAACCTCCTGCTCGACCCTATTATTAGGCTTGTCTCTCCGATGGGCCCTATTGAGATCATGCCCGGCGAGCGCGAGATGGAGGCCCTGGCAGAGGGCGCCCTGCGCGTGCTAAACGGGCTTGAGGAGGCCAAGGTCTACGACATACTCCCGCCCGGGTTTAATTCAGCAGAAGAGTTTTACGCCGCATACGGCGATTAAAACGCGTGGCGCCTCCTCCCCGCGTTTCTTATGCGGAATCAATGCGTTTTAACTTACATGAATTTGCGCACGAATTCTTGACAGACTATTTATGCGATGCTAATATATATTTTTAAGAGAAACAACGGGAAACTTGCAAAATAGTGGCCGTTGGCGGGTGACTGTGTCGGCAGTAATTAAATTGCACCACGTATAGCGCAGCGACTAGTCCTTGGAAAACAGGAAACATGGCTGTAACCTATCCGTAGGTGCTTTTTATGTTGCGTATCCTCAGGATCGGTCACTGGAGATAATTTGGCCGAAAGGATGAAGAAGATGACGAAATTTGTATTTGTGACCGGAGGAGTCGTGTCCGGGCTTGGAAAAGGAATCTGCGCCGCTTCGCTGGGCCGCCTTTTAAAACAGCGCGGGCTTCGCGTCACGATACAGAAATTTGACCCCTATCTGAACGTTGACCCCGGTACGATGAGCCCGTACCAGCACGGCGAGGTATTCGTCACGGACGACGGCGCGGAGACTGACCTCGATCTGGGCCATTATGAACGTTTTGTGGATGAAAACCTGACCGGCGACTCAAGCGTCAGCTCCGGAAAGATTTACTGGTCGGTTCTGGACAGAGAGCGCACAGGCGACTATCTCGGCGGCACGGTGCAGATAATCCCTCATATTACAAATGAGATCAAGGCGCGTATACGCCGTCTTGAGAGAAGCGACGTCGACGTCATTATCACCGAGATAGGGGGCACGGTAGGCGACATCGAAAGCCAGCCGTACCTTGAGGCTATACGCCAGCTCTCCAACGAAGTAGGGCGCGAGAACGCGGCCTTTATTCATGTATCTCTTATTGTTGAGATACCCGGCTCGGGAGAGCTGAAAAGCAAGCCTACGCAGCACTCGGTCAAGGAGCTGCTCAGCGCGGGGATTCGGCCCGATGTTCTGGTCTGCCGTTCCGAAAAGCCGATAACCAAGGAATTAAGAGAAAAGATTTCGCTGTTTTGCAATGTCGCACCGGACTGCGTTATCCCCAATCTTACGGCCTCGTCGCTATACGCAGTCCCGCTCATGCTTGCCGAGGAGGGGCTTGACAGGGTTGTCTGCAGGCACCTCGGGCTGAAAACGCCTGAGCCCGATCTTGCGGAATGGATAGCGATGGTCGACCGTATTAAATCGGCCTCCCTGCCCATTACCATAGGACTTGTCGGAAAGTATACCGCCCTGCACGACGCATATCTGAGCGTAGTCGAGTCGCTCAGCCATGCGGGTGCCGAAAACGGCGCGGTGGTTACTATAAAATGGGTGGATTCGGACACTGTGACCGAAGAAAACGCCGCTGAGAAGGTCAGCGGCTGCGACGGGATACTCGTCCCCGGCGGCTTCGGCGACCGGGGAATCGAGGGAATGATAGCCGTTGCCCGCCACGCCCGCGAAAACAACATACCTTATTTCGGCATATGCTTAGGCATGCAGGTCGCTGTAATTGAATTTGCGAGGCATGTCGCGCAGCTTCAGGGCGCGCACTCTTCCGAATTTGATTACCGCAGCCCATACCCGGTTATCGACCTTATGCCGGAGCAGCGCGGCGTGACCTCCAAGGGCGGCACGATGCGCCTTGGCAGATACCCCTGCGTGCTTACGCCTGAAAGCAAATCGTGGGATGCCTACGGCGTTGCGGAAATCAGCGAGAGGCACCGCCACCGCTACGAGTTCAACAACCGCTTCAGGGATATCCTCTCTTCCTGCGGGCTCCTGATTGCAGGGCAGTCTCCGGACGGCAGTCTGGTCGAGATCATAGAGCTTCCGTCGTCGCCCTGGTTTGTCGGGGTGCAGTTCCACCCGGAGTTTAAGAGCCGGCCTAACAAAGCCCACCCGCTGTTTCGCGGATTTATATCCGCCGCCGGAAACTATAAGAAAGCCCGGAATTAATTGACATAACGGCGTAATTTGATATAATCTGTAAAGATTACCGGAGCGGAGGAATGACATGGAGCTTAACAAGCAGGGCATTTTCGCCGTCAGGTTCACCTGCAAGAGGAAAAAATACTACGTAGCTCAGGAGGTTGACGACTGCCTTGACGAGATTGCGGCGGAAGCCGACCGCCTGCAGTCCGAGCTGCGTGAGCTGCGCGCCGAGGTTGAAGCCGTGCGGGCGCGTGAAAAAATCATATCCTCGGCGATTGTCACCTCTCAGGCCGCCGCAGCGGAAATACTGGAAAAAGCCGAGGCTGAACGTGAACGCCTGCTTGAGGAGGCGCGCAGGGAGCAGCTTACGATTGAAGAAGAAAGCCGCCGCATGAAAGAAGGGCTGAGCCTGTTCAGCCGCGAGCTCACCAATTCGGTCAATAAGCTTTTCGCGTGTTTCCAGGAGACCATAGGCGAGCTGCAGGATTCCCTGCGCCTGGAGCAGTTGAGGCAGTCGGCGCAGGTTGATGCCGAGACCTGCTCAAAAAACGCGGACGCTGATAACGCGCAATAATACATAGTAAAGACGTGCCGAAAACGCTTATTAAACGTTTTCGGCACGCTTTTTAATGCGGATATGGCCCTTGCCGCCGCTGTAACCGCGCGGCTTTTGTCGCATCAGGCTTATTATACTCCCGGGTAGAGCGGGTGCTTTTCGCACAGAGCGAGGACGTTTTCACGGACGGTTTCGACGGCCTCCTCGCCGCGCTCAATGATGTCGGTTATAAAAGAGGCGATCAGCTTCATTTCAGCCTCCTTCATTCCGCGCGTGGTGACCGCGGGAGTACCCAGGCGCAGGCCGCTCGTCACGTTCGGGTTGCGCGTATCGAACGGTATTGCGTTCTTGTTGGCTGTTATATTGGCGCAATCGAGCAGGTGCTCCACTTCCTTGCCGGTTCGCCCCGTGGCCGTGAGGTCTACAAGCATCAGGTGGTTGTCCGTCCCGCCGGAGACAAGCCGTATGCCGGCCTGCATAAGTCCGGAGGCCAGAGCCGCGGCGTTACTTACGATCTGCTTCTGGTATTCTTTAAATCCGGGCGAGAGCGCCTCCTTGAAACAGACGGCCTTGGCTGCTATGACATGCTCGAGCGGGCCGCCCTGCGTCCCGGGGAAGATGCCCCTGTCAATATCTTTTGAAAGCTCCTCGGTGCAGAGAATGAGGCCGCCGCGGGGGCCGCGGAGCGTTTTATGCGTCGTGGAGGTTACCACGTCGGCGTAGGGCACCGGGTTCATGTGGAGCCCGGCCGCGACAAGGCCCGCTATGTGCGCCATGTCCACCATAAGGCGGGCGCCGTTTCTCTTCGCGATCTCGGAGAGAGTTTTAAAATCAATCGCACGCGGATACGCGCTCGCGCCCGCGACGATAAGCTTGGGCTTATTACTGCGGGCCAGGGAATCAATCTCGTCGTAATCTATGCGCTCCGTTTCTCGGGAGACGCCGTAGCTTACGACATTATAGTATTTCCCGCTCAGGCTCGCGGGGCTTCCGTGCGTCAGATGCCCGCCGTGGGCAAGACTCATGCCGAGGATAGTATCCCCGGGCTTAATCAGCGCGTAATAGACCGAGAGGTTGGCCTGCGCGCCCGAGTGGGGCTGAACGTTCGCGTGCTCGGCGCCGAAGAGTTTTTTGGCGCGCTCGCGCGCCAGATTCTCTATGACATCCACGTGCTGGCAGCCGCCGTAATAGCGTTTGCCGGGGTAACCCTCGGCATATTTATTCACCAGACAGGTGCCCATGGCCGCAAGCACCGCCGGTGAGGCGAAGTTTTCGGAAGCTATAAGCTCCAGATGATCTCGCTGGCGCTGAAGTTCATTCCGGGTTGCTTCATATACTTCGGGATCAGATTCGCAAAGAAGCTTCATATCTTCAAGCATTGAGTTTGCCCTCCATAATTATGCAGTAAACACTATTATAGATATAAACTCCTGCCGAATCAACCGTTTTTATATCAAATTATAATATTTTTTAAAACAATTCCCCGTTAAAACGACGGATTCTGTTATTATTGGTATTGACTGGGCGGCGCCGATGTGTCATTCTATTTGTGCTGCACTTAAAAGAATAGAGGCAATTTGGTTTTTTCAAGTCTGTATTTTTATTCACGCCGGCCGGAGGCCGCGCCAACAGCTTACTGTATATGCGCTGACGCGCATGGGAGGTTTTAATGAATACTTTCCTCGGAAACAACGAATACATAGCGTCCGAAGAGCTTATGCAGTCCGTAAATATTGCAATTGCCCTCCAAAAGCCTCTTCTGATTAAGGGCGAACCGGGTACCGGAAAAACAATGCTGGCCGAAGCGATTGCAAAATCGCTCGGCAAGCAGCTTATTGTCTGGAACATCAAGTCCACGACAAAGGCATCTGACGGGCTTTATGTATACGACACCGTCCGCCGCCTCTATGACAGCCAGTTCGGGGGCGAAGGCGTTGACGATATAAGAAAATACATAGACCTTGGCAAGCTCGGCCAGGCCTTCTCAAGCGAGGAGCAGGTCGTGCTTTTGATTGACGAGATAGATAAGGCCGACCCGGAGTTCCCGAACGACCTGCTTTGGGAGCTCGACAGGATGGAGTTCTTTATACCCGAGACCGGGGAAACAATCAAAGCCAAGCACCGCCCCATAGTGATTATCACGTCCAACGCCGAAAAGGACCTGCCCGACGCTTTTTTGCGCCGCTGCATCTTCCACTATATTGAGTTTCCAGGACCGGAGCTCATGCGCCGCATTGTCAACTCGCATTTTGAAAACCTCGACCAGGAGCTGCTTACGCAGGCCATTGAGGCGCTCTACCGGATCCGGGAAGTGCGCGGCATACAAAAAAAGCCCTCGACCTCCGAGCTCATAGACTGGCTGCAGGCGCTCAGGCTCTGCGGCATAGAGCCGGACCGCGTCGCGGCCGAATATCCGTTCCTCGGTGTGCTGCTCAAGAAAAACGAGGACGAGGATGTTTTCAAGAGGGAGATGGAAAGGCCGAAATCAAGATGGTAGGCCTGTTTACGGAGTTTTTCTACCTTCTCCGCGCGCGCGGGCTGAAAATCGGAGTGACCGAATGGCTCACGCTTATGAAGGCGCTGCAGCTTGGGCTGCACAAGTCCGAGCTGACGACGTTTTATCACACCGCCCGCGCGGTGCTTGTTAAGACCGAGGCTGATTTTGACCGTTTCGACGTGGCCTTCGGCGAGTACTTTAAAGGCATACCGCCTGAGACGACGATACCCGCGGAATTGCTCGAGTGGCTGAACAGCCCTCGCATAATGGGGCTAATCGATAAGCTGCTGGCCGACCAGAAATTCGGGGACCTCACGCTCGAGGAGCTCTGGAAGATGCTTGAGGAGCGGCTAAAAGAGCAGAAGGAGCGGCATGACGGCGGCGACTACTGGATAGGCACAGGCGGCACTTCCCCGTTCGGCAACTCAGGCTACAGCCCTGTCGGCATACGCATTGGCGGAGAAAGCCGCCATAAACGCGCACTTGCCATAGTGGGAGACAGGGCGTACCGCGATTTCCGGCGCGACAGGACGCTGGATAACCGCCAGTTCCAGCTTGCGTTTCGGCGGCTGCGGCAGCTCTCCTCCAACGACGACGGGCCTAAGGACGAGCTTAGGCTTCAGGAGACCATAGACGCCACCTGCCGCAACGCCGGCTATCTAGACCTGGTGTTCGGCCGGCCGCGCCGAAACACTATAAAGCTCCTGATGCTGTTTGACAGCGGGGGCTCCATGGAGCCGTACGCGCAGCTTTGTTCCTCGCTTTTCAAGGCAGTGAACAAAACCAGCCGCTTTCGCGACCTTAAGACCTTCTATTTCCATAACTGCGTGTACCAGGAGACGTTTACCACGCCGGAATGCAGCTTCGGCAAGACAATACGAACGGACGACATTTTAAGGAATTTCAGCCGCGACTACAAGGTCATTTTCGTAGGCGACGCCTCAATGGCGCCCTACGAGCTATTCAGCCCCCGCGGGAGCATCCGTTTCCCGAATCTGGAGCCGGGCGCAGAATGGCTGCGCCGCTTTGTCGACCGCTATGACAAGCTGATATGGCTCAACCCCCTCCCGCAGGAGGAATGGGGCCTCGGTTATATGGGGGAGAGCATACGTTATATCGCGGAACTTATAAAAATGTTCCCGCTGACCGTCCAGGGCCTTGAGGCAGGCCTAAAATATATAATGAAGGCAAGGTAAAGGGCTGTCCACACAGGGCAGCCCTTTAACAATCGCATATCCGGCTAATCGAGCCGGGCATCGTCTTCAGTTTTCAACTCGTACTATCCGCAAGCGAGTATATTCTTCCGTAGTGTTCGTGCATGGCGGCAAATTCGGGGTTGCCCGAATCGCGGAGCTCGTTAATATAGCGGTGCGTATCGTAGGAGTGCCGCCGGCTCTGGATTATGGTTAGCGCGATATTCGAGCAATGGTCGGCAATCCGCTCCATATCCGTAATTATGTCGGAGAAAATGAAGCCGAGTTCAATCGTGCAAAGGCCTTTTTGAAGCCTTGCGATGTGGCGGCTCTTGAGCTCTGAACGAAGCTCGTCTATTACCTCCTCAAGCGGCTCGACTGAATAGGCAAGCGATAAATCGTCCCCTATAAACGCGTCGATTGAACGCTCGACTATATCCAATACCGCACGGGACAAAACGGCGAGCTCGGCATTGGCCGCTGGCGAGAAGCAGATTATCTTATCGTTCATCTCTTTGGCCGATTCCAAAATATTCTGGGCATGGTCGCCTATTCTCTCAAAGTCCCCTATGGAGTGGAGAATCGTCGAGGCGGCGTTGGAGTCCT
>JBMNQI010000062.1:0-12662 GCA_050944055.1 Oscillospiraceae bacterium | reverse complement strand
GCTTTAGGGGCGTAATTCTCTTTATCTTCCCGCCGTCAACCCATACATTTACAGGGCCCCCCGTCGTGAGATTCGTATACTTTTCCACTGATATCACCTGTACTTTCTTAAACCGTGAGACGGTTAGCTAATTATCAGAGCTAAACCATTATACCAAAACTTCCCCGTACGTCAAATAAAATAGTGTTCATTACTTGTCCCGCAGCCGCATAGGTATGTACAAAAAGACAGGGGGAGAGCCTATGCGCATATATCTTATGAACCGAAAATGGATGTCGTTTGTTGCAGGCATAGTGATAATTGCCGCGATATTTTATCTTGTCGGGAGCCCGAAAATAGTGGGCGCTGCCGCGACGACCCGCCAGCTGCCTATATATTCGGTTGAACGCGACCAGAAGGTCGTGTCGCTTACATTTGACGCGGCCTGGGGCAACGAGGACACGCAGGACCTTATCGACATTTTGGGGAAATACGACGTTAAGGCGACTTTTTTCCTTGTCGGCATGTGGGTGGACAAATATCCGGAGTCCGTAAAAGCTTTAAGCGACGCCGGCCATGAGATTATGAACCACTCGGCCACGCATGCCCACATGTCCCGTCTGTCGAGGGAAGAGATAATTGCCGATATTGATACATGCAGCGCTAAAATCGAAGCGATAACCGGAGTGCGCCCGACGCTGTTTCGCCCACCTTACGGAGAATACGACGATAAAGTAATTTCCGCGGTCAGATCAATGGGTATGGAGCCGATACAATGGGATGTAGACAGTCTTGACTGGAAGGACCTGTCCGCCGCCGAGATTACTAAGCGCGTTTTGTCCAGAATAAGGCCGGGTTCAATCGTGCTTTTCCATAATGCCGCGCTGCATACGCCCGAAGCGCTGCCAGAAATAATTGAATCTCTTATCAGGGACGGTTACACCATAGTGCCGGTTTCGGAGCTGCTGCTTGAAGGGGAGTACAGCATAGACCACACAGGCAGGCAAATCCCGGCAGGCAGCAAAACTTAGTCTATTATTCAAAAAAACGCAGCAGGTAATACATAGTCTTGTATTACCTGTTGCATTTGTTTATGCAGTAATATATAGTATATTGTAAGATATTTACAATTGGAGGTCATTATGCTTAACGGGGAAGTATTAATTGCTGCTGGAGCAAGAACTCCAATCGGTGATTTTCAGGGCTCCTTAGCTGATATAAGCCCCATCGAGTTGGGAAAAACCGCACTTAAGGGGGCATTGGAAAAGTCGGGAATTAAGGCGGAGCTTGTCGAGGAGGTCATAGCCGGAAACTGTTATCAAGCATCTTCGCCGGGAAATGTCGCCCGACATATAGCTCTGGGAAGCGGCTGTTCCGTGAGCTCGGTCGCGATGACGGTGAACCAGCAATGCCCGTCCTCCATGCGCGCGGTCGAAATAATATCGCATGAGATTTTGCTCGGCAGAATTGAAATCGGCGCGGTCGTAGGCACTGAAAGCATGACGAACGCCCCCTATCTTTTGATGAAGGGAAGAGGGGGCTACCGAATGGGGAACTCGGAAATAGTCGATTCACTGATGTACAACGGGCTGCTGTGCGGAATATGTAACTGCCACATCGGGGTAACAGCCGAGAACATCGTGCAGTTGTACAACATAAGCCGCGAGGAGCAGGACGAGATTGCCTTTATAAGCCATACAAGGGCCGCCGAAGCAGTAAGAGCCGGAAAATTCAACGAAGAAATGATCCCGGTTGAAATAAAAACCAAGAAAGGACCAAAAGCATTTGCCAAAGATGAACATGTGCGCGAAAACATAAGCAGGGAAGAGCTTGCAAAGCTTAGGCCGGTATTTAAAAAAGACGGCACTGTAACGGCCGGCAACTCTTCCGGTATATGCGACGGGGCGGCGGCCTTAATTCTGCTCGGTAAAGATAAGGCCGGGGAGCTTGGGATTAGACCTCTTGCCCGAGTGGTCTCAACGGCCTCGGCTTCCGTCGACCCAACGGTTATGGGCCTGGGTGTCACGCCGGCAGTAATGCGTGCGTTGAAATTTTCCGGACTTACAAAGGAAGATATTGGGTACTGGGAGATTAACGAAGCGTTTGCGGCGCAGTTTCTGGGTGTAAAACGAGAGCTTAATCTCAGCCTTGAAATTGTAAACGCGAACGGCTCGGGTATTTCGCTTGGCCATCCTGTCGGCTGCACCGGAGCGCGTATAATCGTCACCCTGATTTATGAAATGAGGAGGCGCGGCGTGCGTTACGGGTGCGCGGCGCTCTGTGCGGGGGGCGGCCCCGCAGCCGCCATTATTATTGAAGGCCTGTATTAAACCATATAAAATATGCATTCGGGCAAAATCTGAAAAACAAGGGGCATGAATATGACAGACATATTTGACGGAATTAAAAAGCTCGGCTTTGGAATGATGCGCCTGCCAATGCTCCAGGACGGAAGCGTTGATATTGAGTCTGTAAGCAAGATGTTTGATTATTTCATCGGGCACGGCTTTTCTTATTTCGATACGGCCTATGTCTACGCCGACGGAAAGCTTGAGGAGGCGGTTCGGGAGACTCTTGTTAAGCGGTACCCCCGCGAAAACTGGCAGCTGGCGACAAAGCTTCCCATATGGCTTGTAAGCGAAACCCGCGACATGGAGAAGATGTTTGAAACGCAGCTTGAACGCACAGGCGCAGGCTATTTCGACTTCTATCTCCTGCACGCGCAGGATGCACAAAGCAACGAAAGATGCAAAAAACTCGGCGCTTGGGAGTTTATGAAACAGAAAAAAGAGGCGGGTCTAATCCGCCATATCGGCTTTTCATTCCATGATAAGGCCGAGGTTCTTGATAAGATTCTGATTGAGCACCCCGAGGCGGAATTTGTACAGCTGCAGATAAATTACATAGATTGGGAAGACGGAGCCGTTGAATCCCGCCTTTGTTATGAAACGGCTTTAAAACACGGCAAACCGGTAGTAGTTATGGAACCGATCAAAGGCGGCTCTTTGCTGAGGGTTAAGCCGGAGATACTTGAAATATTCAGGCAAGCAAATCACTTAAGCAAACCGGCTTCATGGGCGCTGAGGTTCGTCAGTTCTCTCCCCGGCGTAAAGCTGATACTTTCCGGTATGAACGATATGTCTCAGGTGATAGAAAACTGCGAAACCCTGGAAAGCTTCAAGCCTTTGGACGACAGGGAGCGCGAAACTATCTCCAGAGTTGTGGCGGAGATAAAGAAGATACCCGAAATACCCTGCACGCGCTGCAATTACTGCGTCGAAACCTGCCCCCGGAAAGTCCCCATACCGCAGGGGATAGGCGCGCTTAACCTGTACCGCATTTACAACAACTATGATGAAGCAGCCCACATTTACGGCGGCGGATTACGAGACGGAAGCAGCGCGTCGGACTGCATCGAGTGCGGAGCCTGCCAGGAGAGGTGCCCGCAGCATTTACCAATAATCGAAATTATGAAAGAAGTAGTCAGCGCTTTTGGGAAATAAATTCTGTACTTACAAGAAAGAACAGACGGCGGCCGGCATTGCCGGAAGCCGTCTATTTATAATCTCTGAGCCTGCTCAAAAGGTTCCTGCGCCATTTGTAGACCTCCGCAATCTCGGGGGCAGCGCTGCGCGCGTATTCGGTTACTTTTTCTGAAGCGTCCTTTCTCCAGGCAAGAACCAGTGAGTGAGGGACGTCGGATTCCAATTCCCGTTCCATAAAATCATCGCTTTCCAGGCCGTGTGAAAGCAGGAATGTAATCCCGCCGTTCCTCATTATTTCAAACTGGAGGGTCAGGGTTTCCTCCTCGTAATATGTAATATGGGGAACAAAGCCTTTTTTACGGCAGTTGCGCATAAGCTCGTCTGTAAAGTTCTCGTTGTTTTTTAATTCGGGAAGTATAATGCGGTACGGCCTTATATCGGCCCAGTCAACCTGCTTTTTTTGCGCCAGCGGATGGTCCCGCGAATGTATAAGGCACAGCGACAGCTTTATCACCTCGAGGTATTCGATATCCGGCTCGCTTCGCAGCTGGCCAAAGTCCGGTATTGCCGCCAGATCGATATAGCCTTCAATGAGATTCTCCAACAAATGAAAAATGTCAATAAAGCGCCATGTGATCTGTATATCCGGGAACGTCCTCTGCAAGGCATGTATACAGGGCCTTATTGTCTTATGCTCTATGCCGTTGCTCCATCCGAATATAATCGGCAAATTATTGCTGGAATGTAATTCAAAGGCGCGCTCAATCGAAGTATCGAACATCTGCATAATATTGCGCCACTCCTGAAGAAGCAATTCGCCGGAAGGCGTAAGGCGCAATCTCTGTTTCTCGCGCTGGAAAAGCTGAATCCCAATCATCTTCTCCAGCTGCGTGAGCTTTTGTGATAACAACGGCTGCGTTACGTTAAGCTCCGCGGCCGCCCGGTTCATTGTCCCGAGCTCGGCAATAGCAATGAAGTATTTTATATGCTGAAACCCAAGGCCAGCGCAAAAGTTATAGTTCATAATCTTCGCCACCGCCTCAATAATAATCGGTACTTATAAACTTTATTCAGCTTATTTATTTTACACTGCTCCTCATACAATTTATAATAATTTCGAGAATATATCAAGCGGTAATATGTGCAATTATACAAAATTTGTATTGAGACTATTGCACATAGCAAAATTAAAAAGGGAGGAGAGGCTAATATGAAAATCATTGATCTCAGCATAGCTTTGGAGGACGGCCTTCCCAGCGATCCTCCAATGCAAATACCAAAGATCCGCTATTTGAATCACAAGGACACGGCTGAGCAAATGGCAGGGTTTTTTGGTAAGGCAACAAAAGATGATTTACCCGAAGGGAACGGTTGGGCAATCGATTTTCTGGATGTATGCACGCATGCCGGAACTCATCTTGACGCGCCTTGGCATTTTTATCCGACAATGAACGGAGGGGAGCCCGCCTGGACAATCGACCAGGTTCCTCTGGAATGGTGCATAGGCGACGGAGTCAAGGTTGATTTCAGGGACAAAGCTGACGGCTATAAGGTTATGCCCGAGGATTTTGAGGAATACTTTAAAAAGATTAACTACAAGCTCAAACCGGGCGATATTGTTCTGGTAAATACCGGAGCCATGGACAGGTGGGGAAAAGTCGAGTTTCTGGTAGCGGGCTGCGGAATGAGTAAAGCCGCAACGCTGTGGCTTATTGACCAGGGCGTACGCGTAATGGGGACTGACGGCTGGAGCTGGGATGTGCCCCTGCCGTTTATCGGCAAGGAGTTTGATGAGACCGGCAACGCGGATGTTATCTGGGAGGGGCATCGCGCCGGGGCTGTCAAAGCTTACTGCCATCTGGAAAAGCTGACTAATCTGGAAGCGCTTCCGTATTACGGCTTTAAAGTTAGCTGCCTGCCAATAAAAATTAAAGGGGCCAGCGCCGGCTGGTCACGCGTAGTAGCGTTTCTTGACGAATAATTTCCTCGTGGTTTATTAAAACTATTATTAAGGAGAGAGAGGGTTATGGCAAGTACAACTGTGTTTCTTATAATGTTTGTAGTTTTCGCCGCAATTCTCGTCGGAGCCGGCATCTACAGCAAGCGGTGGGTAAGAGAGACCTCCGATTATATTCTTGCCGGCCGAGAAGTGTCCACGCTTATTAACGTAATGGGCGTATGCGCTATCGGCTTTGCCGGTACTTCGATAGCTCTTGCGCCGGGCTTCACAGTTATGATCGGCTTGGGCGGCTCATTGGCATGGGGGCTAATTTATTGCTTATGCGGCCTTCTGCTGTTCGGCGTGATTTTTGCAAACTTTATACGCCGCTGCGGCGCGCAGACCCTGCCGGAATATCTTGAAATGCGATATAACAGCCGTGTCCGTTCGATAGTATCTATTACCAGCGTTATAGGTATGTGCGGCATACTTGCTAACAACATAGTCTCATGCGCCAATACAATAGTGGGCTTCACAGGTTGGCCTTCTTCTATCGTTATGGCTGTCATCTTCCTTATCATAATCGCTTTTACGTTTATCAGCGGCCTCTGGGCGGCTACTATTACGGACTTTTTCCAGGTTTGCGTTGGTATAGTAGTTATCCCGCTGCTGCTTGGACTGCTGGCTAAAAGGTTCGGCGGTTTTGACGCTATCAACGCCAACTGGCCAGGCGGAGATTTCGTGTCCGCGGGAATCAGCGGACTAAGCCTGCCTGGGGCAAAGCTTACATATCCTTCAATCCTGAATTTTATAGTATGTTTTGCCGCCGCGCTGGTCTGGGGCAATAACTACTACTGGATGAAGATTGCGTCCTGCCGCAGCGAAAAGATAGCCCGCAGGAGCTTCATAATTGCGGCAATCGTATTGATTGTCGTTTTCATGATTCCCTTAGCGCTTGTCGGAGCTTACGCGGGCGCTTTCAATACGGACGCATTTATTCTTGCCGGCGGTAATCTGATTCACACCGCGGCTTACGGGCTGATAGTCAAAATATTCGTCCCGCTTCTCGGCAGCTTCTTTGTAATCGGCGCGGTCGCCGCCTCCGTATCCACCGCCTCAACAGCGGCTATCGGGGCGTCTGCTGTCGCTACGCGCGACATTTACCAGCGTCTTATTAACCCGAAGGCAGACGCGAAGAAGACTCTGCGCATGACAAAATTCATCATGGTCCTGGTCGGCGTGCTTACCTGGCTTCTCTGCCAGTTCCCGGGCGGGCCGACATATCTGTTCGCATTTGCCAACTGCTGGCTGGTCCCTCCGGCCATACTTGTCGGTTTGGGAGTCCTTTGGCCCGGATTCAATTCACGCGGCGCCATCTGGGGCGCCCTTGCGGGCATGATCTCAATGTTTGTCCTGACGCTTTTGGGCGACGTGCTTGGCGTTTTCGTAATCAACAACTATATTTACCTGGCGACTTTGGGCTTCATCGTTACTCTTGTGGTGGCTGTTATCGCAAGCCTGACGGCCGAGCCAAAGTATTACGGCAGAAGCAATTGGGAGCGCGTACCGAATAATGTCAACCGCGAGCAGGTCACGCTTGAAGATATAGATCTGAAAATACTTGAGCTTATTAGGAGCGGTCACCTGTATATGGCCGACCTTACGGACGCGATGGGCGTTGATTCACGTACAAGCGAAGCTTCGATTGAACGGCTTGACCGGGGAGGTTATATAGTTCGCGCAGGTCTCCGAGGCAGCAAGTTCTTTACATTTGAGGTTACTGATAAGTGCAACGAGGTTTTGCCGCAGCCGCAGGGCAGCGATGCGGAGATGCTTGCAATCGGCCTGACGCCATTATACCTGAAGCTTCTGAAAATATTGGCGGACCGCCCGGAAAAACAGCTTGAGTTCGTAAAGGAAAACAATATTAAATCAATGCATATGGCCGCGATCTGCTCACATTTGACCAGAAAAGGCTACGTTGTTGAGAAGGGTCTGTTTAAAAGGCGCCTTGATATAACAGATAAGGGCAGAGCAACAGTAAAAAAATTCGCGGCGGCTTAGTGAAGGTGTGAACATGGGAAAGACAATAATTACTGTCGCGCCGACAGGCGCGTGGCCGACGAAAAAAGACAATCCGAACGTCCCCATGACACCCAAGGAAATAGCGGCCGACGTTTTGGCCTGCTATGAAGTCGGCGCGTCGATCTGCCACCTGCATATGCGCGACGACGAAGGCAAAGGCTCCATGGACAAGGACAGGTTTATTGAGACTGTCGAAAGGATACGCTCGGAATGCGACATAATAATAAACTGCACTACTTCCGGAGCCTTCGTGGATGACGACCAGCGCATTGCGCACCTCCCGCTTACCAAACCGGAAATCGCGTCGTTTGACGCTGGGTCAATGAACTGGATGCATAACGCGGTTTTTGAGAATTCGCCGAAATTCCTCGAGAAACTCGGCAATCTGATGAACGAGCACGGTATCAAGCCCGAGATAGAAATCTTCGACATCGGCATGATATACGAAGCCCTGTATTATCTTAAAAAGGATGTTCTCAAAGCTCCGCTTCACTTCCAGTTCGTATTGGGGGCGGCCGGGGGAGCGCCCGCGACGATCGAAAACCTTGTGTATCTAAAAAACCTTTTGCCGCCGGGGCATACGTGGGCGGCTCTGGGTATCGGCAAAGCGCATGTGCCGATCATGCTTGCTACGGTGGCGCTTGGCGGCCACCTCAGGGTTGGCATGGAGGACAATGTATACTTCGCGCCGGGCGTCCTCGCCGAGTCAAACGCGCAGCTTGTAAAACGAGCCGTGGATATTGTTAAAGTCTCCGGCGGCGAAGTCGCTACGCCTGCCGAAGCGCGCGCAATACTCAGTCTGAATCAATAAAGTCGGCCGATTAACCCTGAATGTATAAATAAGTATAAAAAAGCCTTGTCGGATAGCTTCGCAAGCGGCAAAGGCCGAAACATGGCGGCTGTAATTGCGCAGCCGCCATGCAATATGTCGGTAAAGATTAAGGCGGCCGTTCGCACGGCCGCCTTAATCTATTCACCATTTATATGGTTTTTCGGGTCTGACGTCAAGATCCATAACCTCCGCCGCGTCATAAAAACGCAGGTACAATTCCCGGTAATTGCGCAGAGTGACACCGTCCGGGTGCATCCGGTCCCCGCAGACCGCCGGGGAATTTGTATGGATATTGACATACGGCTCAATTCCAACAGAATAAAACTGCCTGAACCCGACCGACTGCAGATATTTGAATACAGCGCTGTCGTTCTCATCGACACGGGAGCCGTAGGGGTAAAACAGTATTGACGTGCCTCCGATAAGCGCTCCTACCTCGTCAAGCCATCTGTAGGTGTCCTCAGCAATTTCGTCAAAGCTCAGAGCCGAAAGGTCAGGATGCCAGTATGTGTGGCTGGCAAATGTCCAGCCTGTCTGCTTAAGACGTTCTATAACAGGCTTGACCGCTTCAATTTCGCTTTTGCGGTCAGGCGAATCTCTCTGCGTACGGTAGCCTAAGATGCCCTGGTATCCTGTCAGCCCAATGCATCCTTTTGCGCCGTTTAGCGAAAAATCCGGGTGTTCCGATACAAAAGCGTCGATTATTGTTACGGCGTCGAGGTCATATGAAATAACCTCGTTCCCGTCAGGGTCTAAGCCCCAGGCGGCGATATTGCCGCTGCCGTCCAGTATAAGCTTATATACAATCCCGTTTTCACGCATATAGTCGAGGTAGTTTACGTCGTCCAGAGAGATTATAAGCGGTTTTTTTCCGGGCGGGAGCATAAGCCGGTTGCGCTTCATTACTTTTACTCCCGCCTCGTTTTCTGCCTCGCTATACACGGAATTGATGTCAACGAGAATATACCCGTTGTTATAAATACTCTCTATCATCTTCCTGAATTCATTTGCCGTGACCATCCAGTCGTCAAGCCCGTCGGACATATAGTCGCCGTCAAAAGCCAGCTCAGGATATGCTATCAGGGGATGAAAGAAGAGATGTTCAACCGGCCCGTAATATGGCACGAGGCCGGATTCCGGCTGAGTGGTCGGACTCGCCGCGGGCTGCGTCGATATTGAGGAAGAAGGGGAGGGGATAGGCGTATCGCCAGGTTTGGGTGAAGGCGATTGCGAAGCGCTTACGGAAATATCCGGCGTCCCTGCATTCTGGTTATCCGTATTATCGAGAAGCCCGAACGCCCTTGTGTAAATCAATACGACAAGAAGAACGAGCAATACTGACAGGGCAATTATCGTACCTCTTCCGTGTTTTCCGCTCATGAACTCAACCTCGGTCGGGAGGTTTTATTCCGCGGCCTACAGAGGAAGATTCAGACCTCCCGTTATTTTGCTCATCCCTTCGTTAACGGCTGTTTCAGCAGCGCGCAGCGCCTCGTTCACAGCCGCAATTATAAGATCCTGAAGCATTTCGGTATCGTCCGGATCAATGGCTTCAGGGTCGATGTATAAAGAGACGAGTTCGCGTTTTCCGGTGACGACGGCCTTAACCGCTCCGCCGCCTGCGGATGCTTCAAACTGCTTTTCATCAAGCTCCTGCTGCATCCTCAACATATCCTGCTGCATCTTTTGCGCCTGTTTGAGCATATTCATATTCATTCCGCCCATTGGCATGCCGCGAAAACCTTTTGCCATATTTTGCTCACTCCAGATAGAAAATATTAGTAATAGAGTAAATTATTTAATAACTATTCTGCCGTCTCCGCCTGTGATTGATTTATAAACAGCCGCTACGGCGTCTTTTACGTGCTGGCGGTTTATTACCCTGAGGCTAAAAGCTTCCTTACAGTTGAGTGCTATCCCGCCTTCCAAAACTGAGACCGTCACCTTTGACGGATCTGATATAACCGAGTATTCGGCCGGGTTAAGGTTGCCGCGAAGCACATCGAGCATTCTTTCCCAGAGAGGACCTGCCAAAGCGCCGGGAAGCGGAGCATAATCGTTCATATCCGTACTATTTGCTTTCTTCTCCGGTTCCGCCTGCGTATTAATCCGGGGAGGTACAGAAATTGACGGTATGATGTGCTTTTCAAGCCTGGCCAGGCGCACGTTTATGGATTCGGGCTCAAGGCTGAGCGTCTCGTCGCACAGAGTCAGCAGGCAGGTCTCGGCGTCCAGCCTCCTCTGGGCTCTTTCCCGGACGGAGGAAATACGGTCGATGCAAAATACGACACGCGAAACGGGGAAATATTCAAGAAGCGGGCGCAGAGACTCGCTTTGCGGCGTCTCTTTATCAGCCACAAGCATATACATCATTTCGCGGAGCAGGGAAGAGAGCTCATCCAGAACCGATAACGCGTCCTTTCCCGCTTCATAGAGCGATCCAAAAAAGTCGAGGGCGGACGCGGCGTCCCTATGCGCTATGTAGGTAAGAAGCTCCAGGCTGCTTTCCATTCCGGCCAGCCCCAGTATGTCCAGCGCCATCTTCAAATCGATCAAAGCGCCGCCAGCTCCGGAGGCGCACTGGTCTAACAGCGAAAGCCCGTCCCGCACCGACCCGTCCGACAGGCGGGCAAGAAGGCCAGCGGCTTCCTCGCTGAGCTTTATTTCTTCCTGCGCGGCGACGAAGCGAAGCCTCGCTGATATTTCTTCCGCGGAAACGCGCTTAAAAGCAAACCTCTGGCAGCGTGAGAGTATCGTCGCCGGTACCTTGTGAGCCTCGGTTGTCGCAAGTATGAAAATCAGATGCTCGGGCGGCTCTTCCATTATTTTCAAAAGAGCGTTAAACGCCGCTGTCGTCAGCATATGCACTTCGTCAATAATATAGACACGCTTTTTGACCGAAGCGGGCGTATATACAGCCTCGTCCCGCAGCGCGCGAACCTGATCGACGCCGTTGTTTGACGCGGCGTCCAGCTCGATTACATCAAGTATGCTCCCGTTTTCTATGCCGACGCAGGCCTCGCACACGTTGCAGGGCTCGCCCGCGGAGGGTGAAAGGCAGTTGACGGCGCGCGACAGTATTTTCGCGCATGTCGTCTTTCCGGTGCCTCTCGTCCCTGTGAAAAGATAGGCATGCGAAAGCCTTCCGGAGCTGATCTCGCTGCGGAGCGTGTCCGTAATATGCTTTTGCCCCACGACCTCGTCAAAAGTCTTGGGGCGCCATTTCCGGTATAGAGCCTGATACATACAAACTCCTGTTGTTTTGGCGCCGTGCAAGACCGCACACCAGCCTCCGAACGGAACCTTATGCCCGTTACCGGCACAGCCGGCTCGGAGACGGCTGCCTTACGGCACACCGGTTATCCCGCTTAATGCTGCTCGGTTCCCCGCCTGACATGGTTCACGGGCACCGATTGCGTAAGACCGTTTCCTCATCGCCGCTTATGCCGGGCTGACGGCACAACGCCCGCCCTCGGGCCGGGCTTCATCCCTGCTGTAGCGGGTTGCAGGCTACAGGGCACCGCTGACTCCCCGACTAGTGCGGCCTTATACGACGCCAAATATGTTGTAATCAATGCGCATGTCTCCGAAAGCATGCCGTTACTTAATCGCTAAAACATTATATCTTTTTACTCATGGATTGTCAAACCCAATTCGGGATTGTATCCTTACTTTTATTAGCGTATAATATCCCCGATAAGCTCTCTTCCGCCGCGCTTTATAAGAATCGGAAGACAGGCTTAACAACAATTGCATTTTTCCGGCCGTACTGCGCGTTGCGCGCCGCGGCCCGCGCATAATATCATGTCCGCGTCCTCAGTATTTATGCGGGGAGGCAATATTTTGAGGGATCTATTTAACATACGTATGGAGCAGGAGACTTTGGACGCCATGTCCAGCCTCGCGCTGGCCCACGTAGGCGACGCCGTGTATGAGCTTCTTGTCCGCACAAAGCTCAGCCTCGACGGCCGCGCGACCTCGGGCAATCTCCACCGTGAGACAGTATCTCATGTAAACGCTCCGGCCCAGTCAAAAGCGGCCGCTATTATTCTGCCGCTGCTTGACGAGCAGGAAGCGGATGTGTTTCGGCGCGGAAGGAACACAAACGTGCACTTCGTTCCCAAAAAGGCCACCCGCGCGGAGTATCAGCAGGCGACGGCGCTCGAAGCGCTTTTCGGATGGCTGTATCTGACTGGCCGGCACGACAGGATAAACAGCCTTTTTTCTGCGATTATCGAATCGGAGGAGAAATAGAATGCCCCTCGACTCCATCTGCCTTACAGCATTGCTAAATGAGCTGCGCCCGCAGCTGATTGGCGGCAGGATAGATAAAATCTACCAG
>JBMNQI010000061.1:0-12664 GCA_050944055.1 Oscillospiraceae bacterium | reverse complement strand
GCGGCAAAAAAATTGCCGTAATCTGCGGCTCGGGGAACAACGGGGGGGACGGGGTCGCCGCCGCGCGCAAGCTCCTTCGCAGAGGGGCTCAGGTCCGCGTTATCCTGACTGGAAAAAGAGAAAAACTTACGCAGGATACGATCGAGATGCTGCGCCGGCTTGAAGAATACGGAGGCAGCGCGGAGGATTTTTCGGAAGCCTGCGCCGAATACATTAAAAAGGCCGACCTCATAATAGACGCCATGTTCGGAATCGGGCTTAACTCGGCACTCCGCGGTTCAGGCTTGGAGGCGGCGCGCCTGATAAACTCTTCCCCGGCCCCCGTAATATCCGCGGATATTCCAAGCGGCATATCGGCCGATACCGGCGAGGTGCTGGGCGAGGCCGTCCGAGCGGACGTAACGGTCACTTTCTCGCTGCCTAAGCCCGGGCATTTTTTCGCAGCGGGCGCTGAAATGAGCGGTAAGCTCCTGGTGCATGATATTGGGATACCGCCCTCCTGCGCGCCTGAGCTTAATGCCGAGACTTTTACTCAGGAAAATCTGAACACGCTCCTGCCCAAACGCCGCCGCGACACGCATAAAAGCGACTACGGGCGCGTGCTGATGCTCTGCGGCAGCGAGGGGCTGACGGGCGCCGCCGCGCTTGCGTCGCTCGCGGCGCTAAGGTCGGGAGCCGGGCTAGTTTCGCTCGGCGTTCCGCTCTGCGTCTATCCCATAATTGCCTCGATGAACCCTGAGGTCATGGCCTTCCCCCTGCCCGATAAGGACGGGAAACTGGCGTACGATGCGATTGACGAGATACTCGACCGAGCGCAGAAGGCGGACGTGATGCTTATAGGGCCCGGCCTCGGGCGTTCCGGGGAGATAACGGAGCTTACTGCCGGAATTGTTTTAAACGCCAAATGCCCAATGGTAATTGACGCGGACGGTCTAAACGCGCTCTCGGCGAATATAGATATACTGAAAAGCGTGTCCGCCAGCCTGGTGCTGACTCCTCACGACGGGGAATTTATAAGGCTGGGCGGCGACCCGGAGGGAGACAGGCTGTCGCACGCCGCTGATTTCGCTAAAGAATACGGCGTCACGCTGGTTCTCAAGGGAGCCGGCACGATAACGGCGCGGCCGGACGGGCACGCTTTTGTCAATACGACGGGGAATCCCGGGATGGCCACAGGGGGCAGCGGCGACGTGCTCTCCGGAATTATATCCTCTTTCATCGGGCAGGGGCTTTCGCCGGATATGGCCGCGGCCTCGGCGGTTTTCGTCCACGGCCTTGCGGGCGACGTCTGCGCCCGTAAGCTGGGGCAGTACGGCCTTCTCCCCAGAGACATAATAGAGGCGCTTCCGGGAGTGCTGCCTTAAAAACTAAACAGGAGGCTTATGCATGCGTCGAAGAATCGGCGCACTGATGATGACCCTGCTGGTTCTGACAGGCTGCGGCAGGGAGAAAGCAATAGACCAGGCTCACCGGCTTCAAAGCGAGCTTGCGCGTATAAATGGCTGCAAAATGGAGGCCGAGGTGCATGCCGATTACGGCGACAGGACTCAGGACTTTGTTTTGCGGTACGAGCTCGACGAAAGCGAAGGCCTCATTACGGTGCTGGCGCCTGAGATAATAGAAGGCCTTGCCGTATCGCTCAAAGGCGACGAACTTGAGATGCTGATAAACGACGTGCGCCTTGAGACCGGAAAGCTCGACCCGGAGGGGCTGACGCCAATATCCGCCCTGCCGGTTATGCTCAGAGCCTGGCGGGAAATGCCAATCCTCTCCGCCGGCCGCGAGAAGCACGAAGGCGCCGACGCGCTTATCATCACATTCGGGCCCGAAACGGAGAAGCCGGCGCACTGCCTGCGCTTTGACGTGGAAAACGGGATGCCGCTGACCGCCGAAATTTACAGCGGCGGCAGGGCGGTCATCACCTGCAGATTCACTGATTTTGAGATTACGCAATTTGAATAACGACACGCTGACGACAGGCGGCCGAACAAAAGAAGGTAAATAGATGGATACTCCCAAACGCACATGGGCCGAGATATCCCTCGGCGCCCTGGAACACAATTTCCGCGCGCTGCGCTCCCGCATACCCGAAAGCTGCAAGCTCCTCGCCTCCGTAAAGGCGGATGCGTACGGCCACGGCGCGGTGCGGGTAGCCGGGCTTTTGGAGGAGCTTGGCGCCGATTTTCTCTCGGCTGCCACGCTGGAAGAGGCGCTTGAGCTCAGGAGGGCCGGCATAAGCCTGCCTATCCTGATACTTGGCTGGACGCCTCCCGAGGAAGCCGCCGTTCTGAGCCGCTGCGACATAAGCCAGACTGTCTTCAGCGTAGAGTACGGCGAAAAACTCAGGCGGAACGCGGAGATGTCGGGCAGTTGCGTAAAAATACATATCAAGCTGGATACGGGCATGTCCCGGCTTGGGTACGATACGCAGAGCGAAGAAGAGCTCTCCGCGATTGCTTCGCTCGGCCGGAGCCGGGCGCTCAGCCTTGAGGGCGTATTCACGCATTTTGCCGAAGCGGACACCGGGAAGGGCAGGGATTTCACACGCCTTCAGATGGAGAAATTCCAAGCCTGCGTCCAAAAACTGGAAGATGAATACAATACCAAATTTCCCATAAGACATTGCGCAAACAGCGCCGGCGTGATAAACTGGCCGCAGTCACATATGGATATGGTAAGAGTGGGGATCTCGCTTTACGGCTACATGCCGGACAGGGACATGCCGAACGAGCTGGGCCTCCGGCCCGCTATGACGCTGAAAACCACGGTCGCGCAGGTGAGAGAGCTGAAAAAAGGCGCGACGGTGAGCTACGGGCGCACAGCCTTAATTGAGAGGGATACGCGCGAAGCGGTCCTGACCATAGGCTATGCGGACGGGCTGCTAAGGTCTAATTCGAATAAATTCGAGGTGCTGATAAGGAACAGGCGCGCAAAGAGCCTCGGGCGCATATGCATGGACATGTGCATGGTGGATGTGACGGATATTCCGGACGTTCGCCCCGGCGACATAGCCACAGTGTTCGGGGAGGAGCTGTCGGCTGAGGAATACGCGCATAATGCGGGCACGATTTCGTATGAGATACTATGCGCCGTGGGCAAGCGCGTAAAGCGTGTTTATACTGATGAACGCCTTGGCTAAGTCCTGAATATTCTATAAGGGAAGGACACCATCCGGTCGCCGGCCCAAAAAAAAGTATAAACGCAAGCCGCATGTGGAAGAATCATAGTGGCCGGTATGACCGGCGATTTCTTCCGGCGGAGTGTGAACCATAGTGGACAATAGCGTAAGACGAGGCGATATCTTTTATGCCGACCTCAGCCCGGTCGTGGGCAGCGAGCAGGGAGGCTTACGTCCAGTGCTGATCGTGCAGAATGATATGGGGAACCGGCACAGCCCGACTGTAATTGCCGCCGCCATTACATCCCAGACGGGGAAGGCGCGGCTGCCGACCCACATCGAGCTTACCGGCCACAGCGTCGGACTCTCGCGTGACTCGGTCGTGCTGCTTGAGCAGATAAGGACGATAGATAAACGCCGCCTCAAAGAGAAAATTGGGAGGATTGACGACTCCCTTATGGATCGGGTGGACGCAGCGATTGCGGTCAGTTTCGGGCTGCCCGACCGACAGGCACAGATTTAAAGGCGGGGGCGGTCAAACCCGCCCCCCGCACTTAAAAAGCTGATTTTCCGGAGGTACTTAAGATGAAACGCAGGCTGATAATCAGGCTGGCTGCCAGCGTAATTTGCGCCCTGTTTTTTATGGTATTTGTCGCCGCGGCGTCGGGCTACGGCACTGCGGAAGACCCTCTCGTTACGCTTAGCTACCTGACGAGCGTGTTTTCACCCTCTGTAATGAGCCAGGTGGACACAAGAATAGAACAGGCGAAGAAGGAGCTGACTTCCGAGCTTAAGGAAATTACGGATTCCTTAGGCAGTTCCGCCTCGGCGGAGTTTTCCGTCGTGTCCGTGGACTCCGGGAAAACGCTGATAGGAGGCGTCGGCACCGAAATCATGCTGCGCGTTGGGAGTGCGGTCTGCGTCGCCGCCTCATCGCCCGGCCTCATAGACGAAACAGACGGTTCCGAGCTTTCAGGCGGCGCGTCTCTTAAAACCAACCATCTTTATATGGTCACGGTGGAGGGACGGGGGCTGAAAGCCACATCCGCCTCAAAAGTATTAATACGCGGACCTTATACGATCTCATAGACATAAAAGGCAATAACAGGCGTCGCCTCCGCATATTGATAGTGCGGAGGCGAATTTTTATGTATCGGAGGTTATTGCTATGTCTTACCCGTTTGTCATAGACGGAAAGGAAGCCGGCACGCTTGAGGAGACGCGGGAGGGCTCAAAGCTAATACTGACTGCCCGCTGCCCGGGGAGGAACGACGGGTTATACAGGGCCTTCGCATTGATGCGGAAAGGCCGCCAGGATATGGGGCTCATGGTGCCCGAAGGAGGCTGGCTTATCGCCCGGCGGAGCTTTTCCCCCGGCGAGATTGAGGGACTGAAGCGAGGCGAAGGCGTCCTGCAGTACCGCTTCGGAGGGGCAAAACTAACCCGTGATGAGACGGCCGGTCCGGAGGAAGAGTGGAACGTTCTCCGTTCGCCCGGGTCAAGATTCTCGGATCCGCTTCTTCGCCGGATCTGGTCGAACGTGCAGGGAGCGCTTATAAAAAGGACGGATGAGGAATTGCTTATAGCCGCCCCGTATACCGAGGACCTGGAGCAGCCGCTGGCCGCAATTTTCTGCCTTGGGGAGCCCGCGGAAATAGGCGGCAGGCAATACCTCGTGTTCAGGCTTTCAAGGCTCGGGGAACAGGCGGGATAGGCTGCGGCGCGCTACGCCGGCAGAAATTATGAATGATATGAAAAATTTGTCGTAAAACTATTGCATTTGCCCCTTCTTGCAGTTAGACTAAAAATATGTTAACCATGACTGAGGAGGGGCGGCCGGATGGCGAGAGATAAGAGGATTAGTTTTCTGATAAACGTCGCGTTTATAGTCGTCATTCTCGCCCTCATATACATAGGGATTAAATACGTTATAATCTGGCTGCTGCCTTTTATTATCGCGCTTGCAATTGCGTTTATGGTCCGCCGCCCTATAGCCTGGCTGTCGGGGAAAACAGGCATCAGCCCGAAAATCATTTCGCCTATTATTACGCTTTTATTTGTGCTCATTATTCTCACTGCAATTATCTTCGCCTTATACCAGCTTATCAACGAGCTGGGCGGATTTCTTTCGACTATCCCGGATTGGTACAAGGCGGTAGTCCCCGGCGCTATAGGGAAGATAAGCGGCGAAATCAGGGATTTGACGAGCGAGCTTCCAGAAGAGTTTACGGAAGCTTTCCAGGATGTTTTCAGTGACTTCGGGAGCTATATACAAAACGGGATCGTGGACCTCTCAAAAACCGCTCTTAGCTGGGTGGCGGATGCGGCGGCCAACCTCCCGTATCTGCTTTTGACATTTATAATCTCAATTATCGCGGCCTTTTTCATGGCGGGAAAGACTGAAGTTATGAAAAAAGGCATACTGAGGCAGATACCGGACAAGTACAAGCTGATGTCCTCGGAGCTGTACAGGAATTTCGGGCGCTCCGTCGTGCGCATGGCAAGGTCCTATTTGATTATTATGCTCATAACCTTTGTCGAGCTGCTTATAGGGCTTGCCATAGTAGGAGTGGACTATCTCGTCGTCATCTCCGCCATCATCGCTATTGTCGACCTTATGCCCGTGCTCGGGACCGGCACTGTACTCATACCGTGGGGCATAATCGAGCTTATAATAGGAGACACATTTTCGGGCGTCTCTATTCTGATTCTGTATGCCGTGATAACCATAATCCGTAATATAATCGAACCGAGAATAGTCGGCAGCCAGATAGGCTTAAGTCCGCTTATTACGCTGATCTGCATGTACGTAGGCTTAAAGATATTCGGGCTGCTCGGCCTTTTCCTCGTTCCTATTATTGCCATACTTCTTAAGAACGCAAACGACATGGGAATAATAAAGATATGGAAAAAGTATGTGCCGGAAGGCGGGACGGCCCCGCAGGACGCGCCCCCCGGCGAAGACGGAAAAGAACCGGCCCAGGATAAGCCCGGGCCGCAGGACGGCGGAAAAACCCGTATATGGGAAAAGCTTTTCAAAGGCAGAAAGCCTTCGCCTGATTGAGCGGGGCTATTTCCGAGCATTTGACGGACGGCCATCGGCCGTCCGTATCTTCTATGCGGGATAACAGGACGAAAGGACAGCAGTATGCAGGCAACAATAAAACGAAACTCGGGCGTTGAGCTCCTGAGAATATTATAAGTGCTTATCACTCGTGTTCGGCGCTTGAAGCCTCAAGGCTTGCGCTTTTTGAGCTTGTTGAAGAACGCGTGATAAACAAAAACTTGAAAAGACCGGCGGGATATAATATAATTTTTAAATTAAAAACTAAGGACAAACCATGAAATATACAGACTGGAACATATCCCAATATAATATAGAGACCGTACATAGGATGGCGCAAAGCGGCGTACCGCTGCTCGCCGCGATGATTCTGTCGGCCAGGGGGGTAAACGATCCCGGCGAGGCGCTGCGCTTTATTAACGAGGACGAGCGGGGATTTCGTTCCCCTTTTTCGATGCCGGATATGCGCAAAGCGGTGGACAGGATACTGCTGGCCCGCGAAAGAAGCGAAAAGGTGGCGATATACGGCGACTACGATGTGGACGGCATAACCGCGCTCTCGATTCTCCTGCGCTGCTTCCGGGAAAACGGCATCGACTGCGTGGGCTATATACCGGACCGTATAGACGAGGGCTACGGGCTCAACGCCGAAGCGATCGAGGCTCTTGCCTCCGAAGGCGTTACGCTGATTGTCACGGTGGACTGCGGCATAACCGCCGTAGAGGAAACCGAGTTTGCCAGATCGCTTGGTGTGGATATAGTCATTACGGACCACCACGAATGCAAGGAGCGCATACCGGACGCTGTCGCCGTGGTCAATCCGAGAAGGCCGGACTGCGATTATCCTTTCAAGCTGTTTGCCGGTGTCGGCGTGGCTTATAAGCTCGTGTGCGCGCTTTTCGGGGAATACGCGACCGTGGAAATGAAAAACGCGCTGACGCCGCTTGTGGCCATAGGAACAATAGCCGATGTTATGCCGCTTCTGGATGAGAACCGGGGCATAGTGCGTCTTGGGCTCTCGTGCATAAAAAACTCCTCCACAGTCGGCCTTCGCAAGCTGCTGGAAATGTCCGGCCTTTCAAAAAAGGAGATAAATTCCTCGAGCATAGGCTATATACTTGCACCCCGGATAAACGCGGCGGGGAGGCTGGGAAGCGCCAGAACGGCTGTAGACCTTCTTTTGACTGACGACCCGGAGGAGGCGGCCCTCCTCGCCGAGGAGCTTTGCAATCTCAACCGAAAGCGCCAGCAGATAGAAAACGAGATATATAAAGAGGCCTGCGCCATGCTGCAGGAAAGCGGCCTTGAAAAAGGAGTTCCCGCGGTGCTCAGCGGCGAAGGATGGCATCAGGGCGTCATAGGCATAGTCGCGTCCCGGATCGCCGAAAAGAACTGCGCGCCGGCTTTCCTTATAAGCATCGACGGGCAGAGCGGCAAAGCCAGCTGCCGCAGCTACGGAGGGTTTAACCTCTTCCGCGCCCTCGAGGCGGCGGGCAGCCTCCTGGAGAGCTTCGGGGGCCACGCCCTGGCTGCGGGCTTTACGATTAAGCGGGAGAACATTCCGGAATTTGACAGGCTTATGCGCCGCCTGTTCAGCGAGTATTCGGAAGGCTCGTCTGTCGGGAGCGTGCTGGATATTGACTGCGAAATACGGGATCCGGCAATACTGACAATGAAAAACGTGGAGGGGCTTTGCGCGCTTGAGCCCTTCGGCTCCGGCAACAGCCAGCCGGTATTCTGCCTGGGCGACGCCGAGGTGGAGAGCGTCGGGGACGTGGGAGGCGGAAAGCACATGAAGCTCATGGTTTCCAAAAACGGGAAATCCTACGACGGGATATTCTTCGGGCATACGTCCTACGGCGAGGGGATAGCCCCCGGCGACAGGGTGGACATAGCTTTTTACCCGGTCGTCAACGAGTACCGCAACCGGCGCTCGGTGCAGCTGGTGCTTGCAGGCATAAGACAGTGCGCCGAAACTCGCAGGATCGAGAGAGATAAACTGACGCTGTTCCAGAAATTCCGCGCCGGCGAGCAGCTGACGGAGGAGGAGGCGCTGGCGCTTTTCCCGCAGAGGGAGGCGTTCGTAGCCATATGGCGATACCTAAAAAGCCATTCAAGCAACGGCGAGACCAGGGGAGAGAGGACCTACCTGTCCCGCTTGATAGCCCGCGTCGCGGGGCTGCCGTCAAACGTTGCGAAAATGTCCGTTTGCCTTGATGTATTCAACGAACTGCGTCTGATCGAAATGCGGGAATACGGCACTAAGCTGCATATCAAGCTCTGCGACACGGAGGGCAGAGTAGATCTCAACAGGTCTGAAATATTGAAGGAACTGAGGAAGAAAGCGGGGAGGTAACAATGCGCGGCTCCATAGAGCAGTATAAGGAAATGGAGGCCAGGATAGAGAAATACAATCCGGGCCTTGATAAAGACCGCCTGTTCAAAGCCTTCCTCTATGCCGACGCGATGCATCAGGAGCAGAACCGCAGGGACGGGACGCCCTATGTGACGCACCCGCTTGCAGTCGCGGAGATAGTCGCCGATATGGAGCTTGACGAGGACTCGATTATAGCCGCGCTTCTGCACGACTGTATTGAGGACACCGCCGCGACCTACGAGGAAATAACCAAGATCTTCGGCAAAAGCGTGGGCGACCTTGTCGACGGCCTGACAAAGCTGAAAAGGATAGTCTACTCCAACAAAGAAGAGGAGCAGATGGAAAACCTGCGCAAGATGCTTATGGCCATGGCCAGGGACATACGCGTCATCCTCATAAAGCTTGCCGACCGCCTCCACAACATGCGCACTATCGGCTCCATGCCGCCTCAAAAGCAGCGCGAAAAGGCGCTTGAGACAATGGAGATATACGCACCGATAGCTCACCGCTTAGGCATGCAGAAGATAAAATGGGAGCTGGAGGACCTGGCGCTTTTATACCTCGACCCGATAGGCTACAAAGAGATAAACGACCAGCTCGAAAAGCGCAGCCATATTCAGGAGGCCTTCATGGCCCGCATAAAAGAGCAGATCGGCGCCCGCCTTGAGGCTCAGCATATCAAAGCCGAGATTTTCGACCGCATAAAGCACATATACAGTCTTTACCGCAAGATGTACAGCCAGAACAAGAACCTCGAGGAGGTTTTCGACCTGTACGCCTTCAGGGTCATAGTCGATACGATACCGGACTGCTATAACGTCCTTGGCGTCATACACGATATCTATAAGCCCATACTCGGGCGGTTCAAGGACTATATAGGCACGCCGAAACCCAATATGTACCAGAGCCTCCACACCACTGTTATGAGCGACGAGGGCATACCCTTCGAGGTGCAGATAAGGACCTGGGAAATGCACCATACAGCCGAGTACGGCGTGGCGGCGCACTGGAAATACAAGCAGGGCGGCGAAGGCGTCAGGATGGGCGACGAGGAGAAGTTCGCCTGGATACGCAGCCTGCTCGAGGCTCAGGCGGATACGGACGCGGAGGAGTTTGTCAGGACGCTTAAAGTCGATATGTTCGACGACGAGGTTTTCGTGTTCACGCCTTCCGGGGACGTAATAAACCTGCCGGCCGGCTCCACGCCCATAGATTTTGCCTACGCGATACACTCCGAGGTCGGCAACCATATGACGGGCGCCAAGATAAACGGGCGTATAGTGACGTTTGACAGAAAGCTTCAAAACGGGGATATCGTAAATATAATAACGTCGCCCAGCGCCAAGGGCCCCAGCCGCGACTGGACTAATATCGCCCAGAGCAACGAGGCCAAGACGAAGATACGCCAGTGGTTCAAAAGGGAGCGCAGGGAGGAGAATATACAGCAGGGGAAGGCCACTTTAGAGAGCGAGCTTAAACAGATGAGCATCCCCCTGAGCGTGATGCAAAACGAGGAGCTGCTGCCCGCGCTTTTAAAGAAGAGCGGGTATTCCAGCCTGGACGATTTATACGCCGCGATAGGCTACGGCGGAACCAGCGCCGCGCGGACCGCGAACCGCATCAGGGATGAGCTGGTGCGCATAAACCGGACGAACAAGACGCTGGCCGACAAGCTTTTGGAGCTGACGCCGCCTCCCGTCCAGAAAAAAACCGTAAAAAGCGATTCGGGCATCATAGTCGAGGGTATCGACAACTGCCTTGTCAAATTCGCCAAGTGCTGCACGCCGGTTCCGGGAGATATGGTAATCGGCTTCATAACCCGCGGCTACGGCGTATCGGTACACAGAAGCGACTGCGCTAACGTAGTTAACAGCGCGGTAACGGGCGAAGACAAGGACCGCTGGATAAACGTCTCCTGGGCCCCGCCTGAGCAGTCGGAAAAAGAGCTTTATCAGACGGGTCTGTGCCTTGCCGCCAGAGACAGGGACGGGGTTGTCGCCGATATCGCGACGGCCCTGGCGGAGATGAAGGTCAAGGTGCAGAGCTTGACGGCGCGCGCGAAGGACGAAAACGCGACGGTGAATCTGACTCTCAACGTCAAAAACGCGGAGCAGCTTGGAGATGTCATGAGGCGTTTAAACAGGATTTCGGGAGTAAAAGAAGTGCAAAGGAGCGGGTGCTGATGCGGGCGGTCGTTACGAGGGTCAGGAGCGCTTCGGTCACGGCGGACGGGCAAAAGGCGGGCAGTATAGGCCCGGGTCTGCTTGTTTTACTGGGAGTGGGCGTAAACGACTCAGAAAAAGAGGCGGAGAAAATAGCCGACAGGATTTGCGGGCTTCGCATATTTGAGGACGGGGCCGGAAAGATGAATATTTCGCCCGGGGACTTTGGGGCCGAGATGCTTATTATTTCGCAGTTCACGCTCTACGCCGACTGCCGCCAGCGGCGCCCGGGCTTTACGGGAGCCGCGAGGCCGGATACAGCCGAATTGCTTTATGAAAAAGTCGTCTTAGAATGCCGCGCCCGCGGGTTCAAGGTTGAAACCGGCCGCTTCGGGGCCCATATGCTCGTCGAGTCGGTTAACGACGGCCCGGTCACGATATATCTCGACACGGCGGAGCTTTAGACGGATACAAATGCTTAGGAGGATACGCAATGCAGATTAAAACACTTCATGTCGGGTCATACGGAACAAACTGTTATATACTCAGCGACGAGGATACAAAGCAGGCGGCGGTTATAGATCCCGGGGATCAGGGAGGCTATATCCTCAAGACTGTCTCCGACGGGGGCCTGACCGTCAGGTATATACTGCTTACTCACGGCCATTTTGACCATACCGGGGCCGTTTCCGAGGTCTCAAGGGCGACGGGCGCCCCCATATATATTCACCGCGGCGAGCTGGAGACGCGCGGCCTGATGCCCAACGGGCTGCCGCCTGAAAATGAACTCAATTTCTTCAATGAGGGCGACGTACTGAACCTGGGCTCTCTTGAAATAAAGGTACTCCATACGCCCGGCCACTCGCTGGGCTCGTGCTGTTTTTTGGTTGGGAGAGTCCTGTTTTCCGGCGACACGCTGTTTCGGGACTCCTGCGGGAGGACCGATTTTGAAGGCGGGAGCTGGACTTCAATGATGAAGTCGCTGCGCAGGCTATACGAGCTGGAGGGCGACTGCAACGTCTATCCGGGCCATATGCGTGAGACAACGCTCGACAGGGAGCGCAGGCTCAACGATTTCATGCGAGAGGCTGTAAGACGGTGAAACTCTGGTTTAAGGGCCACGATTACCGTTATGCCGTGGAGCAGATGATGCTCGCGATGTTCCCGGGCGAGCGCCCTGAATACGTCGAAAGGCGGAGCGAAGCCGACGCCGCTGTTACGCTGAGCGTAGGGGAAAAATGCGCGACGGCGGTTACCGTGCTCAGGAGGGCGGGAGAGACGTACCGGGGCTGCGGGCGGCGTGCAGGAACAAAACTGGGCAAGCCGGAGCTTTCTGAGCTTGTAAAGACCTCGTTTTACAGGGCGGCCCGGTGCGCGGCAGCCGCGCCGGAATGGGGGATGCTGACCGGCATACGCCCGGCTAAGATTTCATCGGCCGTAATGCGCAAAGGCGGGAGCGAGGCGGGCGCGTTTCGTGTGCTTACAAAGAAATACGACGTGTCAAGCGAAAGGGCCCGGCTTTGCATAGACGCGTCGCGCGCCGGCCTGCGCTTTGAGGCGCAAAACAGGCCGGAGGATATTTCCCTGTACGTCGGCATACCCTTCTGCCCGACGCGCTGCTCCTACTGTTCGTTCGTCAGCAACAGCGTGGAAAAGTCCCAAAAGCTGATTGAGCCGTATCTGGAGGCGCTGGGCAGGGAGGCGGAGGCAACTGCCCGGCTTGTCAACAGGCTCGGCCTTCGAATTAAGACGGTTTATTTAGGGGGCGGCACGCCCACAATTCTGTCGGCAGGCCGGCTTCGCACTCTTATGGAGAAGCTCGCAGATTTGTTTGACCTTGGCTGCGTGCTTGAATATACTGTAGAAGCAGGAAGGCCCGACACGGTCGATTACGAGAAGTTTAAGATGCTGCGCTCCATGGGAGCGACGCGCGTCTGCGTCAA
>JBMNQI010000060.1:0-13331 GCA_050944055.1 Oscillospiraceae bacterium | reverse complement strand
AGGACCGGGCGGGTTGAAAAGCCCGGTTCGTTTCTTATAGACCCAGCGCCGCGAAAAAACCGTCGTAGACGGCATCTTTTACTTTACGCGGTTTTTTGCAATCGCCAACCGGATAGACAGGGACGCCGCAGGGCTCAAGGAAGGTCCAATCCCGGGGCTCCATTCCCAGGGCATATACAACGCTGTCGGCTTCGTGAAGAGTGACCGGAGCGCCGCCGGTTTTGGAGCGTACGCCGTAAGGCAGTATCTCAAGACAGCGTGTATTTGTGAGGATTTTTATGTTTTCCTGCTTCAGCGCCGTCATAAGCCCCCGATCATAACCTATGTTAGCGTCTGGCGCAAGCTGATTCTGCATTTCAATTATCATTACCTCGTGCCCAGTACGGGCCAGATGTATAGCGGTCTCACAGCCGACAAGGCCGCCTCCGATTATCAGGACCTTCTCTCCTAACCGGGCCGTGGGTTTGTATACCTCCAAAGCGTGTATGGCTTTGCTAATGCCGGGGATATCAGGATTTATTGGTACTGAGCCCAGCGCCGCGATCACAGCATCGGCGTTCGCCGCTTTTATAAGCTCCGGATCTACCTCGGTATTCAGTATGACGCGGCATTCCGTCTTTACTTTGCGTATAAGATAATCCTTATACTTTCTAAGATCGGTTTTAACCGAGTCACGGTCGCAGAAAGAAATGTTGCCGCCGAGTCGATCGCTGACCTCAATAAGAGTAACGTCATGCCCTCGCCGGGCCGCGGTAATTGCAGCATACATTCCGCCCGGGCCCCCGCCGGCTATGATTACCTTTTTAGGGGCATCCGACTTACGATAAAAACTCGGTTTACAATACCGGGCCGTCAAGGGGTTAGCCGCGCATTCAAAATGCTGCTCTTCAAGCGGAATACCGGGCTTCTCGCCGTTCATGCAATTGTAGCATCTCATACAGGGTATGATCTCTTCCTCACGTTCGGAAAGAGTTTTCGAAATAAAATCCGGGTCGGCTATAAATGCGCGCCCCATTGCCACTATATCCGCCTTGCCCTCGGCTAATACGCTTTCAGCCATATCAAGATCCATAATACTCCCGACTGCAGCGACAGGCACAGGAAAACCTGCCGACTTAATCTCGGCGGCAAGCTCCACATTTCCCATATACGGCTGCAGCGCAGTATTGTCCCCCACAGATGAGTCGGGCAGGCCCAGAGACCCCGACGATACCTGCACAAGGTCTATCCAGTCCTCAAGCATGGATATAAGCCTAATAGCGTCCTCAACGCC
Organism: Oscillospiraceae bacterium; assembly: GCA_050944055.1. Taxonomy (GTDB): domain Bacteria; phylum Bacillota; class Clostridia; order Oscillospirales; family Oscillospiraceae; genus JBMNQI01. Next base: position 12,058 of record JBMNQI010000060.1, on the reverse strand, counting down.
ATTGCCGCCATCCATCATGTCCGAACCGTTTATTCGGTATTCAATTATAAAATCCGTCCCAACGGCCTCCCTGATAGACTTAACCATTAAAACAGGCAGGCGCGCACGGTTAAGGAAGGAACCGCCCCAGCGGTCGGCCCGGTGGTTCCACAATGGTGAGAAGAACTCGTTTATAAGCCAGGAGTGCGCCCCGTGCACCAGAACGCCGTCAAATCCCGCTTTTTTAAACGCCGAGCAGACCGCAGCCGCGTTTTCAATTATTTTAAGAAGCATTTCCTCCGTGAGCTCTTCAACTTTCGCTCCGTCTGTCGAACGAGTAAATGCGTGCGGCCCGAGAGGCTTAGGCCAGCCGAGCATTCTTTTGATAATAGGAGGCCTTGCCTGCGCTCCTGCAAAAATAAGCTCAATCGTCGCAACGGCGCCTCCCCTATGTATGGCGTCGGCCGTTTTGGCCATTTCAGCGATTATTTCGTCGTCAAATACCAGCGATTCAAGGTGAGAGGGCGCAATCTCCAGATCAACCGGGAAGTCGCCGACTATAACCTCAGCCGCCCCGCCTCGGGCTTTGGCAGTTAAAAACCCGTAAAAATCGTCAATAGGCTCAAGACCAACAGTCCGCAGTATTATGTTCGGCGCAGCCTGTATTCTGTTTTTTAGCGTCAGGTGACCAAGCCTGATAGGCTGAAATATGTGAGGATAATTATTTCTCATACTCATACCCCGTTTTATATATGATGTAATTAGTGCAAATTATATGATAATAGTAAAATATACTCAAAATAATTTATTAGTAATTACCTTGTTTCAGACAATAGCACAAACATTTTAAAATGTAAAGTGATAGCATGATGTTTTTGCATATTAATACGATAAAAGCCCAAACCAGAATGAAAACTATATTATTAAACTATATAAATAAGAATAGCAGATATTATTATTTAATGTGCATTAATATAGTAAGGGAGGCTAAGACATGAAAAAAGTATTATCTATTACCATAGCAATACTTGCGATTATAGCACTGTTATTAATAACCTCCTGCAGTAAAGATGAAGCCCCAAAAGAGACGGAAACCACGCAGTTTGCTACTGAAAAACCCGCTGAAAAATCTGCCGAAATAACTGAGAAACCCGCTGAAGAGCCTGCCGAAGATGAGAGGATGTTTGTTGGTGTAGTCTGCCCAGGACTTGATGGCGAATGGCTGAGGAATATGCTCGAATCGTACTGCAGAAGAGTTGAGGAATGGGGCTGCACTACGCAGCTTATAGGCGCCGAGTATGATAATGCCAAGTATATCACCATTATGGAAAACTACCTGCAAATGGGCGCCGACCTCATATTGAATGTAGCGATGGATGTTGAATCCTGCAAGGACATTACGCTCCGCTGTATTGAAGAGGGTTGCTTTGTCATAATGCTCGGAGTATGGCCGGATTACGAGATATCGGGTGGTTTGATCGCTGATTTCAGAGAAACCGGAGAAGCGGCGGCTCTGATGCTGATTGACTGGGCAGAAAAAAACTATGAAGACGCCGGAGCGGACAGTCTCCCGGTTGCCGTACTAACCGCAACGAGCACATCCGATGCGCTAAAGCGTTCCGCAGGATTTCTTGAAACAATTGACGCGGGAGAAAAGACTTTTGTCGACTATCAGGAAGTACAGCTCGCGCCCACTCCCGAAGCGGGATTTACGTTTGCCGAGAACGCTCTTACATATAACCCTAATATCCGGCTGTTTCTGACGTATGAAATTGATCCGGGTATGGGCGCTAATAACTACATAATTCAGCGTCCGGATTTCAATATTGAGGAATTCTGCGTTATAGGCGTCGGCCAAACAGCGGCGACACTGGAGCTTATAGAACAGTCGGGTGCTGATCCGGCGAGCAGCTGTCTGCGCGGTTCGCTGTCATACGGCGGGCCCGACCCCGGTATCCAGCTCAACGAGGTTTCATACAAGCTGCTGATAGAAAAGGTCGATCCGCCTTACTGGATGTATGACGACCTCTATACAATAAATTCCTGGGGCTGGGAGCTTCCCGCCTACTTTAACGATTAATAAGGCACACGAACCGGCAAAAACACAATCCTGTTTTTTTATGATAAAGTAAAACTATAAGACATGAGTTCTTGCCGCCAGCTGTCTCAGGCGGCAAGAACTTTGGTTATGGCCGCTTCTTGCATATCTGCAATAAAAAACCAGCTTGTCAAATGGTATACCGTTTAACAAGCTGGCTTCGTTATCAGAAATGCAGTTTACAGGAAATCTCTTATTTGTTTTCAATCGCCATAATCTTTTCAACGCGCCGCGCGTGGCGGCCGCCCTCAAACTCAGAATTCAGGAAGACCTCCACGATTTTTTCCGCCAGGCCGGCTCCGACAACGCGCCCTCCAAGGCAGAGTATATTGGCGTCATTGTGCCTTCGCGACATTTCCGCGGAATAGCAGTCTGAGCATACGGCCGCCCGGATGCCGCGGACCTTATTTGCCGCGATAGATATTCCTATTCCGGTGCCGCAGAAGAGCAGGCCACGCTCGCATTCGCCGGACGCTACGGCCCGCGCTGCTTTTTCGGCGAAATCTGGATAATCGCAGCTCTCGTCTGAAAATGTGCCGAAATCACGGTATTCAATATTACTGGCATCCAGATATTTTTTTATTTCGTTTTTTAGAGCGAAGCCTCCATGGTCGCAGCCGATTGCAAGCATTATTATCCTCCTATATTTTTATAAATTCTGGTTTCCGGTGATCATAAACACAGTAGTATCTGAATCCCGCATAGCCTAAAAGGTCGCAGCCGCGAGGCACGAAAGCGCCCGCGTCATCCGCCCGGTGCGCATCCGAGCCTACGGTTATTATCTCGCCGCCGCAGTCCTTATACAGCTTAAGCAGATTAAGATCCGGCATTGTTTCCCCACCGGGCCGTTTAAGATTTGACATGTTAAGCTCTATTCCCATCCCGCTCTCAATCAGCAGGCGGTAAAGGCTGCGGACCCTGTCGGTAAAAGCTGAGAAATCCATTTTTATGCCTTTCCTGTGCATATAGCGAATGGGATATGTCAGATGGCCGAGAACGTCAAAATTACCCCATTTGGCCAAAGCCTCCACCTCGTCAAGATACCGGGAAATGATGAACGAGCATTGCTCAGGCGAATCGTATTCCATATAATAGCAGTCCCCGAGTTCGGGCAGAACATGTATGGAGCCGATTATGAAATCCAGGTCATCAGAATTTACAAGCTTATCCGCCAGCTCCGGATTTGAAAGCGGCTGGCCAAGCTCAAGGCCGAATTTGATCTTTATTCGCGACCCGCAGGTCAGTAGAGCCGCCTTGTATTGCTCGCGCAGTGGTTCGAGCGAAAAATCATTCAAAACCACAAGCTCGTCCGTTAATAGATCGCAGTGGTCGGTGAAGCATATTTCTGACAGGCCAAAATCGGCGGAAGCCCTGGCCATATCTGTCATAGTATCGCGGGCGTCAGTCGAGTTATTTGAATGCATATGGTAGTCTGCGTAGTACATTGATTCCTCCAGCTTTTTAAGTGTTAAAACGGCCAGCTCGGAAACCAGCGAAGGAAAATATTTGCATATAATTCTGAAACCGGCACGCCTGAGAGAACTGGGTAGAAAAGGCAGAAAAGCATGCCTGCGACCGCCCCAAATCCCCACATCGCCGCGCGGTGGTACGGGACGTTAAGAGATTCGAGCCTGTCCGCCACATAGCAGATCGCGAGAATAAGGAAGAGCATGCTCGGATAGTAATGGTAGGCGAATGTAGTGCGCGATATAAAAATCCAGGGTACGATCTGCGCAAGATAGCCTACTGTCAGAAATAATATACGCTTATCGCGTATTCTGGGAAAAAGCGCGCACAGTGAGATTTGCGCGATCAGGCCCGACCAGCTTAGAAGCGGGTTGTTGAAAGCCGCGAAGCTTGACCTTATATTATCGCTTATATAGTTGAGATAATAGAGTATCGGCCGTGCGTCGGCAATCCACATATACCAGCGCGAGGCGTACGGGTGATCCTGTGAAACTCCGGAGTGGTAGTTGAACATATATTTCTGGTTTTCAAGGACGATTGAGAGCGTAAACTTTTCGCCGTTTACCGCATAAGCGATGTACGTCAGGCAATATATCGCCGCAGGTACAACAATGAACATAAGAAACGCCAGTAAAAGCGACTTAATAAGAAACGGCCAAAACTCGTGTTTTCGGTCAGTCCTTCTCAGATAGCGGAATCTGAGCGCAAGCGTGAGGACAAAAATAATAAAAAGCCCGGCGCCGGCGTAAACAGCAGTCCATTTTGTAGCGGCTCCCAGGCCGAAAAAGAGGCCCGACAGCGCGAGGGACGATGCCGTCTTCCTGAAGGGAGATTCATAGTCGGACGTGTACCAGCGGTACATGAAAAGGTACATGAGCAGAATAAACAATTCGGCGAAGGTGTCGAGCGTGGCTATCCGCGACTGTGTAAAACGCATGAATTCAAATGAAATAAGCAGCGTTCCGAAAACAGCGACTGAGCGCCGGCCAAACATGCGTTTGAGTAAAGCGTAAAAAACAGGTATAAGCACAACGCCGAACAGCGTTCCCATTACGCGCCAGCCGAATGGGTTCATGCCGAACAGCCAGATGCCGACCATTATTATCAGTTTGCCGAGAGGGGGGTGGGATATCTCATATGGCTTAACGCCCTTAAAATGTTCATAGGCGGTGCGGGCGTGGTATATTTCATCAAAATAAGTGCCGTTTAAATAATCCGGTTCGGCGGGAACAATATCCTGTTCGTCAAACAGGGCGGAAATACTGTCCGGATACTTAAATCCGGCAGGGTCGAGAGGCTTTCCGTCCTCGCCCAGTATAGCGATTTCGCCAAGCTCGATGGGACAGTTTTCAGCCGAGATCTTTACATATCGGCAGTTTTCAAACACCAGGCTGCCGTTTTCTTCAGCCGGTTCGGAGACTATCCAGCGAAACAGCTCGGCGTAGCTCTGCTCCGTTTTATAGGGAGCAAACCAGCTGTAGCCGTCGGATGAGAGCTCGACGGTGTATTTTCCTTCCCATAAACCCGTGTAATATTCAAAACCCGTTACTGTCCGGCCTCTTTTCAGGTCTATCGTGTAGGAGCTGCTGTCCGTAAACCTGAAGAAGCTCTCGGGCGCTTCATGCGAACCGAGCCCCAGGAAAGAAACGAAGGCCATGATTGCCGTAATAACAATAACCGGCAGAATGTCGCCGGAATCCATCCTGAAATGGATACGATCCGGGTGCAGGCGCCTTCCATATCCGGGCTCAAGGAGAAGGCCTTCGTTTCCGCCGGAGAGTTCCGCCCGAAGCCATCTCACAAAGAACCAAATTATCCCCGCCAGCAAAAGGACGGGGAATATTATGGCGAATGATATCATAGGTTACCTGGCCTTCTTTTTCTTTTTGTCGAAAAAGCCGTGCTCCTGCTGCTGACCTTTGAGGCTCTTCCCGAATTCGCGCAGGAGCTCCTTCTGCCTCTCGTTCAGATTCTCCGGCGTCTGAACCACTATTTGTACAAAATGGTCGCCGCGAATCCTGGGGTTGTCGACATTTGGGATGCCTTTTCCGCGCAGGCGGAAGGTCGTGCCCGACTGAGTCCCCTCCGGAACGGTGTATTTGACTTTTCCGTCCAGCGTCGGGACCTCTACCTCCGCACCGAGGCTAGCTTCAACGATGCCGATTGAAAAAGTGGAGTAAACGCTGGTTCCGCTGCGCTCAAACAGCTCGTGGGGGCGTACGGTAATACTCACAATGACGTCTCCGGCCGGACCGCCGTTGCGGCCGGCGCCACCCTGACCGCGAAGCGAAATCGCCTGGCCGTCGTCAATACCAGCGGGGATGCTTACTGAAATCTTGCGCTGTTTTTTCTGGAAACCGGAGCCGCGGCAGGTTTCGCAGGGCTGATGTATAATCTTGCCTGAACCGTGGCATTTTGAACAGACAGTGCTGGTGGACATCATTCCCATTATTGTCTGACGCTGTGTGCGTACGGTTCCGGAGCCGCGGCAGTTGCTGCATACCTCCGCCGTTGTTCCGGGCTTGCAGCCGCTGCCATTACAGGTTTCGCACTTTTCGGTGCGGTTTAATACTATATCCTTCTTGCATCCGAATGCGGCCTCTTCAAAGCTGATCGTCAAGTGGACCTTTATGTTTTCGCCGCGCGCGGGCGCGTTTGGGTTCGTCGTCGTACGGCTGCCGCCTCCGAAAAAGTCGGAGAAAATGCTGCCCAGATCGAAATCGAATCCTCCGAAACCTCCGCCGAAACCGCCGGCTCCCGCGCCCGCGCCGAAGTTTGGATCGACTCCCGCGTGTCCGAACTGGTCGTACTTTTGACGTTTATCCGGGTCCGAGAGCACCTCATAAGCCTCGTTTATTTCCTTAAAACGAGCTTCCGCCGCCTTGTCGCCCGGATTGAGGTCGGGATGGTAGGTTTTGGCCGCTTTTCGGTATGCCTTCTTGATTTCGTCGTCCGAAGCGGTTCTGGAGACGCCGAGCGTCTCATAGTAATCTCTTTTTTGTTCAGGCATCTATACCTTCACCTCTGGCCAGAGCATATTAATCCCGACACGCCTTGCAGGGTATGCGCCTGACAGTTTAAAGTCTGAAACGTCTCACCTTTGGCTGATGCGGGGGAATGGGCGGACGGTTAACGTCCGCCCGGACCGTAAACTATTTGTTGTTATTGTCGTCGTCAACTACTTCGTAGTCGGCGTCTACATAGCCGTCGCCGGAAGAGCCTCCCGCGCCGGAGCCTCCCTGAGCACCCGCGCCAGCATCCTGGCTTTGCGCCGCGTTTGAATACAGCTTTTCGGATACCTTGTAAAACTTCTGTTCCAGCTCGGAGGTCGCGGATTTGATGTTTTCAATATTGCTGCCCTTCAAGGCTTCGCGGACATTGGCGATTGCCGACTCAACGGAGGATTTGTCGGACGAATCAAGCTTATCTCCGAGGTCATTTAAAGTCTTCTCGCACTGGTAAACCATCTGGTCGGCGTGGTTGCGCGCATCTATCTCCTCTTTGCGCTTTTTATCCTCCTCGGCGAACTTCTCGGCGTCCTTTACGGCCTTATCAATTTCTTCCTTTGACAGGTTGGATGAGGCTGTTATGGTTATCTTCTGCTCCATACCTGTCCCGAGGTCCTTTGCCGACACGTTTACTATACCGTTAGCGTCGATATCAAACGTGACTTCGATCTGCGGAACGCCCCTGGGCGCGGGGGCTATGCCCGTAAGGCTGAATTTCCCGAGCGATTTATTATATGCTGCCATCTCGCGCTCGCCCTGCAGTACGTTTACTTCGACCGAGGTTTGGCCGTCGGCGGCCGTTGAGAAGATCTGGCTCTTCTTTGTCGGTATAGTCGTGTTGCGTTCGATGAGCTTTGTAAATACGCCGCCTAATGTCTCGATGCCCAGGGAAAGCGGCGTAACGTCCAGAAGCAGCAGATCCTTAATCTCTCCGCCAAGAACAGCAGCCTGGATCGCAGCTCCGATGGCGACGCACTCGTCGGGGTTGATGCCCTTAAAAGGCTCAATGCCCATGTATTTCTTTACAGCGTCCTGAACCGCGGGAATACGAGTGGAGCCGCCTACGAGCAGGACTTTTGAGATATCGGAATTCTTCAGGCCGGAATCGCTCATGGCCTGGCGAACGGGACCCATGGTTTTCTCGACGAGATGCGAGGTAAGCTCGTTGAACTTTGCTCGTGAGAGCGTCATATCAAGATGCTTGGGGCCGTTCTGGTCAGCCGTTATATATGGAAGATTGATGTTTGTTGAGGTAACTCCGGACAGCTCAATCTTTGCCTTTTCGGCGGCTTCCTTAAGGCGCTGCGTGGCAACCTTGTCGGAAGAGAGGTCGACGCCGGACTCGCGTTTGAACTCCGAGACCATCCAGTCCATAACGCACTGGTCAAAATCGTCTCCGCCGAGGCGGTTATTTCCCGCCGTTGCCAGCACCTCGAACACTCCGTCGCCGATTTCCAGAATTGATACGTCGAAAGTGCCGCCGCCCAGGTCGTAAACCATGATCTTCTGGTCGGTATCCTTGTCAAGCCCGTAGGCGAGCGAAGCCGCCGTCGGCTCGTTTATTATGCGGAGAACCTCCAGGCCCGCTATCTTGCCGGCGTCCTTTGTCGCCTGGCGCTGCGAGTCTGTGAAATACGCGGGGACCGTAATTACCGCCTGAGTTACTTTTGTCCCAAGATAAGCCTCCGCGTCTGACTTGAGCTTCTGCAGGATCATTGCGGAGATCTCCTGAGGCGTGTAATTCTTATTGTCTATCCTGACTTTATAATTGCTGCCCATCTCGCGCTTAATCGAACTGATTGTGCGCTCCGGGTTTGTTATTGCCTGACGTTTCGCGACCTGGCCCACCATTCTCTCGCCGGTTTTGGAAAACGCCACGACGGAAGGTGTGGTTCTGTTTCCTTCGGCGTTGGGGATAACGACGACCTCGCCGCCTTCCATAACGGCTACGCAGGAATTTGTTGTGCCGAGATCGATTCCGATTATTTTGGACATATATTGGTTCCTCCTGTATAATTTAGAGTTTATTACTATCTTAATTAGCTACCTGGACCACAGCGCAGCGGATGATTCTGTCGCCAAGTTTAAAGCCCTTCTGAAATACCTCCGCAATAACGCTTTCGCCGAGCTCAGGATCCTCGCAGTGCATGACACCGCTGTGAAGATGGGGGTCGAAAACTTCGCCTCGCTCGCCGAAAATTGTTACGCCCAGCTTGGAAAGTATATCCTTATACTGCGCCATTATCATCTCGATGCCCTTATAGTAGGCTTCATCGCTGGTTTGCTGCATAAGAGCACGCTCAAGATTATCGAAAACCGGAAGGAATTCAGCGATCGCATTCGCGGTAGCCTCTGCAAAAATGCCTTCCTTTTCTTTCAGGCTGCGTTTGCGGTAGTTGTCATACTCTGCCAGAAGCCTAAGGTATTTATCCTTTTGCTCCGCAAGCTCGTTTCGCAGTTTCTCTTCTTCGCTGGAAGCCTCGGCGGAAGCAGCGGCGTCAGGGACCTCTTCGGCTTCCACACGTCCTTCTTCTTTAACCTGTTCGGATACAGATGCGTTTTCCGGGTCTGTTTCCGGAACGGGCTTTTTGTTTGTTGGCATTTGTTACCTCCTGTGAATCCTTCTGTGTCATAATATTATAGTTAGCCAAACTCATTATCCTGATTCGTCATCTGCCTGAAAAAGGCGGCCGAGGTGCTGAGCGAAATATTGAAGTCTGGCTGAAATTCTGGCGTAATCCATGCGTGTGGGGCCGACAACACCTATAAGGCCCTGCATATTGTCTCCTATATCGCATCTGGCGACGACCACGCTTGCGTCCTTAAGCTCTTCGGCAACATTTTCAGGGCCAATCATGATTTTCATCGAATCGTCCTTGGGAACAGGAAGGTGGCGGATTTTGTCCTCCTGGGCGAGATAATGGAGAATGTCGCGCGCCTTGTCCACATCCTTGTACTCGGGGTGCGAAAGCAGGTTAGACGCGCCGGATATGGCGACATCACGGTAATCCTCTTCACCCAGGAGTTCCAGGGCCCAGTTTATTATAAGGCTTGCCGCCGCCCCGAGCCCCGCGGCCGATTCGACGGCATTTGCTATGAGTTCCGGGGTATAATCTCCGGCCTTGAGCCCGGAAAACGTCTTAGTCAGAAGCTGCCCCAGCGACCGCATCTGCTGTTCTGTGCAACTAATCGGCAGCCTGAACAGCCTGTGGCGCACTTTTGACGTGTCCGTCATTATCAGGGATATGAAGGACAAGCGGTCGACATATATTACGTCAAATTTCCTGATTGAACCGCCTATGCTCGACGTAACCGAATAGGAGGGAAGGCTGGTTATCTGCGAAATTAGGCGCGCAGCCTCGGTCAGCAATCTGTCGAGCTCGGTCATTTTTTGACGCATGGCTGAGTTTATGCGCTCGGTTTCCTGTAGGCTGAGCTGGTGACGCTGCATCAACTCGTCGACATACATGCGGTAACCGCGCGGCGACGGTATGCGGCCTGCCGAGGTATGCGGCTGTTCAAGATAGCCCAACTGCTCAAGCTCAGCCATCTCATGCCTTATAGTAGCGGGGGAGAGAGACAGGTCAGCGTTTTTTGATATAGTCTTGGATCCTACAGGTTCGGCATTTGCAATATAGTCGTCAATAACGGCGCGTAATATTTTCTTTTTTCGGTCCGATATCTCCATAATGACCCCACGCAAAAATAAAATTCACGCTGTTACTCTGTTCATGGGTTTAGCACTCTATGCATAAGAGTGCTAAACATAATTTAGCACTTCGAGAACTAAATGTCAAGGAATATCAAACAGAATATTTATCATTTATAAATCTTTCAATATTTCATACTTGAATCACGCTTATTCGCTTGAGTTTCCGCTGCTCTTCATAAGATTACAGGGCTTATCTGGCGCAGCGTCTGTTTTACGGGGTTACGTATAACAATACAGGAATTATACAGGTTTTAAAATGGATTTTTTGAATACTTGACAGATATAGGATATGTGTTAAATTATTAGGGGGGTGCGACACATATGACGGTGGATCAGCTTCAGCAATTCCTGGCGGTTGCCAAATACATGAGTTTTTCAAAGGGCGCCGAGGAGCTTTTCCTGCATCAGAGCACAGTTTCCAAAAATATAGCCGCTATGGAGGCGGAGCTCGGAGGCGCCTTGTTTGTCAGAAAGAAAAACAATATGACGCTGACTAAGGCGGGTCAGTCGCTCTATGCGGACGCGCCTCTGCTCATACGCAGGTTCAACAGCCTTGTTGAACGCACCAAAAGCATAATAAACGGTATTTCCGGCCATCTGAATGTGCTGTATATATCGCCATATCTGACTATACTGGCCCCCGTTTTCGCGCGAATGAGGGAGAAGTATCCGAATATAACGTGGAATTTCGACCGAATGATGTATTCGCCGTCGGTGCCGGTATGGAGTCTGGTCATGGGAGGCGCCTGCGATATTGCTTTGCTGCCTCGCTGGGAGGTTCCGGACGATCAGCCGGAGCTGGTTAACACTTCATTCTGGTGCGATACAATGTGTCTTGTGGTTGGCAACGACCATCCCTGGGCGGAGCGCAAGAGCATATCCTATAAAGAGCTTTCCGGTACCGAGATAACCATTACGAATAGTGTAAACGCAATACCTATTGAACGCATATCGGGCCAGCTGTTTGCCGACGGGCTTAATAAGATAAAAATCAACATGCTGGAAATGAATGAGACTCAGGATAATGTGCGCAATACGGAATATCTTATGCTCAACGTGAAAGCCAGCAAAGGAATGACGATAATACCCAAATACTACGCCATAAGCGCGGCGCCGGACTGCGCCTATATTGACATAGAGGATTACGGGATTCCGTTCAGCCTTGCGCTTATGTGGCACTCAAAAAACGCCAATCCAGCCCTGCAGCATCTTCTAGCCGAGCTGAGCGGAAGTTCCGAAGTAAAGAGTAAATAATGAGCAGAGCTTTAAAATGCTTTTGACCCGGTCCGCGCTGTGCGCAGACCGGGCTTTAACAAACTGGGCTTTGCTTTCGCGGCCGCGAAAGCAAATTGTCAACTTTTATTTTGCCCGAATGACCATCGCTGTTTTGCCTATAGAGTTTATATCCTCACCCGGGTTTCCGTCCACTACGAGGAGGCCGGCGGGTTAGGCGAGTCACACAGTCCGGGCACGGGCGTACGGCCGAAAAGCTCTATAATATGTATTCCGCCGAAATCCATACTTACAATTTGTTCTATATGGAATTATAATAATACAAACAATCTGCTAAATCAACAAAATGTTATCGGAGTATCGACATGGCGGCAGACAAAAGCAGCCAGAGTTGAACTAAGCAATGGTATAAATAACAAAAACGTATGGAGGCAGAATGAAAATATTCATAATTGGCGCGGGAACCCTCGGTTCGACAACCGCTTATCTTTTGGCGGAGCGCGCGTTAGCTGATGAGATTCTTCTTTATGACGACTACATGCACTTAGCCAGGCACCATGC
>JBMNQI010000059.1:0-13363 GCA_050944055.1 Oscillospiraceae bacterium | reverse complement strand
CTGGGGCGGAAAGTAAATATGAACGTCCCCGAGGTCAGGATTATACCTCTATCCTCGGTGCCCGGCATCCTGGGCGCCCCGGAAGACCCGGTCGTCGGCGGCATGGTCGATATGGACGGGGGTTTGACAGGTCAGATTATGCTTGTCCTCGGCATACGCGAAGCCTATACTCTCTCTTCAATAATGAGCGCGCGCGACGCTTCCTATAATCCATGCGTTGACGTCTCGGATTTCTCGGAGCTTGATATCTCGGCTCTGAGCGAGGTCACTAATATTCTGTCCGGTTCCTATCTAACGGCAATCTCCATGCTGACCGGTATGGCAATATCTCCTTCTATCCCGCATATGTGCATTGATATGGCGGGCGCGATACTGAGCCTCATAGCGGTCGAATGCGGCAGCACCGGCGATTCAGCCATATTCTTTGAAAGCCGCTTCGTGGACGCGGAGGACAAAATAGCCTGCAATTTCTTCCTGCTTCCCGACAGACAGTCGTATGACAAGCTGATGGCCTCGTTGGGGGTATCCTGACCGATGAATGTTATTCTTGTCGGGATAGCCGAAATGAAAATTGCCAGAAGCCCGGACGCGCTGACAACGCTCGGCCTCGGTTCCTGCGTGGGGGCGGCGATATTCGATCCGCAGCTGCAGATAGGCGGCCTTGTACATATCCTGCTTCCCACAAACAACGGCGATTCCTCCGAGAACAAGGCCAAGTATGCCGACACCGGAATACCGGAGCTGATAGACAGGCTTATATCCATGGGCGCGAAAAGGAACTCACTGGGCGCTAAAATTGCCGGGGGCGCCAATATGTTTTCTTCAAACGGCAGCTCCAACATATTTATGGTCGGGCAGCGCAACGCGGATATGTGCAGACAGGTCCTGGCCCGGGAAAAAATCAGGCTCATATCCAGCGATACAGGCGGCAGCTACGGCCGTACAATTGTGTTTTATCCCGAAAACGGCCGGCTCTTGATAAAAACAATCGGCCACGGGACTAAATATATCTGACACCTGCCGGAAACGCCGGCTTTGAGAAACTGAGAATTTTAATGAATCTTTTGGGGGTCATTATATGGCAAGAGTACTGGTTGTTGACGACGCGGCTTTCATGAGGATATCCATCAAAAACACACTGACGAGAAACGGGTTTGAAGTGGTCGGAGAGGCGGAAAGCGGCGCTATAGCGGTGGAAAAATACAAGGAGCTCAGGCCGGACATTGTGACAATGGATATCACGATGCCGGAAATGAGCGGGCTTGACGCGCTTAAGGCTATTATGGCTTTTGATCCCAAGGCGCAGGTGATAATGGTTTCGGCAATGGGGCAGGAGGCGATGGTCCGCGACGCCGTGCTCTCGGGAGCGAAAGGCTTTATCGTAAAGCCGTTTAAAGAGGAAGGCCTTTTATCTGCGCTGAGGAAGATTAGCTGAGAGCTCTTCCGCAGCCTCTTACAAATATTTTTTACAGGTGAAGAAAATGAGTTTTGACGAATCCATGCTCGATGTCTATGTTTATGAAAACGGGCAGCTGCTTGAAAAGCTTGAAAGCCTTATGCTGTTTGGCGAAAAGGACTGCGCCCTCTCGCCGGAAGAGATAGACGAGGTTTTCAGAATAATGCACACAATAAAAGGCTCTTCGTCAATGATGTCGTTTGACAATCTGTCCCGCGTCGCGCATTCTGCGGAAGACCTGTTCTCCGTAATACGCGAAAACAACGGATTCTGCCCGAACTGGGGAGATATATTCGATATCATACTGGCTATCATAGATTTTATAAAAACGGAGATGGCAAAAATCCAGGACGGAAAGCCAAACGACGGAGACCCCGGCTACCTTATCAGCAGGATTGAGGAGCATCTGAGGACTATGCCCGGAAAAGATGCGGCCGGGCAGAGGCCCGCCGCCCAAAGCGCTCCCGCCGGCCCGGCCCAGGGCGGCGCCGACAATGAACACAGCCCGTACTATAGGATCAGGGTGGTTTTCGAACCGGAAAGCAAGATGGAAAACATACGCGCCATCGGCGTAGTCACGGCGCTTAATAAGCTTTGTCCTAAGCTGGCCCACATACCCGAAAACCTCGACGACGAAAGCGCGCGGGAATTTGTCGCTCAAAACGGGTTTACCGTTTTTATTCAGACGCATGAAAACCCGGACAGCATTAAAAAGCTTCTTGAAGAGACCCTGTTTGTGGAAAGCTTCAGCATTATTCCAATTGAAGAGGACAACGAGGAGCTTCCCGCCTCGATTCGGGGACAGAGAGGAGCCGCCGCCGGGAGCGCCTCAAAAGCGGAGACCTCGTCCTCAGCTTCGGACCTTTTTGCCAAGCAGAACTTTATCAGCGTAAACGTAAACAAGCTCGACAGCCTCATGGATCTTGTAGGCGAGCTGGTCACGACAGAATCAATGGTGACCAGAAGCCCCGATCTGGAGGGCCTGCACCTGAACAACTTTGAGACTGCCGCGCGCCAGCTCAAGAGTCTTACTTCGGAGCTCCAGAACGTCGTCATGTCCATACGCATGCTGCCGGTATCCAATATCTTCTATAAAATGCAGCGCATAGTGCGCGACACGAGCAGGAAGATCGGGAAGGAAGTCAATCTCATTATTAAAGGCGAAGAGACCGAGGTCGACAAGAATATCATAGACAGCCTGTCAGACCCGCTTATGCACCTTATAAGAAACGCGATAGACCACGGGATCGAAACTCCCGAGGAGCGCATCATAAAAGGAAAGCCGGAACAGGGGCGCGTCACTCTCGAGGCTAAAAACACCGGAGAAGACGTTATGATCATCGTTTCGGACGACGGCAAGGGGCTCGACTGCAACCAGATTATCGCCAAGGCCAGAGAAAAAGGCCTTGTAACAAAGTCCGAGGGCGAGATCAGCGAAAAAGAGGCGTACTCATATATCTTCCTTCCCGGCTTTTCAACCAAGGAAGAGGTAAGCGAATTATCCGGGCGCGGCGTCGGCATGGACGTAGTGCGCAAAAGCATAGAAAAGCTCGGCGGCAGCATATCAGTCGACAGCGCGAAGGACGAAGGCACCGCCATATCCTTACGCATTCCTCTCACGCTGGCCATAGTAGACGGCATGCGCATGACCGTCGGCCCGATGAGCTTTATTGTGCCCATGCTTTCTATCAGGGAGTCATTTGTCCCGGACACAAAAAGCGTCTTCCTCGACCCCGAGGGCAGCGAGATGATAATGATACGCGGAGAATGCTATTCAATTCTGCGCCTGCACCGGTTCTTCGGAATTGAAGGAGCGAAAACAAACATAGCCGACGGGATTCTTGTAATGATCGATTCGGACGTCAATACCTTCTGCATATTTGTAGATCAGATAATCGGCGAGCAGCAGGTGGTTGTTAAGCCTCTTCCGGAATACATACAGAAAACCACCGGAAACCTCAACGGTTTATCGGGCTGCACGATCTTGGGCGACGGAAGGATTAGCCTTATAATTAACGTAAACAACCTCGTTGCATAAATGAAAAACGTAAGTGCGGCTCCGGGTCCCAGACCCGGGGCCGCCTTGCTTTATGCAGCAATCCGGGCTCTCTCCCGGCAAACTAGCTGCGCCCGCGCCGAATAAAACTACGCCCGGCAGTCAAAGATAGAACCGGGGTGGTTACAATGCCCAAAACCGGCGTAGGCGTTACGGTTATACGAAAAGAAGCCTGCGAGAAAGTTACCGGGCAGGCTAAATATACCGACGATTTTACCTCTCCGGGCATACTTAGCGCAAAACTGGTTACAAGCACGTGCGCCCATGCCAGGATAAAAAGCATTGATTTGAGCGAGGCTCTCAAGCTGCCTGGCGTTAAAGCGATACTGACCGGGGACAGCTTCCCCGTTTTATACGGCCCGGTGCTTGAGGACCGGCCGCCGCTGGCGCGCGGCGTGGTACGGTATTACGGCGAGCCTGTCGCACTCGTCGTCGCGGATGACGAGTTCACGGCTTCCAGGGCCGTTTTCCTTATAAAGGTCGAATACGAGGCGCTGCCCATCATAGACTCTCCCGCGCAGGCAGTTAGGCCCGGCGCGTATCTTCTGCACGAAAACCTCGAAAGCTATAAAACGGTTGAGGACGTTTATCCCCGGCCCGGCACGAATATCTGCGACAAAAAACAGATACGGAAAGGCGACATTGAAAAAGGTTTCTCCGAATGCTTTGTTATTGAGGAAGCACACTTCACTCTCCCCCAGTCGGACCATATCGCCATGGAAACAAGAGCCGCTCAGGCGAGGATAAACGCCGACGGGACGGTGTTTATAAGATGCTGCTCTCAGACCCCGCACGGCGTCAGGAAGGCCGTCAGCAAGCTCTTCGGTATTGAGGAGGGCAAGGTGATAGTCGAAACGCCTCTTGTGGGCGGCGGATTCGGCGGCAAGGCGCCTGTTCAGCTTGAGCTGCTTGCATATATGGCCTCGAAAGCTGTGGGCGGAAGAGAGGTCAGGATAAGGAACTCGCGTGAAGAGGATATCGTAACCTCGCCCTGCCGGATGGGGCTGGAGGCCGATATTAAAATAGGCGCAACCGCGGCCGGCCTAATAAAGTCTGTAAAGATGAGCTTTCTGATAGATACGGGCGCTTATTCGGATATAGGCCCGCGTCTTGCCCAGGCCGTAATAGCGGGCTGCACCGGGCCTTACAACATTGAAAACGTCTGGTGCGACTGTTTATGCGTATACACGAACCATTCCTTCGCCACGTCCTTCCGGGGCTTTTCACACGCGTCGTTCACCTTCTGCATTGAGCGCATGATGCAAAAGCTCGCCCGGAGGCTCGGCATGGACCCGGCGGAGTTCAGGAGAATAAACTCCCTGATGCCGGATAACAGGAGCCCGACGGACGTGAAGATAACCGAGAGCAATTTCGGCAGCCTCCCGGCCTGCATAGAAAAGCTTAAAACGCTGGTCAACTGGAGCGAGGGCGAGAGGCTCTTCGTCGGCGAAAACAAAATCAGGTCAAAGGGCATGGCCTGCTTCTGGAAAACCTCGAATTCCCCGACCGACGCAACATCCGGCGCTTTTATCAGCTTTAACGAAGACGGAAGCATTAACCTCAATATCGGCTGCGTGGAATACGGCCCGTCTATGAAAACTACGGCGGCGCAGATATTGTCCGAAAAAATGAAGATGGATATAAACCGTATTTACGTCAATATGGACGTAAATACCAGGTATTCGCCGAAGCACTGGAAGACCGTGGCGAGTATGACCACCTACATGATAGGGCTTTCGGTGCTGCGTGCGGCCGACGACGTGAAAAAACAGCTTAAAAGCCTCGCCTCCCAGGTGCTGAAGGTGCCGCCTGATAGTCTGGAGGTGGAGGACGAAATAGTTTATCTTAAAAGTGACCCGACGGTCTTCCTCCATTTTAAAGACCTTGTGCACGGATTTAAGTATGAAAACGGCAACTCGGTCTCAAGCCAGATCCTCGGCCGCGGCGGCTTCGTTGCGTGGGACCTGAATGTTCTGGACAGGGAAACCGGGAAAGGCAAGCCGGGGCCTTATTGGACCGTCGGCGCCCAGGCTGTGGAGGTGGAGTACGATACAAAGGAACACAGCTACCGTTTAATTAAGGCCGCGACTGTCGTCGATGCGGGCAGGGTCATAAACCCCGCTATGGCCGAGGCCGTTTTAAAAGGCGGGATGTGCATGGGCTTAGGGCTCGGGAGCCGCGAACATTTCAGCTATACCTCCGGCAAGCTTCAAAACACAAGCCTCAGGACTTACAAAGTCATGCACTTCGGCCAGACGCCCCAATACCTCGTCGGTTTCGTTGAGACGCCTCAAATCGAAGCCCCGTACGGGGCCAGGGGTATAGCGGAGCACGGGATAATCGGCATGCCGGCCGCGCTCGCCAACGCGCTGTCCGTCGCCGCGCAGACTGAGCTTGACGAGCTGCCCGTCACTCCCGAGACTATCTGGAGGAAAAAGACCGGAGGATATCATGATCCCGTTTGATTTTGAATATCACAGGCCGGACACTGTCGGGGAAGCGATCGAGGCCTTCAACAGGCTCGATTCCGGGAATAAAAGCCCCGTCTATTACGGCGGGGGCACAGAGCTTATCACTATGGCGCGCGTAGGGAACCTGTCTTTCGGCTCGGTCATTGACATAAAGAGTATTCCCGACTGTAAAAGGCTCGAGTACGACAACGACAGCCTGATACTGGGAAGCGCGCTTAGCCTGTCCGACATAGTTGAATCAAACTGCTTCCCGCTGCTAACGAGGACGGCCGGACGCATCGCCGACCATACGTCACAGCGCAGCATAACTCTGGGCGGCAACCTTTCTTCCACCATCATATACCGGGAAACCGTCCTCCCCCTCCTCCTAACGGACGCGAGTATAACGGTAGCAAGCCCAATGGGGCTGAAGGGATGTGGGATAAGCGAGCTCTTCAACGGGCGCCTCAATCTCAATAGAGGCGAATTCGTTGTCAGCGTATCAATTAATAAGCCGTATTTGGACGCGCCGTATTTTCATCAGAAAAAGACGAAAAACGAGAAGATTGACTACCCGCTTTTGACAACCGCGGGTCTGAAAACGAACGGGCGTATCAGGATCGCTTTCAGCGGCCTTGCCTCCTGCCCTTTCAGAAACAGCGATGTCGAAAGCATCATAAACGACAATGCGTACGATTTCAACCAAAGGGCCGAAAAAGCCGCCGAGGCAATATCCTCAGTCATACTCGACGACATAAGCGGCTCGGCTGAATACAGGAAATTCGTGCTGAACGAGACGCTTGTCAACATACTCGAAACAATGAAGGATCTGTAGTCATGTTTAGCATAACGGAAAAAACAATAACTAAGCTTAACGTAAACAACGAGGTACGCGAAGCTGTAATCCGCCCGTCGGACATACTGCTCCATACCCTGCGTTCACAGCTAGGTTTGACGGGAGCAAAGCCGGGCTGTGAAAACGGGGACTGCGGCGCCTGCACCGTGCTCATCGACGGCTGGCCCGTCAAATCCTGCCTTATGCTGGCGGTGGAAGCAGTCGGAAGACAGATAACGACTGTCGAGGGGCTTCGCGATACGCCTATACAGCAGGCTTTTATCGACTTATTTGCTTTTCAGTGCGGCTACTGCACCTCCGGTTTTCTGATGGTCTGCCATGCTCTAGCAGACAAACAGCCCGACGCGCCCGACAGCGTTATAGACGACTGGCTGCAAAGCAACATCTGCCGCTGCACGAGCTACGAGGAAATAGGGAAAGCCGTGCGCGCCGTGCTGTCGGGCAAGACAGGATGGCAGTGAGTATCTGCGGAATCATACTCGCCGCCGGTTTATCCTCCCGGGCCGGCATCTTCAAGCTAACTTTCAGGATATGCTCCAAGCCGGTCATTGAACACGTCGTTGAAACCATGTCCCATGTCTGCCAAAGCATTATAGTCGTAACGGGCTATCAGGCCGAAAAACTCTCTTATCTTGGCGCGCAGTATGAAAATATACGGCTTATCCGGAACGAACGGTACAATGAGGGCATGTTCGGTTCGGTCAAATCCGGCTTAAATCTTTCCGACGCGGACAGGTTTTTTATCATACCCGGAGACTGCGCCTGCGTTAGCCCCCGGACATATTCATCTCTCGCGCAGGCGGACGGGGATATAGTGGTCCCTGTCTATAACGGCAGAAAGGGCCATCCCGTGCTTATAGGCAGGGCCGCCGCCGCATCTATATTGGAAAGCAGGTTTCCGACCTTGAGAGACCATATCCTGGCCGCGGGCTTCCGGACTTTCGAGACGGACGATGCCGGCATATTAATGGACATTGACTGCCCCGAGGATATCGCAAGAGCCGAACTGTACTTGAGCGGAAGGCATACACTATAAGCCGTATATAAACCGTATGAGCTCGGCCGCAATCGAAACAGCTATTTCCGACGGCGTTCTTGCCCCGATGTCAATTCCTATAGGCGAGCGCACGGCCTTCACTCTTTCTTCGGGGAAGCCTTTTTCCAGCATCAGACTTAGAACCATCTTTGCCTTCCTTCTGCTGCCTATCATTCCTATATAGCCGGCCTCCGTCCCGAGCGCCCGGGCAAGGCAGTCGCCGTCGTATACATGGCCTCTTGTAATAATGACTGCCATGTCCTTTTTATTGAGCGCAATGTCCGGCGGCGCGGACATATCCTCAACCAAAACGCAGTGCGCGTGCGGGAACCTGTCGTAATTCACATATTCCGGGCGGTCGTCATAAACATGGCATTCAATACCCAGTATATGCGCGATTTTAGCCAGCTCGCGCGAAACATGCCCCGCTCCGAAAATATGCAGCTGCCCGGGCGATTCTATCCATTGCACAAGATAGCGCACATCGCCCAATTTTTCTATATGCGGGCTCCCGCGGCCCGGCATCTCCCGACCAAGCCCGCCGGCATCCCCGAAAACTTCGCCGTCCGAAGCTACATAGCAAAGGCCGGCGCCCTCGTCTATCGGGTATAAAAGCCAGCCCCGGGAAGTGCGGCCAATTCGCTCAAGCACTGTTAAATCATATATGCTGGAATAATATATGACGGCTTCTACCTTCCCGCCGCAGATCATGCCGGACAGCGATGCGTCGGAATTGCTTAGCTCAAACCCGTATATGGCGGAGGTTTTATTCTTCAGCGCCTCCCTGGACTTTTTTATAATATCCGCTTCCAGCCTTCCCCCGCCGACAGTTTCAATGATTTCCGATTTTGAAACTATCATCTGCGCCCCGTTTTCCCTCGGTATAGAGCCCGTGCCGTTTACTAACGTCGCGACGGCCGCCTCCCCGTCCCTTTTTAAAATTGAAATCCAGCTGTTTATAAAATCCATATTTCCGCTCCCGGTTCAGATATTCTTGCAGCAGCCTGCGGCTGCGCGCACGAGGCTGACAATCCATATTTATTTATGGCGGCGCTTATTATTACAGGCGTTTTCGCAGCGCTTTTCAAAAGGGCGTGCTTGTCCGCATAATGCGCGCCGCCCGAAGCGGGCGGCTTTTTGTCCCGAATCCGACTATGTTACTAATCTCACGGCTTTCTGTTTGTGCCGGCTCCCTTCTTAAATTCGGATATGCTTACGCATTTTACCGAATCAAGCTCAATTAAGAGAAGGTCGTTCGTCCTGTATGGCTGCAAACCCAGAAAATTGGAACCGGCGACAATCAGCGCTCCCTCCTGCTCGCAGTGCCTCCCGCCGCTCATTTCGTACTTAACCTGCACCCTCTTGCCTATAAAATTGCGCAGGTAGTCAGACAGGCTGTACGGCCAGCTGTCCTCAAATTCGGAATTGTTCTCTATAACCACGCTCTCGCCTGTAATCTCGCTGTCCGGGCTTCGGAACATGCGGTTATGAAAACCCGAATAATAATTATCCAATGCTCTGCCCTCCTGGTACCGCTAATAAAAAACAGGCTTATAAAAGCCTGTTTTTTATTAGGATATCAGGTCTTTGCCCCGGTTTTCCTGCTGGGCATGCTGAACCTCTTTTTGTCTTCCAGATACTCCTGAACATATCTCAGAGCTTCGCCGAACCTCTGGAAATGCACGATCTCCCTTTCACGCAGGAATTTCAGCGGCTCTATTACGTCGGGGTCGTCCGCCATTCTTATAAGATACTCATAAGTAGAGCGCGCTTTCTGCTCGGCCGCCATATCCTCGTGAAGGTCGGTTATCGGGTCCCCCTTGGACTGAATGTAAGCCGCGGTAAACGGGACTCCCGACGCGCTTACGGGGTATACTGCCCTGTCATGGTCGACATAGTAAGGCGACATGCTGCCCTCTTCGATTTCCTCGAGGCTCGCGCCCCCTGTCAGCTGCTTTACCATAGTGCCAACCATCTCCAGGTGCGCTAGTTCCTCTGTCCCTATATCGTTTAACGTCGCCTTTGCCTGAGGAGTGATCATCGAAAACCTCTGGCTTAAATATCTCAGGGACGCGGCGAGCTCGCCGTCGGGGCCGCCGTACTGCGTAATAATCAGCTTTGCCATTCTGGGGTCAGGCTTTTTTATTTTAACCGGGTACTCCAGTTTTTTATCGTACATCCACATTTAACCCATGTCCTCCCTTAATTCAAAATTGAAAGATTTCTGCCAGGGCCATGGGCCGTCTATCCATTGCCACGGCTGCCTGCTCGGCGTTTGATTCATAAGCAGCATGCCGTATTGCTGCGTATATTGCTCTCTTAGCTCTTTTACTTTCATGACTGCATCGTTATAAAGCATTAATGCGTCCACATCGTCCGGGTGAGTGTTAAGATATAAGTGCAAGTCAATCAGATAAAAATCCAGCGCCGTGATTTTCTGGAGCAGATCGTCCCTACTCATCGTCCAATACCTCCATTCGGCGGTTCTTCTCCCATCCGTAATCGCTCGCGAGAGGCGGGAACGCCGTGCCCCTTACTAGAGAACCAAGCGGCGTAAACGTATTGCATAACTTTTGAAACGGCACATAGGCGTTTGCAAGGCTTACATTATATATAACGGTTTCCTGAGGCACGCATTTGTCAGACGCCGCTTCAGGATTATTTATAATCATGCACAAGTCTCCCTTGTAAATATTTGCGCTCAGGCTTCGGGCCCGGCGCATTACATCATATGTAAACCGGGAGGTAAAGTTTCATATCAGCCGATGCGCTCCGCGGGCCTAGCATAGACAGGCGCAAAAGCAAGCCCCGTTTGATTACCAGCTTAGTTCTTCTGATAAACAAACGGGGTTCGTGTTCTTTCTATACGCCGGCCGGTTTTCCCGGCTTACATCGTATGGATCTGTATTTGCTCGCCGTCCGAGGCCAGTTTTACCTGCGTAAAAGGCTGGTCGAAGTTGTCGATGATTTTCCCGGCCAGCGGGTCCTCGATATCCTTCTGTATCTGGCGGCGCAGGTTGCGGGCGCCGTAGGTGATGGAATAGCTTTTTTTGGTAAGATAGTCAAGCACCGAATCTTCCCAGATAAGGCCGATGCCCTTCTCCTTAAGATTGTCGCGCAGCTCGCCGAGCATAATGGAGGCTATGCCCCGGAAGTTTTCCTCAGTCAGCCGGTTGAAGTAAACAATCTCGTCCACGCGGTTTATAAACTCCGGGCGCAGGAAATCCCCCAGGGCCTTGAGCGTTTTTTCCTTGCCCTGGTCGTTCATCGAGCGCCCGAAGCCGACGGCTCCGTAGCTCTTGTCGCTGCCGGCGTTCGTGGTCATAATGAGGATGGTGTTTGAAAAATCCACCTTGCGCCCCTGCGCGTCAGTGACATAACCGTCGTCGAGTATCTGCAGCAGGATGTTCAGCACGTCGGGATGGGCCTTTTCTATCTCGTCGAAAAGGACGACCGAATACGGCTTGCGCCGTATCTTCTCCGTAAGCTGCCCGGCGTCGTCATAGCCGACATAGCCCGGCGGCGAACCTATAAGCCGCGAAACCGTGTGCTTCTCCATGAACTCCGACATATCGAGCCGCACAAGCGACTCCGGCGTATTGAAAAGGTCGGAGGCTATGAGCTTAACAAGCTCCGTTTTGCCTACTCCGGTGGAGCCTACGAATATGAAGCTCACGGGTTTGCGTTTGGACGATATTCCCACCCGGTTGCGCTTTATTGCCGCCACAACGGCGTCAACGGCCTCGTCCTGCCCCAGCAGGCGCATTTTTATTCGCTTGTCAAGCTCGCTCAGGCGCTTGAACTCTGCCTCCTGTATGCTGCTGGCCGGTATCTTGGTCCACTGCTCAATGACGCGCGCAAGGTTTTCGACGGTGAGCTCTGGCTTCCCCTTCTTCTCAAGCTGGTCGAGCTCGACACGAAGCTTAAGCTCGCGGCTTCGCAATAAGGCGAGGCGCTCATAATTGTGGTCCCCTTCGTTAGTGAGAAGCTCGCGCTCCTTCTCTATATCGGCAAGCTCCTTCTGAAGCTGCGCCATGCGGGCTATATCCTCGCTTTTGAGGTTAAGGTCGGAGGCCGCCTCGTCCACAAGGTCTATAGCCTTGTCCGGAAGGAAACGGTCTGTTATATAGCGCTCCGAGAGCAGCACGGCCTGACGCGCGACCTCGTCGGGTATGCGTATTCCGTGGAATTCCTCATAGTAATGGGCAATGCCCTTGATTATCTCGATGGCCTCCCCGATGGAAGGCTCGGTTATGGTGACGGGCTGGAAGCGGCGCTCAAGCGCTGAATCCTTCTCGATGTGCTTGCGGTATTCGGTGAATGTCGTGGCCCCGACCACCTGGATCTCCCCGCGCGAGAGAGCGGGCTTAAGAATATTTGCCGCGTTCATGCTGCCCTCGGCGTCGCCCGCGCCGACGATGCTGTGCACCTCGTCAATAAACAGGATGACGTTCCCGGCTTTTCTGATCTCCTCGATAAGTCCTTTCATGCGGCTTTCGAACTGGCCCCTGAACTGAGTCCCTGCGACCAGAGCCGTCAGATCAAGCAGGTAAACCTCCTTTTCGCGCAGCTTATAGGGCACCCTGCCCTCGGCTATGCGTATGGCGAGGCCTTCGGCGATTGCGGTTTTGCCGACGCCGGGCTCGCCTATAAGGCAGGGGTTGTTCTTCTGGCGGCGGTTGAGTATCTGAATCACGCGTTCCGTCTCCGCCTCGCGGCCTACAATGCGGTCTATCTTTCCCGTCCTTGCGCGCTCTGACAGGTTTATGCAGTAGCTGTCCAGAAACTTCGTCTTTTTTGAGGCCTTGCCGTTTTCGCGGCTCTTTTCCCTCTGGGAACGCTGGTCGTCTGGCTGCTGGCGTTCCTCCCCGCCCATCGCGCCCATCAAACGGTTGAGGAACGGGAAAGTGGCGGTCCTCCCGTCCTCGTCCTCGTCGGATTCCTCAGAAAGGGCCTGCAGCCCCTCCTCGTCCCCGAGGGCCTCCATCATATCCATACCGATACGGTCAAGGTCCTCTTCATTGATGCCCATTTTTCTCATCATATCGTCAACGGGCCGAAGTCCAAGCTCCTTTGCGCACCTGAGGCAAAGGCCCTCGTTTATCGTCTTCCCGTTTTCCATCCTCGAGATGAACACGACTGCAATATTCTTTTTACACTTGCTGCAAAGTTGTGGCTGCATTTTAATCTCCATTCGCGACTGCCGGCATGCGGCTCGCATTTAATAAAAAGCTGTGCTTGCCCCTAATCCTTTTTGGGCGTATTCTTAATTCCGTGCTTTCGCACGATGCTGATAAACTGAAAAACATAGTTTACAAACGCGATATATATGACGACCAGAGCGACCGAAATCATCACCGTAGCCGTTTCCCTGGAAATAGTAGGGTCAAACATCAGTATAATGCAATTTGCGAAAAATACGACGTTAGCCACTTTTCCCAGTATATTCGAGGGCATTATATCGTCTATCTTCTTATACATGAGGAAAGCGCCGATGCCCATGAGCGCT
>JBMNQI010000058.1:0-13711 GCA_050944055.1 Oscillospiraceae bacterium | reverse complement strand
ATTTTAGGTAAAAAAAGAACAGCAGATATTTCTATCAATATCTGCTGTCTTATTTGGTGGAGGCGGCGGGAATCGAACCCGCGTCCGAAAGCACTTTGACAGAAACCTCTCCGGGCGCAGACGGTTATTTCGGCAGAGCCTTTTCCCATCGGCGGCGGCAAGCCGTCACGCCAACCGCTCTGGTAGCTTCATTATGCGTGGCGCGCTCAAAGCTTTGCGCGCTCACGGGCACCACTAAACGACGCCCCGCTCCCGGCTCGTGGTCCTTCCGGGGGAGACGGCTACCTATTTAATTAGGCAGCGTAAGCTAATTCGTTGTTGTTCTTTAATTTATAAAGATACCCATTTTATAGAGGTTAGGCGCCTCTGCCCGCTATTCCTGCCTCCACACCCCCGTCGAAACCTGTACGCCCCCATATATTGATGGAAGTATTTTGGCCTATTTCAAATATTATATTCCTATTTTGTCTCCGGCTCGGGAAAATCAACGCCGAAGGTCTCCGCAACCACAGATTTAATCTTCTGTTCCTTAACAGGCCTGTCGTTCATATCGGTACGGACATGCTCGATCCTGTGAACGGCGTCCATACCCTCCGTGACTTTGCCGAAAGCTGCGTATGAGCCGTCCAGATGGGGCGCGGCGTCGACCATTATGAAAAACTGGCTCCCCGCTGAATCGGGATGCATGGCGCGCGCCATTGACAGGACGCCCTCTGTATGCTTAAGCCCGTTTCTAAAACCGTTGCCGCTGAACTCGCCGCGTATGCAGTAGCCGGGGCCGCCCATACCGCTGCCCTGCGGGCAGCCTCCCTGGATCATGAAGCCGGGTATAACCCTGTGGAAAATCAGGCCGTCATAAAATCCCCTGTTGACAAGCGAGATAAAGTTCGCCACGGTGTTCGGCGCGATTTCGGGGTACAGCTCCGCTTTAAAGGCTGAACCGTCCTCCATGGTAAATGTTACGATAGGGTTGGGCATATATAATTCCTCCTCATTCGCTGTCCTGCGGCGCAGGGCGTACGTCCTGCGGCGGACGCTCAGTTCCTCTCTTTTATGGCTCTGTCCATCTCACGGCCCGCGTCTCGCTTTGCGGCGGCTTCGCGCTTATCGTAAAGCTTTTTGCCGCGCGCAAGCCCCAGCTCCAGCTTAACCCGCGAATCCTTAAAGTATACCGACAGCGGGATAATCGCGTATCCGTCCTGCTTTATACGGCCGAAAAGGCGCATTATCTCCCGCTTATGCATCAGCAGGCGGCGCGGCCGCAGCGGCTCGCGGTTAAATATGTTGCCCTTTTCATACGGGCTTATATGCATTCCATGGACGAAAAGCTCCCCGTCCTTAACGGTGCAGAACGAGTCCTTGAGGTTCAGCGCGCCCTGCCGGATGGATTTAACCTCGGTGCCGAAAAGCTCAATGCCGGCCTCGAATTTCTCGTCTATAAAATAGTCGTGATACGCCTTTTTGTTTTTCGCGGCGATCTTTATCGACGGCTTGTCCATGAGCCTCTCGCCTCCGAATCAGGACAATATTGCGGGACGGCGAACCGACCCGCAATCAATTTCTAATCTCTTATAATATATTATAGCATAAATGTCAAGCAAATTGTCATGAGAAATAGGCGCGCAGATTTGATATCGCGTCGCGCTCGATTATGACCTGCCCGTGCTCGCGCAGGAAATGCACATATTCGGGCTCACAGTTTGATTCTTCTCCGAACTCGGAGAGAAGGGGGACGAGAGACCGCGCCTCCCCTGTCAGCGTGAGCCAATACCGGCCGTCGAGATATGTAAGCTCGGACCCGCCCGGAGGTTCAACCAGGCTTTTTACAGCTCCAAGCAAATCTTCCAATCCGCCGAATACGATAAATACCGGACGGGTCGGAACAATCCGTGCAAACAGCAGAACGCCCTCGCCGTTACAGAAGCTCTCTATCTCGAGCGAGCCGTCGGGGTCCAGACCCGATTCGCGCATGGCGGTCACGACAATCGGGCGCGCGCGCTCCACGGAGAGTTCGTCCGCTTCGACTCCCGCGCTGCGGAGTTCATCCGGATCCAAGAATATCGCAATACCCTTTGCACCAAGCGGCATGACCGTCATTATTAAACCGCCCCCCTCTGCTCCGATACATTATATTATTCCGGTCGCGGGAACGATAGTATAAATTAATGGAAATATTGTTACTTCTGCTTGTCAAGCCCAGTCCCTTACTGATTATTTCCACTGTCGCGACCGGAAAGCCTTTGCGGGCCCGGGCCTGACAAAGCCCGTATCGCCGCGCGGCCGATAATCGCTCGGAAAATAACTTCCTGCTGCCGGCCGGCATATTATATGTCGGGAGGGTTTTAAAATATGCCAGTCTTTAACCCGTTTTTCTTTATTTTTCCCTGGTTCAGGCCGAGGCCGCCCGGACCTCCGGGGCCTCCGAGACCGCCGGGAAGACCTCCGGGACAGCCGAGACCGCCCGGAAGACCTCCGGGACAGCCGGGACAGCCGAGACCGCCCGGAGGGCGTCCGCGTTAACTCAATGACTCCATACGCAACAGGAAGCGGATTATTCGCTTCCTGTTTTCTTCGCAAGCCTCGGATCTTCCGGTTCCGGAACCGCCTTTTATGCGCCTGGCAGGATCTATACATTCACCGGGCTCTTCCCCAGATCCCGCATGGCCGATTGGACGATCTGGCGCTCGTCCATAAACTGCCGCACGCCCCTGACCTCGTCGTAAAGCTGGTGGCCCTTGCCCGCTATGACGGCAATGTCGCCGTTTTTCAGCAGGGAGAGCATAAGGCGTATGGCATCCTTTCTGTCGGGTATGACTATATAGTTCCCTCCGGTCGGCTCAATACCTGCCTCAATATCTTTAATTATCTCCTCCGGCTCCTCGTCGCGGGGGTTGTCGTTTGTAATTATCGTAAGGTCGGCAAGCGTCCCCGATATCCTGCCCATGTCGTACCGCCTGGACTTTGCCCTCGCCCCTCCGCAGCCGAACAGGCACATCAGCCTTTTCGGCCTGTACGCGCGCAGCGTTTTGAGAAGCTCCTCCATGCTGGCTGAATTGTGCGCGTAATCGACTATGATTTTTATACCCGCGGGCGCCGGCAGAAACTCCATGCGGCCCATAATATCGACCCGGCTCAGCATCATCTCCCTGTCGCTTGGAAGCATGCCCAGCGCGCCGCACGCGGCGATTGCGGCCAGCGCGTTATATATGTTGAAGCGGCCGGGCAGTCCTAAGAACATTTTGAAGTTCAGTTCCTTTCCGCACACCTCGAATTGAGAGCCGTACCGCCCTTCCCGCACGCAGGCTTCCGCGCCCCGGGCCGTTACGTCCGCATCGTTAATTATGCCGAATTTTACAACATGGCCGGCTGCGCGGGAGATCATGGATGAGGCATATTTGTCGTCGGCGTTGAAAATACCGGTCGGGCACATCGAAAACAGCCTGGATTTACACTCGCAATACTGCTCAAACGACGAATGCTCGCCGGGGCCTATATGATCGGGAGAGAGATTTGTAAAAATTCCGACGTCAAACTCCACGCAGGCCGCTCTTTCCATCATCAGGCCCTGCGAGGACACCTCCATAACTGCCGCCGTGCAGCCGCTGTCTGCCATTTCGCGCAACAGCCTCTGCAGTTCATAAGACTCGGGCGTGGTGTTTTTCGCGGGATATGAATTTGAGCCCGTTATATATTCGATTGTCCCTATAAGGCCGGTCTTATATCCGCACTGCTCAAGTATTTTCTTAATCAGATACGAGGTCGTGGTTTTACCCTTCGTGCCGGTTATGCCTATTACCTTCAGCTCTCTCGACGGGCGCCCGAAGAATATATCGGACATATGCGCGAGCGCGTACCGCGTGTTTGCCGTTTTGATTACGGCCGCGCCATCCGGTATATCCGCGTCCTTTGAGACGACAACGGCCCGCGCGCCGTTTCTTATGGCGTCTCTTATATAATCATGGCCGTCGGCACTGGCGCCTGTCAGGCAGACAAACACACTGCCGTTTTCGGCCTTTCTCGAATCATAGGCTATGCCGCTAATCTCTATATCCGCGCTTCCGGATAAGACGTTATAATCAAGCCCCTCTAAAATCGAACTGAGCCGCATAAAAACCTCTCCTTTGGCATTATGTACGCTCGAAGCTTTTCATATTTCGCCGTCAAACACCCAGGCCGACGGGCCGGTCATAAATACGCTGCCCGACTTATCGTCCCATTCGACTTCTATTCTTCCGCCGATTTGGTGTACCGTCACACTTCTTTCGCAAAGCCCGTTGAGTACGCCCGCGACGGCTGACGCGCAGGACCCGGTGGCGCAGGCGAGTGTCTCCCCCGTCCCCCGCTCCCAAGCGCGCATTCTGATATTATGCCTGTCCGCAACACGCGCAAACTCAACGTTTGTCCGTTTGGGAAACAGGCGGTGCTTCTCCAGAGCGGGGCCGTATATGCTGATATCCAAACTCTGAACGTCGTCAGTAAAAACGACGGCGTGGGGGTTGCCCATGGAGACGGCGGTGACTTTGAATTCCCGCCCGGCGGCTTCGACTGACTGGCCGATAAAGAATTCTTTCCCGGTCAGCACGGGTATCTTTTCAGCTTCAAGCACGGGCGCGCGCAGGTCGCCTCTTATCATTTCGGCGCGCCCGTTTCTGACCGTCAGGTACATCGTGCGCACGCCTGCAAGAGTCTCGATATTTACCTCTCTCTTCCGTGTCAGGCCGAAATCGTACACATATTTTGCCATACTCCTTAGAGCGTTGCCGCAGATTTCGGCCTCCGTGCCGTCCGGGTTGAAGATTCTCATCCTGAAATCAGCCGCCTCCGACGGGCAGATCAGGACGAGCCCGTCCGAGCCGACGCCGTAATGCCTATCGCACAGCCTGACGGAAAGCTCGGGAGCGGCTTTAATCTTCTGGTTTATCGCGTCAACGAAAATATAGTCGTTGCCCAGCGACTGCATCTTGGTGAATCTCATGCCAGGCTCTGCCCTGGCAGAACTCTTCTGCTCAGCGGTATTGTTTTGTTAAGCGCGTATCTCAGGTCTGCTATAATGTCCGAGGGCTCTTCAATGCCGACCGAGAGGCGCAGCAGCCTGTCCGTTATGCCTATCCTGTTCCTTATTTCCTCCGGAATAGAGGCGTGCGTTTGAGTGACCGGATAAGTGATCAGTGTCTCCACTCCCCCCAGGCTCTCGGCAAATCTTATCATACGGAGGTTTTTCAGCAGGCCGTTTACAACCGAAGCCTCCCTGACGGTAAATGAGATCATTCCGCCGAAGCCCGACGCCTGGCGGCAGGAAACCTCGTAGCCTGCGCTTTCCGGCAGGCCCGCATAGTAGACGTTTTCAACATCCGGATGCTTTTTCAGGAATCTGGCTATTTTTATAGCGTTCGACTGGTGCCTCTCCATGCGAACTGCGAGCGTCTTGATGCCCCGGAGGGTCAGCCAGGCGTCCAGAGGCGAAATGCAGGTACCCTCGGTACTGACGATATGGCGCAGCCTGTCGCCGAGCTCATCGTCCTTCGCTGCGGCAAGCCCGCACATGGTGTCGTTATGGCCCGCGAGGTACTTTGTGCCGCTGTGTATGACTATATCCGCGCCCAGCTCCAGAGGACGCTGGAAGTATGGCGTCAGGAAAGTGTTGTCGACCACTGTGATGAGGCCGGCCTCCTTCGCTATGGAGGCGATTCTTTCAATGTCGCTCACCTTCATCATCGGGTTTGTCGGCGTCTCGAAGAATATCATGCGTGTGTTCGGCCTTATCGCGCTGATGATATTCTCCGCGTCCGACGTGTCGACATAGGTAAATTTTACGCCGAAGCTCTTCCATACGGTCTCTATCTGGCGGTAGGTGCCTCCGTACAGATCGTCCGAGATAATGACGTGGTCTTGCGATTTTAAAAGCGAAAAAACGGCGGTAACAGCGGCAAGGCCGGTGGAAAAAGCAAAGCCGCATTTGCCTCCTTCAAGCATTGCGATCGTCTTTTCAAGCTCCTCGCGCGTCGGGTTCTGTGACCTTGTATAGCTGTAGCCCCCCTCCCCCAGGCCGGAATGCCTGAAAGTCGCGGTCTGATATATCGGAAAGCTGACGGCTCCGGTATAGGCGTCGCCGCCGGAGCTGCCGTGAACAACTGCCGAGCCGAGCGATATTGAAAATTCTTTGTTTTTCTTCATTTACATTTTCCTTTTCACCGTTTTCCAGAAATATGATGTCCAGTTTTTGTAAAGAGATTCAGTAGTTTGCGATTTTTCCGGTGTGAGACCGAAAAAACGCAAAAAAGAAGGCCTGGGAGACCGGGCCTTCTTTTTTGCATTAACCAAACTCATCGCATAAGCTCGGTATGTCGCTCAGTAACTAAACCAGGCGTTTTAGACATATATTGCTTGCATTATACTCATATTTGGTTTATAATTATAACAAACGGCACTGATTCCGGTTTTATGCAGCTTTCAGCGGTTTAACAGGATTATAAAGAGAGCAGGTCGATGATAATGAATATATTGGTTGTTCTTTGGATTATCTGCGTGTCGCTCTTTATTGTGTGTGGATTGTTATATCTGATTATCAGATTCAGCCGGCCTGATAAGAACGATACCGGCCTTGAAGCGTTGGGGAAATCCGCTTTGACCTTCGGCGCGATCGCGTTTCTGCCAATAGTATTTATCGTAATGGTCCTCCGCGTATTGGTTAAGAGCGTTAATTGAATCAAAGTACATCGTCATATGTGTCGTACCGCGACGTGTAAAAAACCCTGTGACCGCTACTTCACAGGGTTTCTTTCTTGGCAGCGGGAGAAGGAATAGAATAAACAGATCTTGTCTTTTATGGTATATATTGTGTTTTTATTTCTCAAATGCTCCGTCTATTTCGCGGAACTGCCAACCTCGTAGTTATTCCTTAAGAACGTCAACAGCTCCTCGGCCCCTTTGATAATTTCTCCGTATTTTCCAAAACAGTACCCCTTGTATGCGAAGCCGACATCTTTGTCACCTGTTTCACTGTGGAGTCAGGCCTCTGGTACTCTGACGCTGTGGCGTGGGCGGATAAAAACGGCATAGTCGCGGGCTACGGCAACGGCAGTTTCGGCCTGAGTCATTAGTCGAGCCGATGCAGAATAAAAAAGCGATTTTGGAGGAGGACATAAACGTCCTCCTCCAATTAATTGAATGGAAAAACACCGAAAGTCTATGTTGAAGCGAAAGCCAGTATAAAAATTTATAAATGACTTTGAAAAACAGGGCTGCAAGTCCAAACATGAGAAATGGCTTAATAACCAGCTGTCGCCCGAGGAGATAAATATACCCCGAAAACCGGATTGTCCCCACTTGCTCGCCGCTTCGCGGCGACCGCTCTGGGATGACATTGAGGGTTCGAATCCCTCCGCACTGGACGCAAAAAGAGCCTGTAGTCGCGGAAACTACAGGCTTTCTTATTGGCAGCGGGAGAAGGATTCGAACCCTCACAAACAGAGTCAGAGTCTGTCGTGGTATATATTGTGCTTGTGCGTTTGTAGAAGCTCTGTATATTGTATATTACGTATCAAATAGTCTATTTGATTTTCGTTGTACGGAACCCCTAAAGGGTATTTTAAAGGGTCAGCCTGACTTTCGTTGTACGGAACCCCTAAAGGGTATTTTCAAGGGTCAGTCGCGGTATGCTTTCCACCGCGGCTGACCGAATTATATTACTGTTCCCCCGAGCTGCATTTTTCTGAAAGCCTGTCATCAAGGTGTGCTATCAAAACCAAAATTATATTTTCACGGCAAAAGTTATTAGGCGCAAAAACAATACTTGCGAGCAATAACTCCCAGACAAAAAGTGCACTTTCAACGCGTTCAATTGATAAATCCGAAAGCCTATAATTTGTGCAATTTGTTTTGCGAGAGTATTCCGCTATTTCGTGGATCGCAGATAACGCACCCGGGGAAAAGAATACGCCCGAATTGTCATATAATTCCCACGAACCGTTTAGGATTCGATTCATAAGTTCAGGCAATTCAGACATTTGCTTCATTTTATCACACCTCTGATCGATATACGATTATCGTGTCCAACAATACGCTAACAGTCCCCCTGATTATGCATCTTTTTAGAACCGATGACCGGTAGGGCATAACTGCCTTTTGCCTCTCATCGGTTGCGCCCTTCCATATTCACTGCTGCCCATATCCCTGACGCGCCGTCCCTTGCTCCCGCCGCTTTTAGACCGACTATTGCGACGGACGGGCGACGGCGATGGAATAGTTTGTGGATTCCTGCCCCTTGTACAGTCTGAGAGAGAGACAGTAGTCGCCGCCGAGATCTGTGACCCACTCGTCCGAACCGCTGCCGACGCCTTCGATGTCGCCGATAAACTGATAACTTATTGTCGGCACGACATACCAGTAGGTGAAGGGTGTATCCGCAGGCACTTCCTCCAGAACGTGCCGGTATTTTTCCGGCAGCTCGTCTTCGGTGTATACCTCAACGGAGAGATCCTTGTAGGCGGTGATTAAAAAGCTCGCATCGACGATCTGATTGGGATACATAAACATATGTATAAAGCGTTTCGTCATGCAGAGCGCCAGATCCTCGATATCGGCCTCGCCATACGGCGATGTGATAAGGCCGATAAACTCATAGGGCGTTTTTAACGTCCCCTCCTCCGTCTTTGGCTCCCAGCATTCGTAAGAGGCAGGATCGAGATAATAAGCCCCGTTCTGTTCGGTCAAGTCTATCCACGCAAAAATAAACGCGAGGTCAACGTCGGACATTGCAAGCATTTCCTCAAACGTAGGCATCACTGGCGGGCGGGTGCGTCCGGCTGCCTCCGTCGGGTTGGTGGTTGCGACCGTCTCCGTTGGATTGGTGGTTCCGCCCGCCTCGACGTCCCCGCCGCAGGCGGACAGCAACATAGAGAGGATCAGCATGAGCGGGATAAGGATTCTTTTCATGTGTTCTCCTTTCAGGTATGTTAAAAAATGGCGGGAGCTAAAAACCAGCCCCCGCCATGACTGCACCATTTACAAGGACGGGATGCCATTGTTCTTAGCTGTAAGTAAAACTTAACAAAGGCTGGAACGGGACATCCCACTCCAGCCTTTGCTTTGCATCAAGATTGGATTCGATATTTCCTTTTTAGTTGAGCAGGTCGTCGACGGCCACGCTGAGCGGAATTTGCTCGCACTGGCTTCCGCCCTCCCAATAGATGGTGACTGTTATATATTGCAGTGCCTCAGCGACCTTTTCCGGGCTCATGTATGAATGCAACAATGAATGAAAATTGTGAGTAAACCCCGTAACCATGAGGCTTCCGTCATCAGCAAACTGAGTGTCTTCGCCCATAGCTTTTTCAGAGGTCGTTACATAAAAATAGTCCATCGATAGTTTGCTGCTATATGTAATAATTTGACTTGCGACGACGGATTTGGCCTCCGGGTTTAGCTCTAATTCAAACCAAACCTTTTCGTAGTCCCGCTCTGTTGCGTTTACGATAGAAACGCCAAGACTCAATCGCAGCTCCGAGCCCTCTTCTTCCACCAAGGTATCTCCCTCAAAAGCCTGGCTTTGCTCCCGCGTGATTTCCTGAGGAGATATCGTGACTTCAAACGGTTTTTCATCTTCTCCTGAAGCTGCATCTGCCGGGGGATCTGTATGGGAGACGCGGGGGAAAACCAGATACAGGAACAGGGCAAGCACAACAACAGCAATGATTGACAGGCCAATGATCCTCTTTTTGTTTTTCATCGCGCGCCCTCCCGATTTAAAAACAATTTGCGAATTCCAATGCGCTGCTTACCAAGGCAGATCATAGAGGACTTCGCCTGCAACAAATCTCGTTGCAGATTCTTGTATAAACCAGCTACCGCTGTTATTGTAATAATTTCCGCTCTCAACCGTGCAAGGCGTATCAAGAAAATCTTCAGTGTCCGACGTCCATTGTCCACTCGAATTTTTTGTTGCAGCAAGGACATGCTTATAGTGGTTTCTCCGGCCGGAGAGAACCATCGCTGTATAGTTGGTTTCGTCCGACCATCTGGATTCACCATATTTTGTATATTGCACATATGAGGTGTATGTTTTCGCATTTGAGTATGTATTTTGACTTACCGCAAGCCCTACAATCGAGAAAATTGTGGCGACTGTCATTGCTGGGGCATAGCCTGAAAATGATAATGCAATGCTGGCAATGCTGATATAATTCCCAATTTGGTTGTCACGTTCAATTAATCCATTGCTGCTACCGCTTTGTTCTAGTCTATAACGAGAATAAATAGGATATACGCCGGCTTTTGTCGGATTCTTAGGCGTATAAGCTACTTCAGGTGAGGTGTAGAGCGTTATTGGGTCCGTCAAATATAGATCTTCTTTCGTTACGCTTTCTGGAGTAATGTCAGCAGCCGAGATTCCTTCTGACGCACTGGGTGCATCCGCTGCAAATACGTTTGTAATAAGCGAAAACACAAGAATAGAACATAGGAATAGAGAAATCATCTTTTTCATTGTTATTATACATCCTTTCTTTTGATTGGTCAATTTCGATTATTCGTGGAAGTGTACGTTTGCAATTTGGAACTACCCATTGGACTCACCCCTTTTCCGACAGTATAAGGAACATTCGTTAATATCCCTCTATAAAGTAAATGTCGAAAATGGGGTGAAAAGTCACATCGATTAATAGTTTATTTTTTAACTAACAGCAATAACGCTGCTAGTTGTCATATATCTCGTATCATATCCGCTTGAGTTGGAAGCGTAAAAAGTTACTACTGCTCTATACTGGTATCCCGCAGTTCCCTGATATGTTACACTAGAGGAAGCTTGCGTGCTGTTATACGCATATAAGCTTGAATAAGTCTTGACCGTTGTCCACGAGCCTGATTGGTATTTTTGAATGTTCAGCGTTTTCACGCCTATTACAGTCATGATCCCCGTGCCGATAACTATTGTGTCAACCGCGACTATGCCATCCGATTCCGCAGTAATTGATGCGTTATATGTGTTTATGTATAGGCTTGAACGTAATATATTGTCAGCGGCGCTCTCTTCGAAATTAAAGTTTTCCGCGTATGCAGATGTACATAGTAAGGCGATAATAAGAAGCATCAATATTACCTGTCTGCGCATTTTCATTTCACTTTTCTCCTTCGTAAATTGAATTCAGCATTTTTTCCAGATCATCAAAGGTTACGTTTCCGCTGATGCTGTAGACACAATTGTCCTTAATCCAAACTGCCCGTTTTTGCTCCAGATTGGTCATAAAATAATGCTCGATACCGTTAATGACTACGGTCTCCCCGCTTCCATCATCTTTTTCAAAAACATACTCCGCTCCACTGGTGTCATACATGACCGCATTAAACAAAAGGATTTTATCCTCACATTCATATAAGGCGGTCAGGGTTATACTGTGAGGAGTTTCGGAAGTTTGAATATCTGAAATTCCAAATCCCTCCGGCACCCAGTTCGGCACAAGAATTGAGATACTAAAAGCCTTCATTGCTTCGTCATAAGTCTTATAGGAGGACGTATTTCCCACAACTGCCGTCCCTTCGCCCTCATTTGGGTTTTCCGACGGGGCCTCGCTGGAGGCCTCCATGCTTGAGCCGATCTGGAAAGTCTCTTTTCCCCAGTTGATTATGTGGCTCCAAAAATCACTGCCCATTGCGCCGGCGGCAAACATAACACCCAGCAAGCCGACAAATACGGCCGCTATGAGCAGTGTTTTCATTCTACGTCTTGAGCGTTTCCTGATAATACCGCCCGCTGCCAATTCTGAATCGGATTTTTCTTTTTCCAGTTCGGGCAGGATCTCATCATTGAATAACCTCAAAGAGTCCTCCGCGTTAAAATCATCAAAGATGGGATCACGCTCGTCGAGTACTGTGACGATACGTTTAACAAGCTCCGCATCGAAACTGTCGTCGTCGCTTAAAAAAGATTCCTGCTCCAAAAGAGCCTGAAGCTGTGCTGTATCCATATTTCTCAAGTATTCATAATCCGGAATACTATTGTCTTTATTACGCACTTGGCGTCCCCCCTTAATATATAAATGTC
Organism: Oscillospiraceae bacterium; assembly: GCA_050944055.1. Lineage (GTDB taxonomy): Bacteria > Bacillota > Clostridia > Oscillospirales > Oscillospiraceae > JBMNQI01. The sequence goes on along the minus strand of JBMNQI010000058.1, from coordinate 1,674 downwards.
AAAAAACATTGGAAAAGTCACATCACAAAAATATTTATTTTTCATTATCATATTTATTTTTCAGCTTTTCCCTCGCCCTTTTCAGCCGCATCTTGCATGCAGACAGAGAAATACTATACCCGTCCGAAATTTCTTTCAGCGTCTTCCCGTATTTATAGAATTGGAGCAGCAATTTGGATTCCTCTTCCGACAGGTAGTTTTGCAGGAACTGTTCTTCGCTTCCTTCGTCGGAAGCAGAAGCTTGATAATCTTCGAAAGGCAGCATCTTTTTTATTATCCGATTTTCTTTTATATACGTTTTGGAAATGTTCTTTACCGCAATGTAAAGCCACCCAACGGGATTATCATGCTGCCGTAGCAGGTCGATTTTTCTATAGGCTTCCGTAAAAGCGTCCTGAACAATTTCTTCAGCAGAGTTCTTCTCATATGTGAGTCTGTACGCATATTTCAGCAGGTCTTTGTAATTTTCAGAATACAGTGTACAAAATAGAGCATCGCTCTTTCCGTTCATTCTGTCCATATACTCAACCTTTCTACTATTGGATTCCAGATATGAATATATTACATTATAACAACTATATAGTAAATACACTATTTAAATTATTGAATATATCTAACATTTTGTGCTTTGGGCGTAGGACTTTTACTCCTTTCCAGTTGAAATAATTAAGACGCTTACCTCACAGTTCTGCAAGGCTGTCGCCTACAATATTCTTTTGCTGAGGAGTCTGTTTTGACGCTAATCTTGGGAATAAACGTCCTCATGACAGACTATATGCAATCTTGTTCATCAGAGTTGAAAGTAACACCCTTGGCATTTAAGCATGCCAGGGGGGTTACAGTAACAACGGCAACCAGCTCACGGTCACAAACGCTGAGGGCTCGAAAAGCGACTAGTGGTATTTCACACCCGTTATTGAGTAAAAATGATTCCCTGCGTAGCTTCGTATATTGACTTAATTGTCTTTTACCTCTCTTCGTCTCTGTTCCTGCCCTTCTGCCTAAGCAGATGGAGAAGCCCGTTATCCTCAATGATGGAGCGAAAAAATGCGTTTTGCTTTTTCAGCGTTCTATTTTCACTCTCCAGCTTGCCGCGGCTGAGCCTGTCCATGACGGAGTCATCCTTGTACTTACTAAGCTCACCGCGCAGTGAACGGATAGTCTCGAGCAGTTCGCCGACCTTCGTCTGCAGCTCATCAATTTTCTTCTCGGCCCGATTCAGAAGCGTCCGCAGCTTGCTTTCTTTTTTCTCCTGTACCACAAATTTTTCCGCTGTCGTCGCAAGTGTCTCATAATCCTCACGATCCAGCAACACCTTTGAGGAGAGGGGTACTTTCTGAACGGCGATGTTCTCAACAGCGTATATATCCATATTTTTCTGCCGCAGGACATTCAATTTATTGTCCAGCTCCTGTATCTCCTGGATACGAAACTCCTTTTTCTTATCAAGCACAGACAAGTGCTCGTTGTGGGTACCGAGTTTTTCCCACACGATACCGTGGCGCTCCATCACATGGGTAAGTACTTCCTTTTCGGAGTTTATCCATTGGTTGAGTTCCGTATCTTCACGCGTACCGCCTTTGAACCCCTGAGCTTCCAGTGCCTTTTTCATGGATACCCGCGTATCCAGCCCGCGAGAACTGCCGGTTACAAAGGGTAGGAAATCAACATGCA
>JBMNQI010000057.1:0-13940 GCA_050944055.1 Oscillospiraceae bacterium | reverse complement strand
TGCAGTCGCCGATTATTTTCACAACGGGAGCCGCGTTGAGCAGCTGTTCAACAACATCCCTGCGTGCTCGCTGCCCGACCGCGCAGATTACGCTAGATCCTTCAATAAGAACCTCTTCTCCGTTCTCATTAACGCATTTTACGCCCTCGCTCGTTATCTCTTTGCCCGTAAGCCTCGTATGCACGGTTACGTATTTATTAAGCGTTTCCAGCAGAATGGGCCTGTGGCGGATATTCGCGTCGGGCGCGACTTCGCCGCGTATTTCCACGAGCTGAACGGACTTGCCTTCCTGGGCGAGGTGTATGGCGCATTCGCAGCCGGCAAGCCCTCCGCCGAGAACTACGACCTTATCTGTTATCTTATACTTATTTAGGTAATATTCGTTAACGACAACGACGTTATCGCCGTTTATACCGGGCATATCAGGTATTATGGGTGACGAGCCGACAGCGGCTATGAGCACGTCCGCGTTTTCCGCTTCGGCGTATTTCGCAGTCACTTCCGTATTAAGCCGCACCTCGACTCCCGCCAGCTCCATCTGCCTTTCAAGAGTTTTTCCGAGGAGGTACATTTCCCTTTTAAACGGAATGGCCTGCTCGCATTTTAATATACCGCCCAGCTCGCCGCTCTTTTCGCAGAGCACGACTTTGTGGCCTCTTTCGGCCGCAGTTGCGGCGGCCTTCATGCCGGCGCAGCCGCCCCCGACCACAAGCACCTTCTTTTTACGTGACGCGGGCAGTATTTCAGTTCCATCCGCTTCCCTCCCGATAAGAGGGTTAACCGCGCACCTGCGCGTGCCTGTTGCGGGCCGTTCCGCCATGCAAACAAAGCAGCGAAGGCAGTTTACTATTTCATCCTCCCTGTTCGCCGCAATCTTTTGAGGCAGGTAAGGGTCCGCCAGCAGAGCTCTTGCCATTTCCACAACGTCCGCCTTGCCGGAATCGATAATCTCCTCCATCATATGGGGGTCGTTCAAAGCTCCTACTGTCGCCACCGGAGTTTTGACATATTTTTTTATCTCCGAGGCTAGGTAGACATTACAGCCGTGTTTCGAAAACATGGAGGGGTGAGTCTTGTAAAAGCCGAACTGATACGAGCCTGCGGACACGTGTATCAGATCCACCATATTGTCGATGCTTTTCGCTATTTCAACGCCCTCGCCAAGGTCGTATCCGCCGTCGAAGAGCTCGGACCCGCTCATGCGGAATTCAATCGGGAAGCCTTTCCCGACGGCGCTCCTGACGCAATCCAGCACCTCAAGCGCGAACCTGAGCCTGTTTTTTAGGCCGCCGCCGTATTCGTCGGCTCGGCGGTTGAAGTACGGCGACAGAAACTGGTTAATAAGCCATGTATGGCCGCCGTGCACCATTACCATCTCAAACCCTGCCCTTTTGGCAAGAGCGGCGCACTGCCCGTAAGCGTGCACAATATCCTGTATCTGTTCTTTTGAAAGGGCTTTTACGTGTATACCGTCCGGCCGGACGCAGTCCATAGGCCCATACTGGCACAGGCTGCGCTTACTGTCCCTGTCGACAAGATAAGTGCCCGCATACTGGCCGGAATGCGAAAGCTCCACGCTCGGCACGGCGCCGTGCCGCTTGACAGCGTCCGCCGTATATGCCATGCCGTAAAGCGAGGCGGGCTTTTTAAGATCAAGATGGAACATGTGTGAGCCGTCTGTCTGCGGATGGACGACAAGCTCGCTTACCGTGACCGCAGCGGCGCCTCCTCTGGCTCTCAGCTCATAGAAGGCCGTGGATTTAGGGCCGATACAACAGTCGGCGGTTATATCCGTTCCGCCCACAGGCGCTGCAAACATCCTGTTTCTGTATGTCACTGCTCCAAGCGTTATTGGCTTGCAGAGATTCGGAAATTTCTTTTCCATAAGCTTCCTTTCGGGCGATTTTTTATGATTATATCAGCATTTCTAACAACCGTCAACAAACGATGCTTTCCGAAGGCCAGCTCCAAAGGCCGCTTTTTTCAGTATTAATGTCGGCGCATTAACGTGCTTATACCGAGGCCTTGGCAGACGATAAGTCAAAGGGCCCTCGGCGCGGCTTTTGGCACTTACGCGCCTGCGGCGGGAAAAAATATCCCGCTTTGTTGTGTTTAATGGCGGACATGCATATACTTATTCTAACAAATGCTTGACCTGCGTTATAGTTTTCGATATATTAAGTGTCGCTTTTATAAATCGGCGCTTTCATTATAAGAAAATAAAGGTCGTGTTGTTTTGGGACTGGCTCTGACTGTCATACTGTTCATCGCCGGGCTTATACTCATAGTTAAGGGCGGCGATTCATTCGTTGACTCCGCTGTCTGGATTGCCGAGGCGACCGGGATACCGAAGTTTATAATCGGCGCCACTATTGTCAGTCTTGCCACGACCCTTCCGGAGGTCATCGTTTCAGCTCTCGCTGCGGCAGCCGGCAAAACCGATATGGCTATCGGCAACGCAATTGGCTCGGTTACGGCGAATACAGGCCTTATTTTGGGGATTTCGCTTTTTTTCATGCCCGCTCCGATGAAGCGGGCTGCTTTCGGCTTCAAGGCAATACTGATGATAGTCGCCACCGCCGCCCTCTTGCTTTTATCTCTTCCGGCAAACGGACTGAGTCTTAAAGCCGGGCTTGTGCTTTGGGGCATTCTCGCCGTTTATATCTATGAAAGCATTCATACGGCAAAGCAGGAATCCGCCGCTACGGATAAAAACTCAATAAACAAAAAAGACGCCCTCCCGAACGTCTTGAGATTCATACTCGGCGCTGCCGGCATAGTCGTCGGCGCGCGTCTGCTTGTAAACAAAGGCAGCGATCTGGCTGTTTTTTTGGGAGTCCCGGACAGCGTAGTCGCTCTAACAATGATGGCGGTAGGCACCGCCCTCCCGGAGCTTGTCACGACTGTTACGGCGATCAGGAAAAAACAGAGCTCACTTTCCGTGGGGAATATCATAGGCGCCAATATTATTGACATGACGCTGATACTTCCCCTGTGTTCCGCCGCGTACGGCGGGATTCTGCCCATGACCCGCCAGACTCTTGTCCTGGACATACCCGCCAGTTTGCTCATTATGTCAGTTGCGATTATTCCGGCGCTCGTCCACGAGAGGTTCAGGAGGTGGCAGGGCTGCGCCATGCTTGCGCTCTACTGCGCGTATGTTGTCATACTCGTAACAGGCGCTATTTGACCATCTCCGCGAACTCCCGCTCCGTAATTATGCGTATGCCCAGCTCACGGGCCTTGTTGAGCTTACTGCCTGCGTTCTCCCCGGCTACGACGCAGGTGGTTTTTTTTGAAACTGAGGAGGATGCTCTCCCCCCGTACCGTTCTACCAGCTCCTCCGCCTCCGAGCGTGTGAACAGTTCCAGCGCGCCCGTAAATACGAAGGTCTGGCCCGAAAAACGGTCGTCAGTCTCCGAATCCAGATTTTCAAAATTCACGCCGGCCTGCCTCAGGCGCTCAATCATGTGTTTTGACTGAGGGCTTCGAAACCATGAAACGATGTTTTGTGCGGTTACCTCTCCGATATCGCGCAGCTCAGTAAGCGTTTCGGCATCCGCCTCCATAATCGCGTCCAGAGTTTTGAAGCTGCGCGCCAGGTCCTTTGCGGCGCGCTGACCGACCTGGCGTATGCCGAGTGCGTATATCAGCCTGCCGAGGTCGTTATGCTTTGATTTTTCAATCGCAATGATGAGGTTTTCAGCAGACTTTTTGCCCATCCTCTCAAGCTCCGCTACGGGCTCGGCTTTCAGATAATACAGGTCGGCGGCGGTTTTAATAAGCCCGTTTTTTATAAGAGCCTCGACAACAGCCGGCCCCAGCCCCTCTATGTCCATCGCGTCGCGCGAAGCGAAATGTGTTACGGCCCGCACCTGCTGCGCCGGGCATTCGGCCCCTGTGCAGCGCACGGCCGCCCCGTCAATGTCGCGCTGCGCCGGCGCCCCGCAGACCGGGCAGAAATCCGGCAGCCTGTAGGGCTTAGTCCCCTGCGGCCTTTTGCTCAAGTCCACGCCTATGACCTCGGGTATAATATCCCCCGCCTTGCGGACGATGACCGTGTCCCCTTCTCTTATGTCCTTATCCGTGATGAAGTCCTGATTGTGGAGCGTGGTGTTTGTAACCGTCGTCCCGGCGAGGCGCACAGGCTCGACTATGGCTTTAGGTGTGAGAACGCCCGTCCGCCCGACCTGAACCGTAATTGATTTTACTACAGTCGGCTTTTCCTCCGGCGGGTACTTAAACGCCGCCGCCCAGCGCGGAAATTTGGACGTGCTGCCCAAAGCGCGCCTGTCGGATAGCGAATCGAGCTTAATCACAGCGCCGTCTATTTCGAAGGGATAGGTTTCGCGCTCTTCGCCTATGCGCTCGATTTCGGCGCAGACCTCGTCCGCCTCCGAGAGAAGCTTTCTGGGTATGGTCTTAAACCCAAGGCTCTGAAGCCAGTCGAGAGTTTCGGAATGCGTTTTGAAATCCTTTCCCTCAACCAGCTGTATGTTGAATACGGCAATATCCAGGCGCCGCAATTTCGCTATCTTCGGGTCCAGCTGGCGCAGCGAACCGGCGGCGGCGTTGCGCGGGTTTGCCAGAAGAGGCTTCCCGTCCCGCTCCCTCTCGCTGTTTAGCTCCTCAAACACTTTCTTGGGCATATAAACCTCGCCGCGTACAATCAGCCTCGGCGGGGCGTTATCTATTTTCAGAGGTATGGAGCGTATAGTTTTGAGGTTGGAGGTCACATCCTCGCCCGTCGTCCCGTCTCCGCGCGTGGCGCCGCGTACAAAAATGCCGTCAATATACTCAAGCGCGACGGACAGCCCGTCCACCTTAGGCTCGACGGTGTACCGGATATTGGGGACGGAAGCGCGCATGCGCCTGTCGAAATCCAGAAGCTCGTCCAGAGAAAATACGTCCTGAAGGCTCTCCATGGGCACTGCATGGGCGACAGGCTCGAAGGCCTCGAGCGGCTTGCCGCCGACGCGCTGCGTTGGGGAATCCGGCGTAATAAGCTCCGGGTGCTCCGCCTCAAGCTCGCTCAGGCGGCGCAGCAGCATATCGTATTCATAGTCTTCGGCTATAGGGTCGTCCAGGTCATAATAAGCGTGATTGAGCTCATTGAGCCTTTCGCGAAGCCTGTTTATTTCGTCCATCAATTCCGCCACTCCTATTTGAAGTTAAAATAGTGGTCCGCGGCCTCTTGGGCATCCTGAATATTCTCAAAATACGTGTAGCTTCCCGGCACGCTGCCGACGATTACCGTCTCGGCGACGCATACGTCCGACTCCACGACGGTGGACGCTGAGTAACCGGGCAGCAGTATTCCTATTGTGACTGCCACGTGCAGTATTATCCTCTGGCGTGTCTGATTGATCCCGGCCGATGAAAACTCGTTCTCGAACGTCGCGTTGGCCGAGCTGACGGAAATAATCCGTATTGGGATCTCAGGCCCGCGCCCGGAGAGAAGGTTGTTGCTTATTATATTTCCTATCGGTATACTCAGGTCGGAGGTGTCGCGCGTCTGTATCTGGTTGAGGACTTTATTCGTTATGTCCGCCTTAATCCGGTTGACCTCGGCCATGTTCGTCTTCAGGGCCGTAACCTTGCCCTCGGCGTCCTTTTCCAGAAAAACGAGTCTGTCGTATTCAATGTTGCCGTTGGTCACCTCTTCGTTAACGGCGTCGTTTATGGCCTGTGTCGCCATATTCGTAACTCGCGCTGTCGCCATGCTCGCGATAAGCGGCCTTATGCGCATATTTATAAAGAACAGGAGCAATATACCCAGGGTAAGCAGAAATAACAGCGTAATGAAAAAACGCCTTTTACCAGCTCCCGGGCTTTTTAAGCGCCTGACGTTTTTCATTTTCTCACCCCCAATGCCATGTTATTCGGGGGTGTCGTTATAAATGATACGTCATCCGAAGAGAAAACAGATTAACCGAAGCTACAGCATTTCGGCAGCCGCGCGCATAATACCGAGCTTTCCACTCTCATAGGTAAGCCCGCCCTGAAGATACGCGCAGTACGGCTCGCGCATGGGCGCGTCCGCAGAAAGCTCGATTGAAGCCCCCTGCACGAAAGCGCCCGCCGCCATTATAACCTGGCAGTCGTAGCCGGGCATATCCCAGGGCTCCGGTGTGACAAAAGAATCGACCGGCGCTCCTTTCTGTATGCCAGCGCAGAATTTTTTCACCAGATCGGCGGAGCCCAGCTTCACCGCCTGTATTATATCGCTGCGCTTCTCGTCGAAGCTTGGCAGGCACTCGTAGCCCATCAGTTGAAACAGCGAGGCGCAGAATATTGCCGTTTTTTTTGCCTGCGCGACTGTGTGCGGCGCCATGAAAAGACCCTGATACAACAGCCGGGACTGGCCCAGGGACGGACCGCAATGGCCGCCTATGCCCGGCGCCGTCATGCGAGCCGCCGCCCGCTCCACCAGGTCCTGCCGCCCGGCTATGTAGCCGCCGGCGGGGGCCAGCCCCCCGCCGGGGTTTTTAATCAGCGAACCTGCCACAAGGTCAGCCCCCACATGCGTCGGCTCAGATATTTCTGCAAATTCGCCGTAGCAGTTGTCAACGACAACAACGGCTTGAGGGTTCTTTTTCCTCAGCTTTGCTATCAGCTTCCCGATCTCCGCAACGGAAAGAGTCGGCCGCGTCGAGTATCCGCGCGACCTCTGCAGGAAGAAAACGTCGCCTTCCCCGTCCGGCTCGGAGCCGAAGTGCATCTCCCTGTATTTTACCCCATAGTCCGTTAACGAGCCGAAGCCTTTATTCGAGGATCCGATTACCCCGAGCAGCGTGTCGTACGGCGTCCCTGTCAGCGATACAAGCGTCTGGCCCGGGCGCAGGGCCCCGAAAAGCGCGCAGGTTATAGCGTGAGTCCCGTTCACAAAGCCTATGCGGACAAGCGCCTTTTCAGCCCCGAATATTTCGGCGTATATATCGTCCAGCTTCTCCCTGCCAATATCGTCATAGCCGTAGCCTGTAGTGCCGCCGAAATAGCTGTCAGAGACGCGGTGATTTGAAAACGCGTCCAGCAGTCGGGCTGTATTCTCTTCGGAGACCTTATCGGCCCTCTCAAAGAACGGCCTGGCCCTTTCCTCGGCCTTTGAGGAAAGCTCCAGAAGCTCTTTACTGAATTTCATGGGCACGCCTCCAGGAAGCTTACTGCCAGGCGCCGCATGCATTCAATATCGTCCCAGGACGCAACGCAGGACGGCGAGTGTATGTTTCGCACGGGCGCGGCTATTCCCGCCGTCTGCACGCCTGAGCCGCTTCGTTGAATGGCGGAGGCGTCCGTGCCTCCGGAGACGTATTCCTTAGTCTGCCTCTTTATGCCGTTTGCGTCGCAGATGCCGTTGAGCTGCTTAACGAGAGCGGAATCATATATCGTCCCCTTGTCCATAAACGGTATGACCACACCCCCGCCGACCCTGCATATGCGTTTCTCAGAAGATACGCCCGGAAGGTCGGCCGCTGTCGTGCCCTCCAGAATAAGAGCAATATCCGGCTTGAGCGCATAGGCCACGGTAGCAGCCCCGCGCGTGCCGACCTCCTCCTGGACTGTGAATGCAAAAAAGCAGTCTCTGGGAATCTCGGAGCGTATTAGCTCTATAAGCAATGCGCAGCCGACGCGGTCGTCTATAGCCCGGGCGGAAATCATATTGTCGCCGAAATCCTGCGGCATAACGTCGAATACGCCCGAATCGCCGAGGCTGACAAGAGCCTCCGCCGTCTCTTTGGAGCGGACGCCTATGTCGATATACATTGCCTCTGTCTTCGGCACGGTCTTTTCCTCGGACTTGGAGACAAGATGATAGGCTTTAAGCCCTATAAGCCCTTGTACGGCTCTGTCGCCTATGAGGACGGTCTTGCCTATGGCCACGCGCCTGTCTACTCCGCCGATGAAATCAAATTTCAGGTATCCGTCGTCCGCGTATGACGTTACAATAATGCCGACCTCGTCCATGTGCGCGGCGAGGAGCAGGTTTTTCTTAGACTTCCTTTTGCCTTTTTTAAAGACTATCAAATTCCCCAGCGTGTCGACCGTAATTTCGTCGGCAAAGCCTTTTATTTTTTCCATAATATATTCGCGCACGGGATATTCGTAACCGGACGGCCCCGGCAACAGGCAGAGCTGTTTAAGCATTTCTTTCACGGGCGCACCTCCATTGAGCGCACAAGCTCCGCAAGCAGGATTGAGCAGTTTTCGGCGTCTTCAAGCAGAGCCGTTTCCACGGGGCTGTGCATGTATTTTATCGGCAGCGATACAACGGCGGTCGAAACTCCGGAGCGGCTAACCTGCATTACCCAGCCGTTTGTGCCGCTGCCGCCGCCCATGGCCTCTATCTGATAGGGTATATTCTTTTCCTTTGCGATGGAAACAAGCCTTCCCGTTATATCCCTGTTCATATTCGGGCCGACGCCGATCGCGGGCCCGAATCCCGTTTTCAGCGTGCGCTCCTTCTGAGAATCGGGCGTTCCGGCGTGCGTCACGTCCACGGCGACGCAGTAATGAGGATCCGCGGCGAAGACGCCTGTTTTTGCGCCTCTCATCCCGACCTCCTCCTGCGCGCTGCCCATGACCCAGAGGTCAACGGGTATATTATCACCTTCGAGCAGCTCAAGAGCCCTGAGTATGATGGCGAAGCACGCGCGGTCGTCGAGCGCCTTGCCGAAAACCATGCCTTCCCCAAATTCCCGCAGAGAGCCCTCAAACACTACCGGCGTGCCGAGCGGTATCAGTTCTTTTGCGCGCTCCCCGGATAGCCCAACGTCAATAACCAGCTTGTCCTCCTCTATGCTCTTGTCCATATCCTCGGAAGAGAGCACGTGCGGCGGCATTGTGGCAATTACGCCGAGGCGCGGCGGGGAGGTAAGGATCTTCACTCTTCTCGCGGGCAGCATGCGGGGGTCTACTCCGCCTATCTTTGCAAACCGTAAAAAACCCCCGTCAATGCCGGTTACGATAAGCCCTATCTCGTCAAGATGGGCGTCCAGCAGCAGGCTTATAGCCTCCGGCCTGCCGCAGCGCCGCACTCCTATCAGATTTCCCATTACGTCGAAGCGCGTCTCATCCATGTATTTCTCAAGAAGCAGACGGGCCTGTTCGGCAACCGGGCGCTCAAAACCCGAAGGCGCTCCTATATCGCAGAGCTGCTTCAGTATTTCCAAAATCCGCATATTAACCTCCTACGCGCAAAAATAAATATTAACAGGATTCAATCAATGCCGTTCTCAAGCCCGTTTACCAGTTCCTTGAACCTGTCTCCCCGTTCGGCAAAATTCTTAAAACAGTCGAAAGAGGCGCAGGCGGGAGAAAGCAGCACCGTATCGCCCTCCCGAGCCAGCGAAGCTGCCAGCCTGACGGCGTCGTCGAAATTCTCCTCCATATATATCTCCGGCTCGCCCGGCTCGTATTGAGGCGCTTTTTCGACCGCTTCTTTTATAGCCTCCGCGGTCGCGCCAGTCACGATAAGCTTTTTCACATGCCGGCATATTTCCGGCCCGAGCGAATCAAAGGGTATATGCTTGTCATACCCGCCCGCTAACAGTATAAGCTTGTCCTTAAATGACCTGAGTCCCGCTGTCGTCCTCGACGGGCTCGACGCTATGGAATCATTATAGAATTTAACGCCGTTTACTGTCCTCACAAGCTCAATGCGGTGCTCTACTCCGGCAAAGCTCTTCGCAACGTTTCTTATGGCGTTGTCCGGCACAAGGCTGCCGACGGCGGCAATGGCGGCGAGATAGTTTTCAATATTGTGTTCCCCGGGTATAAGTATAGTATGCGCAGCCATTATCCGCGTTGTGCGGCCGAAGCCGGAACGGTATACCCCTCCGCCCAGGCAGTAAGCGCCTTTCCGGACGGGTTTCTCCCTGCTGAAAAGCCTCACCTCTCCGTTGGCCTGCGATGCAAACCGGGAGGTTATCTCGTTGTCCAGATTCAGCACCAGCACGTCTTCGGGCCTCTGGTGGACAAAGATATTTTTTTTTGAAATAATGTATTCCTCCATATCCTTATGGATATCGAGGTGGTTTGGGGAGATATTTGTCACAACCGCTATATGCGGGCTTTTTTTCATGCTCATAAGCTGGAAGGAGCTAAGCTCGAGCACGGCGTAGTCGCCCGGCATCATTGAATCGACTTCGGTTAAAAGCGGTTTCCCGATATTTCCGCCAAGATGGACTGTCTCCCCCGCGGCCTTTAACAGCTCCGATATAAGCGTCGTTGTCGTAGTCTTCCCGTCGCTGCCGGTCACGGCGATTATCGTGCAGGGGCAAAGTTCGAAGAAAACCTCCATCTCGGAAGTTATTTGCGCCCCGCGGGCCCGGGCCTCAAGAAACTCCGGCAAATCCGGGCGTATCGAAGGCGAACGGAAGATAATATCGCCGTCTATGCCGTCGAGGTATTTCTCCCCGAACACGGTTTTAGCGCCGTAGGCCTCGCGCTCCTCTTTATCGCGCGCCGTAACGTCCAATCCCTTTTCAGAGAGCAGCCTAAGCAGCGGGGCGTTGCTTACTCCCACACCGACTATATCAATTTTTCTGCCTCGCAGGCTCTCGATATATTCATCAAGCGTCATTACTCCGACCATCCTTTTCCAAGCTTCGCAAAACGGCCGTGTATGACGGTCATTTGCGCCAATTAGTGCAGATTTCCCGTCAATACGGCAATACAGCTCTAATTCAATGAAGCTTGAAGCTCATAAAACAAGTATAACGGGAACTGATTATAATATATTCATGTAAATTTTTCAATCGAATTGACACAAAATGATTTTTAGTCTAGAATAGTAAAGCGAGTAAGCCAGACGGCCGCGCTTTGAGCGCCAAAGCGCTCATTGTGAGGAAAGTCCGGGCTCCAAGGGCAGGGATAACGGGTAACGCCCGCCGAAGGCGACTTCAGGAAAAGTGCAACAGAGATATACCGCCGTCTATCAGGACGGTAAGGGTGGAAAGGCGAGGTAAGAGCTCACCCGACGGCTGGGAACAGTCCGTCGCTGTAAACTCTATCCGGAGCAACACCGTGGGAGGACATATGGCCGGCCCGGCCGTCCTCAGGAGGTGGCTTGAGCGTGCCGGCAACGGTGCGTCGAGATAGATGGCCGTCAAATACAGAACCCGGCTTACAGACTTGCTCGCATTCTGATTCAAACGGCGTCGCATAAGCATGTGCGCCAATCTGAATATATTTAGATTGGTATAAATGCTTAGGCGGCGCCGTGATTTATTATTTTCCATGTCTTTGCTGACTGAAAAAAATAGAGTTTCAAAAAATAAAAAATAAGAGTATACTTATTGTGATTGGAGGTGCGGATTTGGATAAGGCAAAAAGACGTCACGTCCGAGTCTATAAATTCTTCCGTTTTATTCTCGGTCCGTTTATTAGACTGCTTTTCAATTACCGCTATGAGCGTTTTCCTGAAATCGACGGGCCATGTATTGTTCTTGCCAATCATAATTCCGATTGGGACCCCATATATGTCGCTCTCGCCTCAAGGAAACACATGTACTTTGTAGCCAGCGAGCACACTTTTCATTGGGGGCTTCTCTCGCGCCTGCTCAGGCGGTACTTCGCGCCGATAGCGCGCATGAAGGGCACAACGGATACAGTTTCCGCGATTAACATACTCAGGCACCTCCGCCAGGGCGCAAATGTATGCATATTTGCCGAGGGCAACCGTTCCTGGGACGGAAGGACATGCCCTATACACCCTTCAATAGGCAAGCTTGTGCGTACGGGGGGAGCGGCGCTCATCACGTATAAGCTTATAGGCGGGTATCTGACAAGTCCCCGCTGGAGCACGCACCAGCGCCGCGGCCGACTGGAGGGCAGGCTTGTCGGCGTATATCCCCCGGAAGAAACACGCTCCATGTCCCCCGATGAAATCATGTCGCTTGTGGAAAGAGACCTTCATGAGGACGCTTATGCCCGCCAGGAGACGGAGATGGTGGCCTACAGAGGGAGAAGAATGGCCGAAAAGCTTGAAACCGCCATTTATATGTGCCCCAAATGCGGCGGTATAGACACAATGAAAAGCGAGAATAACCGTTTTTCCTGTTCCTGCGGGTTTGAGCTGCTGTACAATAAATACGGCTTTTTCGAGGGAGACGACGTGCCGTTTAGGACCGTCGCGCAGTGGGACGACTGGCAGACTAAGCGTCTGGCGGATTTGGCGGAAGACCATGATCTTGTTTTGTCAAATGAAGATACGCAGCTGTATCAGACATACGAATCGCATCTTCAGACTGAGGTAACCCGGGGCCGTCTGTGCCTTAGTCGAAACGCTCTTACAGTCGGCGACAGGCGCTTCCCTCTCTCGTCTGTGAACAAGATGGATCTGTTCTCCCGCCAGGGTCTGGTTTTTTCCTCGGGCGGCAACCATTTCGAAGTCAAATCGAGCGCGGTCTTCTGCGCCCGGAAATACCTGATTTTCTGGAAACTGCTAAAAGGCAGGGAAAAAGTACCTGCAGCCAAGTGAATATTAATCCTATACTCCAAAGACCGAGCTTTGGAGTTTTTTTATGTTAAATTATTGGCAGCCGGAAATTTGTTAGTATAATTATTTAACAACCTGTAAATATTGCGCAATTCCGGTTGACATTTACACTTACAGATGCCAAAATCTACTCAGAAAATATTTCATACTGTGAGGTTCATATGAAAAGACTCGCCTGTCTCCTGCTCGTTATTTTTTTATTAATGCCCGCATACGCAAATGCGGCGGACGTCACGTCACTTTCCGCGGCGGATAGCCTAAGCGTAATGGGCCTGTTCAAGGGCACGCCTGATGGCTACGAGCTTGAACGCGAGCCGACGCGCAGCGAGGCGCTTGTCATGCTCATACGTCTTCTGGGGCTTGAGGACGAGGCGAAAAAAGGAGCCTGCGAGCATCCTTTTAACGACGTGCCTGCCTGGGTATCGTCTTACGTGGGCTGCGCCTATGAAAAAGGCCTCACAAAGGGGCGGACAAATACAAGCTTCGACGGCGGCGCGCCGGTTTCCGAATTGGAATACATAGCTTTTCTACTTCGAGCGCTCGGCTACGGCGACGGCGACTACAAGTACTCCGAAGCGTTGGAATTTGCCCAAAGCATCGGCCTGGAGGTTTCGGATAAAAGCGGATTGTTCACGCGCGGAGATGTTGCCGAGCTGTCGGCAAAGGCGCTGACCATCCCATGCAAGGGCGGCGGAACCATACTCGACTGCCTGCTCGCTTCCGGCGCGGTCACCGAAGCTCAGGTAAAAGCCTCCGGCATACGGGACTTCGGAAAAACTCCTTACTCTCCCAGCGAAATCTATAATATGGCTTCCGGCGCGGTGTTCAATATTTCGCTGTATGCGGATCTTGATTATTTTACAAGCGACGCGCCCGGCAAGGGCGGGAGCGGGTTTTTCATCAGCTCCGACGGGCTTGCTGTTACTAATTACCATGTAATCGCCGACATGCATTACGGAAGAATAACCACAAGCGATGGAAGCGTTTTTCCCGTTCTCGGCGTAGTATGGTATGACGTTGACAAGGACCTTGCTGTCATACAGGTTTCGCGCGCCTCGGCCGACGGAAAGACAATCGCTTCTTTTCCCTACCTGACTCTCGGCGCTCCTGCGTCCGTGGGCCAGGCGGTATATGCGCTAGGAAGCCCGCTCGGGCTCAGCGGGTCTTTTTCAGCCGGCATTGTCAGCAATGTCTCGCGTGAAATATCCGGTTATCAATATATACAGTTTGACGCCGCCATATCCAGCGGTTCAAGCGGCGGCGTTTTATTAAACGAATACTGCGAGGTAATAGCAATAACGTCGGCAAGCTATACTTCGGGTCAGAATCTGAATCTCGCCGCCCCCGTATCGCTGCTCACAGGCGCAGTGCTGAGCGGCAAATACGAGTCTTTGCGAAACGTCGCGCTTCGCGAGCAGGAGGCGAGCAGCAGCGCAGTTTC
>JBMNQI010000056.1:0-14507 GCA_050944055.1 Oscillospiraceae bacterium | reverse complement strand
TCATTTATCAAGATAGGTTGCGGGTATGTCGCGGAGGGCAATTACTGGTCGCAGGAGTTTATCGGCTAAAAAGATAAAAGACGAACGGGCTGCCAATAATGAACAAGCCTATAGGCGGCGGCCGGCATAGATAGCCAGCCGCCGCCGCTGCTTAATTGCGATGAAATATGACAGAACTAAAGCCGGAGACTAAACAGGCAACGCGCCTTTCCCCGCCGGATTCCCGTTCTGCCGTTTTACTGCGGACGGGGATCAGGATCGCCGTCAAGCATTATAAAATATCTGTAAAACGGTATAAGAAACTCAAAACCGCTTATCAGGCGGCGCGCCAAATCATGCGCAAACAGGGCTTTCCCGACCTCCTCCTCGTGAATTATTGAGAAGTTCTTTTTATTATACCATTCGGCAAGCGGCATTTCCGGGTTGCATTTCGGCCTTGAATACTCATTGCCCTCCAGAATAAACTCGGCCTGCCCGTCCAGCCTTTCGGCAAGCTCTTTTAAGGCCGCCGGGCTTTTGTCAATGCGGGCGCGGAGCTTTGCCATGGTCAGCGCCCTCGCGCTGTAGTATCCCATACCGTAAGACCAGGCTTCCGGCGCTATCTCAAACCAGAATACGGGCTTATCCGTCCACAATTCGCTCTGCCTGCGCAGGGAGAACCAGAGATGGTCCTTGTATGGGCCCCTGCCGTGCAGCCTGCGCGCGTCCCTGTATATGCGGGATATATGCAGCTCCAGCTCCAGATCCGCGTGCGCCTCGTTAACGGCGGAGTAAACCTCTCTTGCCAGTTCCCGCATCGGCCTTTCAAGAAGGTTTCCGTACTCCTCCCTGTGCGCCCGGAACCAGCTCCTCTCGTTATTGAAGCGAATGCTCCATAGAAAATCAATAGTTTTTTCGGTGAATCCCTCAAACATACGTATACCCCGGAAGAATCAGCCAAACGGCTTAATTACGCCGCGCGCGGCCTAATCAAAAGACCAATGCGCGCCTCAGGACCATCTTATTTTAAAAAAACAAATAGTAAATTGTCAATGGCTTGAAAATAATAACGATATCTCCATTATTTGTTATCATTATTAACTAATAATACTGTTGTTCAAAAGCGCTAATGAAGCGTATTTAATATTTTTTTATTTGTGCTCTTTTAGATAATTTAGTATTTTTTCGGATTTTCCTTTTGATTTATTACTTCGTGTGAGTTAAAATATAGATTACTTAATAAACAAAAAAATTGGAGTGATTTTTTCGCATGGACAACCTCTATTGGGTAAGCTTTGCGGCAAGCGTAATAGCTCTGCTCTTCGTCTGGCTGCAAAGCAAGAAGGTGCTCGCCTTCTCCGAGGGCGACGAACTGATGGCAAAGATCTCCAAAGCGATACGTACAGGCGCTTCGGCTTTTCTCAGGCGCCAGTACAAGACCGTAGCCGTTTTTTTTGCTTGCATGTTTGTCATCCTCTGCGTTATGGCGGCATTTAATTTGCTCACCTGGTATGTGCCGTTCGCCTTTGTAACCGGAGGCTTCTTCTCCGCACTTTCGGGCTTTATCGGCATGAGCATTGCCACCAGGGCAAACTGCCGCACGGCGACCGCCGCGAGCGAAGGCCTGAACCGCGGCCTGCGCATCGCTTTCTCGGCCGGTTCGGTTATGGGCTTCACAGTCGTCGGTCTGGGGCTGCTCGATATTTCACTGTGGTACGCCATAATGAAGCTCGTCTTCCACGAATCGCTTGAGAACATTACCTCGGCTATGATAACCTTCGGTATGGGCGCTTCCTCGATGGCCCTGTTTGCCCGAGTCGGCGGCGGCATATTTACTAAGGGCGCCGACGTCGGAGCCGACCTTGTCGGCAAGGTTGAGGCCGGCATCCCGGAGGACGATCCCCGCAACCCGGCCGTTATAGCCGATAACGTCGGCGACAATGTCGGAGACGTGGCGGGCATGGGCGCCGATCTGTACGAGTCCTATGTCGGCTCCATAGTGAGCACCTGCGCCCTCGGTGTCCTGGCGTTTAACAAGATTCCCTCAGTCGACCGCGTTTACGCCGTTGCAATCCCGCTTATCATGGCCGCTGTCGGCGTCATCTGCTCAATAATCGGGACCTTCCTTGTAAAGACCAAGGAAAACGCGGATCAGAAATTCCTCCTCAAGGCTCTGCGCCGCGGCACCAACTTCTCCGCGATAGCAGTAGCCGTCGTCTCCTTCTTTACCGTTTGGGCCGTTCTCGGCATCGAGTTTTACGGCGTTTGGCTCGCGATAATCGCGGGACTGTTTGCCGGTGTTTTAATCGGCTTATGCACGGAGTATTTCACCTCGGATACTTATAAGCCGACCAAAAAGCTGGCCGCTTCCTCCGAAACCGGTACGGCTACTGTCATAATAAACGGCATCGGCCTTGGCATGCTCTCAACGATTTTGCCCGTCGTCATCGTGGCCGCGGCCATATTAATCGCATATTTCTGCTCTACCATAGGCTACGCTGGAAATACGGAGCTGGGCCTTTACGGCATCTCGCTCGCAGCGGTCGGCATGCTCTCCACGCTGGGCATTACGCTTTCAACAGACGCCTATGGCCCCGTGGCCGATAACGCCGGCGGAATCGCCGAAATGGCCCACCTGCCCGCCGAAGTGCGCGAGCGCACCGACGCCCTCGACTCCCTCGGCAACACGACCGCCGCCACCGGCAAGGGCTTTGCAATAGGCTCCGCGGCCCTGACAGCCCTCGCGCTCATTGCCAACTTCGTTGAAAAGATGGACGCTGTCGGCGGAGAATACAGCCTTTCTCTTATGGACCCCAAGGTACTTGTAGGCATTCTGATCGGCGTCTGCCTGCCCTTTGTTTTCTCGGCTCTTACCATGAACGCCGTCGGCCGCGCCGCCCAGAGCATCGTCGTAGAGGTCAGAAGGCAGTTCCGCGAGATAAAAGGGCTTATCGCGGGAGAAGCGGAGCCCGACTACGCCAGCTGCGTTGACCTGTGCTCAAAGGCCAGCCTGAAAGAAATGGTTGTCCCCACCCTCCTCGCGATCGCCTCGCCGATTGTTGTCGGCCTGTTAATCGGCGGTTCAGGCGTTATCGGCCTGCTCTGCGGTTCTCTCGCCTCCGGCTTCATACTTGCCATATTTATGGCGAACTCGGGCGGCGCCTGGGACAACGCCAAGAAATATATTGAGAGCGGCAAGCACGGCGGCAAGGGCTCTGACCAGCATAAGGCGGCCGTTGTCGGCGACACCGTCGGCGACCCGTTCAAGGACACCTCCGGCCCGTCGATAAACATACTTATTAAGCTGCTTTCCATGGTTTCGATAGTGTTCTCGGCGCTTATTGCGAGCGCGCACCTCTTCTGATAAGCTTCAAACCGAAAGCTCCGCCTCGTTTGAGGCGGAGCTTTTTCGCGCCGTAAACCCTTGTTAAACGGCGCCGGGGGACCAATGCCGCTTATTCAAATTCAAGAAAGCCCATGGCATGGTAATCCTTGTCTGTCACCGTGTACTTTACTGTAAGCTTATTATCCTCCTGAAATCTATATATTGCTTTTTTCAGATCGTCTTCGTATATACCCGTAACTTTGCCCCTGAAATAGCCAAGCTCTTTCAGCCTCTCCTGGATCTCCCTCACATCCGACCCCCTGTCTCCTGGTATAAGCTCCCTGAAGCCCGACCCGAAGCTGTCAAACGGCCCGCCGTTTATAATCACGCGAGTGCCTACGGATACAGTGTCGTACAGCTTCCTTGCGTCCCGGTTCAGCATCCTTATGCAACCGTGGCTCACGTCGTAGCCTATGCTGTTTTCCTGCGAGGTTCCGTGTATGCCGTACTTGCCCCAGGGCACGTTCAGCCCCAGCCAGTACCCGCCGAAGCCGCCTCCCCAGTCTGCTTTCTCGACTATTCTCCATTGACCGATCGGGGACGGCCATTCGGGCCTGCCCGAGGCTATCGGAAAGTCGTTTACCGGCTTTTGGTTTTTAAGCAGGAACAGCCTGTTCTCCTCAATAAAAATCAGAATCGCGTATTCGTCGTCCGGCCAGGCAGCCCGGGCCGCAGGCGTCAATAAGAGCATCGCGTGTATAGCCAAAAAAAGTATTGACAGCCGAATTAAAGCTCTGCCGAATTTCAAAACAATCCCCCGCATCAGTCTTATTATTTCAGTGTAATGCCGTAAAACGTGAGGTATAAATTGCCATGACGGTACCGGCGCCGGCGCAAATGGTTTTCAGATCAAACCGTGTTTTACTATTCTGATAAAATTCGGATGAGTTTTGCTTCAATTAAAGTTAAAATAGACATTGATTAGGAGCCGGTTGTATTATATAATATACTTACTATTAAGTTCTTAATTATTTAATTGTTTATTATAAAGGAGAGGAAAATGGACAATTCTCTTAGGGAACAGTTGATCCATTCCGTTTTCAGATTCCGGAAGCTCAACATCCCGCTGCCCTCCGAGCTTGGTCTGCGCTCAAGCGAGTTTTTTATTCTGAAGCAGCTTTCCGTGAATTCCGAACATAAGGATAATAAGACCTGCCTGTCCGATATACACGGATTTTTGCCTATTACGAAGAGCGCGGTCTCGCAGGCGCTTAACACCCTCGAGAAAAAACGGTATATACTGCGGGAGATTGATAGGGTCGACCGCAGGAAAATCTCAATTACGCTTACCGGCGACGGCCGGGAGGCGATGGAGCGTACAAGCGAATACCTGGACGCAATCATGGAGGAGACAATAAGCCGTTTCGGCGAACAGAACGCAAGGCTGCTAACCTCGCTTCTGAACCGCCTGGCGGACATACTTGAGGATGTAAGCCGGGAAAACTTATCGCATAGTGAAGGAGAAATTAGTTTTGATTAAGCTGGCAAAATATTTAAAGCCGTTTACAATAGGCGTTGTACTGTCCGTACTGTTGCTGTTTCTGCAGGCCTTTTCAAATCTGCAGCTGCCCAATTACATGTCTGACATCGTAAACGTCGGCATACAGCAAAACGGAATAGAGCATTCAGCGCCCGAAGCGATCAGCGAAAATGGCTACGCTCTTATGACAGCGTTTATGAGCGAGGATGAAAAAGAGCTTGTCGCCCGGAATTATATTCTGGTGTCAAAAACCGATATTGACGACGACGGTCACGCTTATGAAAGCCTATATCCGAGAGCAGGTGAAAGATTATATGTCCTAAAAAAGACGGACAGCGAAACGCTGGCGGCGCTGGACAGAGCCTTCGGCACGGCTACGTGGACAATGATTTACGTATTTCAGGACATGGCCGAAGCCGGCCAAAGCGGCTCTGTCTCAGCCGGTGATATTGACATAACCGAAGTTTATAATTATCTTCCCATGCTCTCGCAGCTGCCCAAAGAGCGGACAGAGGAAGCGCATCAAAAGGCAATTGCCGCAGACGAATACCTGCTCAGGCAAGGCGGCATCACGCTCACAAAGGCTTTCTACGAGGAGCTCGGGGCCGACGTCGGCGCCATTCAGACGGGCTATATAATAAGAATCGGCGTTTTTATGCTTGGCATTGCGCTGCTGGGCGGTTTTGCCAACGTTATGGTCAGCCTTTTTTCCTCAAGGATAGCGGCGGGGGTAGCAAGGAACCTGCGCTTTTCCGCTTTTGAAAAAATCGAGAGCTTCTCAAGCAACGAATTCGACAAATTTTCAACGGCGTCGCTCATCACGCGCTGCACAAACGACATAACCCAGATTCAGCTGTTTTTGACTATGGGAATCAGGATGGTCATATACGCCCCGCTGATGGCCATCGGCGGCATTGTTATGGCCGTTAACAAATCCGTTTCAATGAGCTGGATAATAGCCGTCGCCTGTATTGCGCTTATCGGCATGATAACGGTGATATCCGCGGTTGCCATGCCGAAATTCAAGATCATGCAAAAGCTCGTAGACCGGCTTAATCTTGTCTCCAGGGAAATCCTCAGCGGAATGATGGTCATACGCGCTTTCAACAGGGAGGGTTATGAAAAGACCCGCTTTACCGCCGCGAACAAGGAGCTGACCGATACAGGCCTTTTCATAAACCGCGTAATGTCGTTTATGGGGCCCGCAATGACGCTTATTATGAACGGCACCACCCTGCTTGTAGTCTGGGTCGGGGCGCGCCATATTGCGGCCTCAACCATGCAGATTGGCGATATGATGGCGTTTATGCAGTACGCCATGCAGATTATAATGTCCTTCCTCATGATATCCATGATGTTCATCTTCATTCCCCGAGCCGCAGTTTCCGCCAAACGCATAGCCGAGATTCTGGCGACAGAGAACTCGATCACCGACCCGCCGGAGCCCGCTGATTTTATGGATTCCAGGAAAGGCTTCGTTGAGTTTAAAAACGTCAGCTTCCGCTATCAGGGGGCCGAGGAGGACGCGCTAAGCGATATAAGCTTCACGGCAAAGCCGGGACAGACGACGGCTATCATAGGCCCCACAGGCTCCGGGAAAACCACTATAGCTAATCTGATTCTCAGGTTTTACGACGTAAGCGCCGGCCAGATTCTCATAGACGGGGCGGATGTACGCGGCGTGAGGCAGCGCGACCTGCGGGATAGGATCGGGTACGTGCCTCAGAAGGGCGTTCTTCTTTCCGGCACTATCGAATCAAATCTCAAATACGGCAGAGGGGATGCAACGACAGGCGAGATCGAGGAGGCGGCCAAGGTGGCCCAGGCAATCGATTTCATCAGGGAAAAGCCGGACGGCTTTGATTCGGAAATAGCTCAGGGAGGCACAAACGTATCCGGCGGCCAGAAGCAGAGACTGTCTATTGCCAGGGCTCTTGTGAAGAAGCCGGAAATCTTCGTTTTTGACGACAGCTTTTCCGCGCTGGATTTCCGTACAGACGCGGCGCTTAGAAAGGCGCTCAGGGAACACACGGGCGAGAGCACGGTGATCGTCGTGTCTCAGAGGGTCAGCACGATCATGAACGCGGATCAGATCATAGTGCTTGACGACGGCAGGATAGCCGGAACCGGCACTCACAGGGAGCTATTAAAATCCTGCCCGCAGTATTACGAGATCGCATCGTCGCAGCTTTCGCAGGAGGAATTGGCATGAGTCAGGAAAGAAACAACAGCTCCGCGCGCAGGAACAGAGGGCCTATGGGCGGCGGCCCGAGGGGCGGCCCCATGGCAATGATGCCCGGCACAAAGGCGAAAAACTTCAAACGCTCTATCTCCAGGTTTATATCGTACATGGGGAGCTATAAGTTCGCCATATTACTCGTTTGGCTGCTTGCTGTTATCTCCACGGTCTTTACGATAGTCGGTCCTAAAATCCTCGGCAGGGCGACAGACGAGCTCTTCACGGGCATAATGGGCAAAATAGCCGGCACGGGCGGCGTAAACTTCGCTAAGATCGGCTCAATTTTGCTGTGGCTTGTCGGGCTGTACCTAATCAGCGCACTGTTTTCGTATTTTCAGGGCTACATCATGTCCGGAATTACCGCAAAAATAACGTTCCGAATGCGCAACGACATAAGCGCGAAAATGCACAAGCTGCCGTTCGGGTTCTACGACAGGATGACGCACGGCGAGATTCTCAGCAGGGTTACAAACGACATAGACACAATAGACCAGTCGCTCAACCAGAGCCTTACGCAGGTGATAACCTCGGTCACGTCGGTGCTCGGCATAATCATAATGATGCTCACCATAAGCTGGCAGCTGACGTTGGTCGCTCTTGTAGTCCTGCCCGTTACGGCATTTGTCGTCATGCTTATAGTGAAAAAGTCCCAGAGGCATTTTAAGAACCAGCAGAAGTTCCTCGGGCACGTCAACGGGCATATTGAGGAGATGTTCTCAAGCCACATAATAGTAAAGGCCTTCTGCGGCGAAGACGAGTCGAAGAAGATATTCCAGGAATACAACGACTCGCTTTATAAAAACTCCTGGAGGGCGAATTTTCTCTCCGGGCTTATTATGCCGGTCACCATGTTCATCGGGAACCTCGCCTATGTCGTCATATGCATACTCGGCGGCTATTTCGCGGTCAAGGGCAGAATTACGGTCGGCGGAATACAGGCTTTCGTGCAGTACGTGCGCACTTTCACGCAGCCTATAACGCAGATAGCCAACATCTCAAACGTGCTTCAGCAGACAGCGGCGGCGGCCGAGCGCGTGTTCGAGTTCCTTGAGGAAGAGGAGGAGGTTTCCGAGGCGGAAAACGCCCTGCCCGTAAAACGCTCCGGTCAGACGCCGGAGGAGAATGCCGTCGATACAGCCGGGAACATACGCTTTGACCATGTCTCCTTCGGGTACAATCCCGGAAATCTCGTAATACATGATTTCAACGCCGAGGTAAGGCGCGGCCAGAAAATAGCCATTGTCGGCCATACCGGCGCGGGGAAGACCACTATAGTAAAGCTGCTTATGCGCTTTTACGATGTTACAGAGGGCGCAATCACAATAGACGGCAACGATATACGCCTCTTCAAGCGCAGCGAGCTGCGCTCGCTCTTCGGGATGGTATTGCAGGACACGTGGCTTTTCAACGGCACGATAGCAGACAACATACGTTACGGCAGGCTAAACGCCTCGCTTGAGGAAGTGAAAAAGGCGGCCTGGGCGGCTCAGGCAGACCGTTTTATAAGGACGCTGCCGGACGGGTATAACATGGTGCTCAACGAGGAGGCGGACAATATCTCGCAGGGCCAGAAGCAGCTTCTCACCATAGCCCGCGTGATACTCGCCGACCCGGAGATCCTCATTCTGGACGAGGCCACAAGCAGCGTCGACACAAGGACCGAGATCTTCATACAGAAGGCTATGGATACGCTTATGCAGGGCCGCACAAGCTTTATAATCGCACACCGGCTCTCAACCATACGCAACGCCGACCTGATACTTGTCATGGACAACGGCGATATAGTCGAGCAGGGCACGCATGCGCAGCTGCTCGAGAAGAACGGGTACTACGCACAGCTGTATAACAGCCAGTTTGAAACCGTTGACTAGACCTCGCAGCCGGCAAAAAGCGCATGTGAAAGCCTCCGACGTTAAGAGGTAGTTTTAGATTTACCCGCTGAAAGCCCGGAGTTTCCGGGCTTTCAGCGGGCAGGCAACAAACCCAGCGCCGGGAGCAGGGTTTTTTGTCTGTTATATCCCGTAGCTTCCAGTTTCCCAGTCCATGAACAGCGGGATGCGCGGCGGGGCGAAGGTGAAAGCGACGAAGGCGGCGGTAAGCACGGCTATTGCGAAAAGAGAATAGTAAATGCAGCTTTTTTTCAATTCGGCGTGCTTATAGATTTGACATGCCGCCGCCTGCGCCGCGGCAATACCCAGTACAAACAAAACAATGTCCATAACAGGCGATCTGCATCCCAGCGCGCCGGTATACAGATAGAAGGACGACACAATAAACAGCAGCGCGATATACAGGGCCGCCGCGCATGCCGTAAACCATTTTTCCGGGCGTATGCCGCCGCGGCGCGAGAGAACAAAATACCCGGCAATCCACCAGATGAGCGGGAGCCAGAACGACATCTTCAGATGCTCCCAGACGCTTTCGTTGACGGGCGTCAGTATGCCGATAAATATATTACTTCTCGAAAACTCAAATGCAGAATGTGTCAGACCGCCTATGAGTATTGCGGCCGGAATACCGGCAAGAATCCAGTTTCGCACGATTTTTGGCGTTTCGCGCTTTTTGGGGGATTTCGTTAAACCACGTCCTTTACATGCTTTATTAGGCCCAGCCTTTGGACATAGTTTTTACAAAAACGGCCGAAAGATCAGGCCCGTCTTTTATACATGTAAAGCGTATGATAATTGTCTTGACGCAAACCGGCGCATCATATATAATCTTAAAAGTTGTAAATCTAACAAAAAGGATATTTTATGAAGCTTATAGTAAGAGACAGGTCTTTCTATAAGACCTACCTGTCGCTGACGGCGGCCATATCCCTCCAGCTGATACTCAGCTACGCTGTCAACCTCGCCGACAATGTGATACTGGGAAAATACAGCGAGGTGGCGCTTTCTGGGGCTTCGATCGTCAATCAGCTGCAGTTCCTGCTTCAAATGCTTGTCGCGGGCGTAAGCAGCGGCGCGGTTATACTGGGGGCGCAGTACTGGGGCAAAAAGGACGTCGACTCCATCAGGTCGGTTATCACGCTGGGTACAAAGCTGGCGGCACTTCTCGGTGTTATTTTTACTCTTTTAACCGCTCTGTTCCCTTACGAGGTCCTAAGCCTGTTAACGGACGAGGAAGCGGTGCTCGCCGAGGGTATTAAATACCTCAGAATCATGTGCTGGACTTATCTTGTGTACAGCATCTCCAACTCTCTCGTTATGTCTCTGAGGAGCGCCGAGATCACGGTAATAGGGCCTATCATCTCGCTTTCCACGCTGTGTATAAACGTCTGCCTTGATCTTATACTTATTTTCGGAAAATTCGGGGCCCCCCAAATGGGCATAGCGGGCGCGGCAATCGCGACACTGGCAAGCCGAATTGTTGAGCTCTTAATCGTGTCCGTATTCGTCTTCTGTGTTGACAAGAGGCTGAAGCTTCGGCCGAAAGCATTCCTCCGGTTTAAAACGGGCCTTTTCAGCCGCTATATCAGAGTATCGCTTCCGGTGACAGGGGGCAGCGGGATGTGGGGCGTGGCCCAGGCCGTCCAGACGTCCATACTCGGGCATATAAGCGCCACCGCAATAGCGGCCAACAGCATCGCCGTCATCGTATTCCAGATCATCTCCGTTTTCGCTATGTCTTCCGCAAGCTCAAGCTCAGTTATGACGGGTATGATAATCGGAGAGAAAAAGTTTGATTTGATCCGGCCCTATGCCCGGACATTCCAGTTAATCTTCTTAATAAACGGGCTTATAAGCTGCGCGCTCATGCTGCTTCTGAAAAAACTGATAGTTAATTTTTACTCAATAACGCCGGAGGCGAAGGAACTGGCTCTGAAATATATAACCATCCTGGCCTTCACCGGCATCGGCTCGGCCTACGAATTTCCCATAGAGGGGGGCATAATACAGGGCGGCGGCAACACGCGATACGCCCTGATAGTCGACAACCTTTTCATGTGGCTTTTCACAATACCTTTTGCCGCGATGAGCGCGTTTTGGTGGAAGCTGTCTCCCGTCGCCACATTTGTTTTCCTGAAGCTCGACCAGATACTAAAATGCCTGCCCAACACAATAAAACTAAATCGTTTCAACTGGATAAAGGTGCTGACAGAATAAAACGCGCGTCCGGAGGTCTTCCTCCCTCTATCCGGCCCGTATCCCGTATTAAAAAAAGGAAGGTGCGCCGCGCCGGCGCGTGCCTTCCCTTTTGCTTTGCAAGAGGATTTATCCCCAGTTCTCCCAGTCCATGTCAAGCGGGTATATCTTATTGAACAGCAGGTGGTATTTCCGCCGTATGTTGCGCCCTACGTGATAGTGGCCGAAAAACCAGTGCTTAAATTCGGCCCTGTCCGCCGCCCGCGTTCCCGGCAAAACCTAAGCCTCACTGATAATAAGCTCGGCCGCGGGGCTGCCGAGGATATCCCCGGCGCCGGCCTCTCCCTCTATCCACGGGCGCATCATGTCCCTTCCCACTATAACGGGCATCCTGTCGTGTATGAAGCTTACGCATATGTCGGCGGGCCTTGTCAGTATAACAAAGAGCGGCAGGCGCGAGCCCTCCTCAAATGCGTACAATCCCGCCATGTAGATCGCGCCTTTTTGCCCTATGGCGTACTTCTGTTTCTTTCCCTGGTCCCTGCGCCACTCGAAATAACGGCTCGCCGGTATAAGGCAGCGCCGCGAGATAAAATGCTGCCTGAACATCGGCCTTTCCCCCGCCGTCTCCAGCCGGGCGTTTATTATGCGCCCCTTGCCGTCCCAGCGGCTGAAGCCCCATTTCATGAGCGCCGGAGACCGGGCCGTAATTACGGGGGCGATATCCGTCGGGAATATTTCCCCCGTCCTCATCTGGGAAAGCTCCGGCGTGCCGCAGTATATATCGTTTATCTGCCCGATTATACCGCTTATCTCCGGATCGTAACCGTCGTCTATAAAATATCTGCCGCACATTTATGCCGCCTCCAAGAATATACGCCGTCAGGAACATCTACCGGCGGGCGCGCCGGGCCTTATGCGCCGCTCCACAAACCATCTGCCGATGTTGTTTCCGGAAGTGCCCGCGCTCCTCTCGAAAAAAATAAAGCTTTCCTTTCCGCCTATTCTGACCGTATACCTGTCCCCCTGGCTTCCCGCCTTCAGTGCGGCGGCCGGGCGTATATCCGTCACGCGTTCTATCGTATATTTCCTGCCGTCTTCCCAGGCAATCTCCCGAGGCATCAGCCTCCCGTCGCTGCCAAACTCGGCGACGACCTTCACATATACCTTAATGTCATTCATAAATCTTCACCTTAAGAACCTGCTGTCCGGCGCCTGGGGCAGGTTAATCGAATACCCGCGCTGCATCATGCCGTACAGCTTGAACGTAACAAGCTGAGGGTTGAAGCCGAGCACGCTGCACAGCGTCAGATAGTCCATCTCCGCCGTGATGCACTCCTCGACGCTCGAATCCTCTATGAGAAGCTCGGAAGCGAACACGTTCGCCTGATGCTCGGCCCTCGACGTCATGTCGTAAAGCACAAAATCCTTAAGCGGCGAGACCTTCGCCATGTCCCTGTGCAGCCTGTCGTGCCCGAGCTCATGCGCGGCCACCATCAGCCTATCTCTGTCTTCAAGGTCGCCGTTTATGACTATATACCTCTGGCGGTGCGTCGTATAGTAAAATCCTTTCAGGCTGCCGAGGCCGTGGCGTATCATTAAATTTATATTGAGAGCCTTAATTAGCTCAAACGGGTCGGACGTGCCGTATTTCCGTTTGAGCCTTTTTACTTCGCCGTCTATACGGTTTCGCACACGCCCACCTCCTTCACTTCGGAATACATTATTTCCCTTGCCCGGGAGCGTATTTCTTCGCCTTCTCCTTAGCGTCGAAATAAATTTCCGTCATCGTCCGGAAAAAGGCCTCCTTATCCTCCTCGCTCAGCTCGCCGCCGGCGAAGAGGGCCGAAGCCTGGTCGAGTATAAGGCGGGCCTGCGCCCTGCCACGGTTGCCGTATTTATCCGCGGCCTCGCTTAAAAACGCCTCCTGCTCGCGGATACATTCAAGCTCCCGCTCGGACAGGAAGTAGTCGGTGCCCACGTTCAGGGCGTGGGCAAGCGAAATTATCGTCGCGGCGTTCTTCGGCTGGCGGCTGTTCGCTTCGTAGAGCTGTATCGTCCTTGTGGTTACGCCGATTTTCTCGGCCAGAGCCTTCTGCGTCATGCCGCAGGCCTGGCGAGCCGCCCTTATCTTATCTCCGAATTGCATCCTGAAACCTCCGTTCGCAAAGTTTTCTCCTTGACTTACGAACTAATGTTCGCTATAATTGGCTCATAGCACGAATATCCGTTCGTGTTTACATCATACACGAAATAAGGTTCATTGTCAAGGGGAGATTTTGAATTGGAGCGCGTAATTCTTCACAGCGATCTGAACAGCTTTTATGCGTCGGTCGAAATGATGCTTGACCCGTCGCTGCGGGGCAGGGCCGTAGCCGTCTGCGGCTCGACCGAGGACAGGCACGGCATAGTCCTGGCCAAATCGGAGCTTGCCAAAAAGGCGGGAATCAGAACCGGCATGGTCAACTGGGAGGCAAAGCAGCGCTGCCCGGAGCTTGTCATTATACACCCGAAGTATGAGCAGTATGTCAAATATTCAAACGCCGTGCGCGATATCTACAGGCGCTATACCGACCTGCTGGAGCCTTTCGGAATGGACGAGTGCTGGCTGGACGTCACGGGGAGCAAAATATGCGGCGGCGGCATGGAGATTGCGGAGGAGATAAGAAAAACGGTTTACGAGGAACTGGGGCTGACGGTCAGCATCGGGGTATCGTTCAACAAGGTATTCGCGAAGCTCGGCTCCGACATGAAAAAGCCGGACGCCGTCACGCAGATAACCAGGGGCAACTTCCGGGAAAAGGTCTGGCCGCTGCCGGCGTCGGAGCTTATATACGTCGGCAGGTCCACTACCAAAAAGCTCGCGGGATACGGCATCGTCACTATCGGGGACATAGCGAATACTTCGCCGGATTTCCTGCGGCGCATACTCGGCGTCAACGGCGTGGCGCTGTGGCGCTATGCCTCCGGCAACGACTGCTCAAGAGTTATGCCCGACGATTACAGCGTGCCCGTTAAGTCCGTCGGGCACGGTATAACCTGCGTCTCCGACCTGATGAATACCGAGGAAGTCTGGAGGGTCATGCTTTACCTGTCGCAGGACATAGGGCACAGGCTCAGGCTGCACGGACTGTCCGCCCGCGGGGTGCAGATAACGGCGAGGGACAACAGGCTGGGATACAGGCAGTATCAGGCCCAGCTTAAGGCAGCCACGCAAAGCCCCATGGAGATAGCGCGTAAAGCGAGGGAGCTCTTCGAGGGAAATTACGCATGGACGCTGCCCATCAGGTCTATCACGGTCCGGGCCATAAATCTGATACCCAGCGGCGCGCCGCAGCA
>JBMNQI010000055.1:0-14522 GCA_050944055.1 Oscillospiraceae bacterium | reverse complement strand
TTAGGAGCGGTAACGTGAAAGCTGTCATAATGAACCATGTGTCAAACGTATTCGGCTATATCCAGCCTGTGTACGAGGCCGGAAAGCTCTGCAAAAAATTCAACGTGCCTTACATCGTCGACGCCTCTCAGTCGGCCGGCACGCTTCCTGTGAATATGGAGGAGATGGAAGCGGATTTTATCGCGATGCCCGGCCATAAGGGGCTTTACGGCCCGCAGGGGACGGGTCTGCTGCTCTGCGCGCATGAATCGAAAACGCTTATTGAGGGCGGGACCGGCAGTATGTCGCAATACAGGGAAATGCCCGGATTCTACCCGGACCGCCTCGAGGCGGGCACTCACAATGTTGCGGGCGCGGCGGGACTTTGCGAGGGGCTCCGCTTTGTGCTGGGAAAAGGCGTATCAAGCATTCTCAAGCACGAAAGAAAGCTGCTAAGCGAGGTCGTCGGCTGCCTGAGGGAAAGCGGGGCTATACTGTATAAATCTGAGGACGAGGAGCTTCAGACGGGCGTATTGTCCCTGATTGTGCCCGGCAGGGACTGCGAGGAGGTAAGCGAAATGCTCGGCAAAAGGAATGTTGCGGTCCGAGCCGGGCTGCACTGCGCGCCGGAGGCACACCGTTCGGCAGGAACCTTCAAAACCGGCACGGTTCGCCTGAGCTTTTCAGCGTTTAATACCTCGTTTGAGGTCGCCCAGGCCTGCGATATACTCGGCGGCATCATACGAAGCTGAAAAGGCTTATAAGTAACCAGCATGCAGGGCGGCCGTCATGCATGCTGGTTTCCTGTTTTATTTCATAATTAAATGCGGTTTATCGAAACCTCAGCTGCAGCGCAAAACGGAAGCGCCCGGGAATGCTATACGGCCAAACTTTCATAAATCCTTCCCAGGTTTTCTTCCATGCGCTCGAGATATGTTTTTCCGTCCTCGCTGCCGGCTATGGTATATATGGTTACAAGCCCGGCTCCTACTTCATCCGCCAGGGTCCGGGAGACCTCGGGGCTCGCCATTTCCTCGGCAAATATGGTGGTGACGTTGTTTTCCCTGCAGTATTCGATAAGCGAGGTCAGCTGCCTCGCGCCGGGCTCGCCCCCGGCGAAAACGTCCTCCACGCTGTTTTGCTCGAGGCCGAAATCCCGGCAAAGATAGGCAAAAGCGGCGTGGCCAGTCACAAAGCTCCGTTTTTGGACGGCGCTGAATTTTTCAGCGTATTCGTTATACAATTTATCGAGACTTGAAACGAATTGGCCGTAATTTGCCTCATAATAATCCCTGCCGGCCGGATCGGCTTCTGCCAATGCGTCCTTTATGTTTTCCGCTTCGGTTTGGGCACAAATAAGGCTGAGCCAGACATGGGGGTCATACTGGCCGGACTGTCCCGCGTCGGAATTTTTTATAGCCTCGATTCCGCGTGAGGCCTCGACAGCTATGAGGTCGTCATTACCCGCCGCTCTCACTGCGTCTTCCGCCCAGGCCTCCATACCGAGCCCGTTGTAGACAAAGACGCGCGCCGAGCTCAGGCCTATAAGATCCCTCGCCTTAGGCTCGAAATCATGGGGTTCCATACCGTCGGGAATAATACGCTTAACTTCAACCCTGTTTCCGCCGACGGCTTTGACAAACTCCTCCATGGCGTTGAACGTAACTAAAACGCTTATCTTATCCGATTTTACGCCGGCTTCTCTCCCGCCCGCGCAGGACGATATGCATATAAACGCGGCAAGGCTCAATATAAGCGCGGTAATTCTTTTTAGCATTTTTACCCTCGGAAAATTTACTTGCAAATGGGAATCATTTGCATATATAATATATGATAGATTAAGCCGAATATATCTGTCAAGAAGAATATTCGTCTCCCGGATAAAGGTGATAATACATGATAAGAGCCGAAAACCTAGCTTTTTCATATACGGGTTCGCGCCCGTTCATATTGGACGGCATAGACCTTAGAATAGAAAACGGGGAATACGTATCGGTAGTTGGAGACAACGGCAGCGGGAAGACCACGCTTATAAAACTGATCCTGAGGCTGCTGAGGCCGTCGCGGGGGACCATAGCAACGGACGCGAAAAGGATCGGCTATGTGCCGCAGAGAAGCGATTTCACGCATTCCGGATTCCCAATAACTGTCTTTGAAATGCTCAACGCCTACAGGAAGCTGTTAAAAATCAAAAACAAAGAGACGGTTTTTGAGAAGCTCGAACTCGTCGGCCTTTCCGGCCGCGGAGACGAGCTTATAGGCAACCTTTCAGGCGGCCAGAGCCAAAAGGCCCTGATTGCCAGAGCGCTCATAGGCAGCCCCGACCTTCTTATACTCGACGAGCCTTCGACCGGGGTTGACGCAGAGAGCCAGAGGGATATCTACAGGCTTATTAAGCTTCTCAATGTTGAAAACGGGATTACCGTCGTATCTGTGGAGCACAATCTGGACGCGGCTATATCCAATTCTACGCAAATCTATCACCTGTCCGGCAAGCGGGGGCATTTCTGCACTCCGCAGCAGTTTGCAGCGGAATACCTCAGGGAGGATGGCGGACACAATGCTTGAATACGATTTTATGCAAAACGCTTTTTTCATATCGGCGTTCATTTCCATCCTCTGCCCGTGCATAGGGATTTTTCTCGTTTTACGCAGGTATTCGATGATAGGCGACACGCTGGCCCACACATCGCTGGCCGGCGTCACTATAGGGCTGATGTACGATAAAAACCCGGTTCTCGGCGCGTTTATCTTCACCTCTCTGTGCGGGGCGCTTATTGAGTTTTTGCGCAGCTACTTCAGAAAATACACGGATTTGATACTCACGGTTGTCCTCGCCCTCGGCGTAGGGACGGCCATCACCATAATAAGCTCGGGCAAGCTCCACGCAAGCGCCGATTCGTTCATGTTCGGAAGCATATTGACCGTAACGAAGAAGG
The DNA here is from genome assembly GCA_050944055.1 of Oscillospiraceae bacterium. Lineage (GTDB taxonomy): Bacteria > Bacillota > Clostridia > Oscillospirales > Oscillospiraceae > JBMNQI01. The sequence goes on along the minus strand of JBMNQI010000055.1, from coordinate 11,604 downwards.
ATATGGTCATGGTGGTGGTTTTAAGCGCAATATCCGTCGCCGCGCTGATAATCCTGTATAACCAGCTTTTATATATTTCCTGCGACGAGGAAGCTGCAAGAATAGCGGGCGTAAGAGTCAGGCTTATTAATTACGTCTTTATGGTTCTTGTATCCTCGGCAATTTCCGTGTCAATAAGGATTGTGGGGGTGCTGGTGCTCAGCTCCATGATAGCCCTGCCGGTTGCGACTGCGCTTCAGCTCGGCAAGGGATTTAAACAGACGCTTATCTTATCCATATTCTTCAGCGTGCTTGATATTATGTCCGCACTTGTCATATCGTATTATCTCAACGTCGCGCCCGGAGGGTTTACAGCTCTCGTATCCGTCGCCGTGCTGGCAATTGTTATGGCGGTCAAAAGGCTGGTTACGGGATTAAAGGCGGTTATATCCGGAAAACAGGCATCAGAGGTGAGCGGATGAAACCGGTAAAATGGCCGGAAGGCGTCAAAAAAACCAAACAGCGCGCGTGCGTGCTGAAAATACTTGAAGGCTCCGAGTCGCCCATGAGCGCGATGGAGATATGCAATCAGGCTCACAGCGAGGACAGCCCGGTCTGGCTTTCGACCGTATACCGGATACTGGAGGTTTTCGTCAGGGAGAACGTCGCCATAAAGACTATGGCCGCGGACGGCGAAATGGCTCTATACGAGCTGAACAGGAACAAGCACAGGCATTACGCAGTCTGCCTTGGCTGCCATAAGATAGTGGAGATGGACAACTGCCCTATGGAGGAGTTTATACCCAGGCTCCGGGAAAACAATTTCCGCGTCCTCGGGCATAGGGTCGAAATGTACGGCTACTGCGGGGATTGCAGCGAAAAGAAATAAGGGCTTGGCCAAAAGGCCGGGCCCTTTTAGATTTATATAAAGCGGGAATCCCGCTTGTCCCTGGTGTCATTGGCGCAGCGCATTGAGGCGGCAACGAAGAGCCGAGGCGGAAGAAGCAAAGGCCCATGTCTTTTATACGCCGGGAGGCAGCAAGAATTCAAATCCGGAGATGTTTCTCAGCAGCCCGAAGATTACAAGCAGAAACGCCGCCGCCGTTATTATTCTGCGCTCGAAGCCCCTGAGCTGCGCGCTTCCTGTTTTTAAATAGCCAACGAAGCGGTCCAGGCCGATCAGCACCAGCACGGGAAGCATCAGGAATACGGCTTCATTATACCTGAAAGCTGCTTCCAGGTCGAAGCGCAATAAGGCATTTATCATCCTGCCCGTACCGCAGCCCGGGCAGCAGAGGCCTGTCAGCTTTTGAAAGAGGCACGGGATGCCCAGATTGGTGAAATAACACCAGGCGGCATAAGCCGCGCCGATAAAAACGGCGGCGCATATAAATGGCAATACCCTTTTAAGCCGCTCTCTCATTACGCAAGGTTGTTGATTTCGTGCTGAATGACGGCATAGGCGATAACGCCGCCGAATATGAAAAGCAGGAGGTACAGTATCCCGCCGTTGCCTGCCGGTATCCCACGGCTCTGCTTTACCCTGTCTATAAGCTCGCCTCTGACGTACGCCCAGTACAGGCCGTAGATTCCGCAGGTAACCAGCGTAAGCAGCAGCGCCGTTCCACCCGTTGTCCCGTATACTCCGGCCAGCCTGTTCGTGTCGTCCGTAAGGCATACGAGCCAATACAACCCGTATATACCGCATGTAATAATTGTCAATATGATGTTTAAAGCTATGTTTCTTTTTTGAATCATATATAAGCCTCCTATCCGCCGCCAGATTATCTTCAATATAATATGAATGCTTAATATACGCAAGATGTTTTTCCCAAAGAGCGGGCCCGGCGCGTCTTTCGCGCCGGGCCCAATGTATTTCAGTATCAGTCTTACAGCCTCATAGCCGCGGCCCATCCGGTCTTGGTGGCGTTTTCAACCGTGCCGACCTTTTCGCAGTCGCCGGCCTGCGCGTACTCTTCCGTGAGTCCCATGAAGCTGTCGGCAAGACCGCGCAGCGCACGCATTCCAACCGACAGTATGACGCTGTTTGCGCTTATCCTCAGCTTCCTGCCGTCCTTTTCGTATGTAACGCCGTCCTCTTCAACGCCCATGCAGCAGGCGTCGAGTATTACGTCCAGCTCGGGCAGCTTATCAATCTCGACCATAAGCTCGTTGCGGTGCGTTGTGGAAGCGTCGGGCGCGAGGGCGGACTGCATTTCAAGTATGCTTACCTTTTTGCCGAGCTTTGCAAGGTGTAGTGCTGTCTCGACTCCGACCTGGCCGCCGCCGATTATTACTACGGGGTCGGGCAGCTTCTCCTCATGCCCGTATATATCCACGGCCAGCTTCGCCTTCTCGGCTCCTGGGATAGGAGGCACGATGGGCTCGGAACCTACGGCCGCGATGACCGAATCGTAAGACACAAGATCTTCGGGCTTAACCTCGGTATTTAGCCTCACGTCTATACAGGACTTTTCCACCTGGGAGATAAGCCAGTTTTTATAGTTTGCCAGTGAATACTTAAACGGGACATAATCGGCGAAATTCAGCTTGCCTCCGAGGCTTCCTTCTTTTTCAAACAGCGTGACCCTATGGCCTCTTTCCGCCGCCGTCAAAGCCGCCTGCATGCCCGCCGGCCCGCCGCCGACAACCGCGACCTTCTTGCTTTTTTTAGGCCGGGGCATCTTATCCGCCGCTTCCTCGATGCCTACTCTCGGGTTGACCGAGCACAGCAGGTGCTGGGCATAGTTGTCTGAATCGTGGCAGCGCATGCACTTGATGCACGGGCGGACGTCCGCCTGGTTGCCGTCAAGTCCTTTCCTGACCCATTCGGGGTCGGCGATGAAGGACCTCGCCGCGACGACAAAATCCGCCTTGCCCTCGGCTATGATCGCGTCCGCGTCGGCCACGCTGCCAATACCGCCGATTGTGGAGATCATGCATTTAAATCTGCCGGACTTTTTAAAGGCCTCGGCTATGTATACGTTCGGATTAGGCGGGAGGAAGGAGCAGGGGTGCGTGGCCGTCATCCAGCTGGGATTGTGCATGCCGCAGGAGACCTGCAGTATGTTGATGTCCTTCTGGAGCAGTTCCCCGATGCGCATGCCCTCTTCAATATCTATACCGCCCGGCTCGAACTCTGTGCCGGATATGCGCACTTCGATTATCGCGTCCTTGCCGACAGCCTCGCGCACGCCGGAGATAAGCTCAAGAGGGTAACGGCAGCGGTTTTCCGTAGAGCCTCCGTATTCGTCCTTCCTCTTGTTTGTAAGCGGCGAGAGGAACTGCGCGAGGGGGATCGAATGGCCCATGTGGAGCATGACTCCGTCAAACCCGCATTTCATGATCTCAGCCGCGGTTTTGATATAATCCTCTTTAAATTTTTCCATTACCTCTTTCGGGATTTCGCGCCCTATCGGGGGGCTGCCCATAATGGAACAGCCGTCGCTTACGGTATACCCGTCCGGGAAGACGCCGATCAGCTCCATCGTGCACTTTGCGCCGTACATATGTATGCGTTCCACCATGTCGCACAGCGGGTTTGTGTGATTGGGCTTGAATACGTTCCAGCTGCAGTGCACGCCGTCGTCAAAAGCTCCGCCGACGGATACGCCCGCGCATGTGACGAGTCCGACGCCGGACTTTGCCCTGTCCTCAAAAAAGCGTATACCCTTTTCTGTGGGGTAGGGCTGGCCCGCCGACGCCGTATGGATAGTAGAAGGGGCGGATATGATTCTGTTTTTCAGCAGATGCCCGCCGACGCGGACAGGGGATATGACATTTCGATAAAGCATAATAATCCTCCTTACAGACTGGGGTCGATAAGTACCTTCAACATACCCGTTCTGTCAGGCTTGTCGAAGAATTTTTCCATGCAATCGTCCAGCGACACGATATCGGTCACCATATTCGGAAAGCTTATCTTGCCCGCTGCCAGCATTTCAAGATAGATGTTTACGTCTTCTTCCGTATAGACAAACGAAAAATTGATGTCCGGCTCTAAGATGCTGAAGGTGCTGGGCACAATATTCATAGGCTCCTGTATAGTCCCGATCACAAGAACCTGCCCGCCCGGCTTGACGCACTGATAAATGCAGTTACTGAGGCTCGCCATTTTCCCCGCGCACTCGAAAACTACGTCCGCACCCACCGGGCTGCCGAGTATTTTCTTGATTTCCCCGCCGATATCCGCGCATTTTTTTGAGTTGAAGTAATAATCGGCGCCGTACTGCATGACTATAGGCTCCTTTTCGTCGCTTGTCCCGAGCACGATTATTTTGTTCGCACCGCCGGCTTTTAAAAACTGAATGGCCGAAAGGCCAATCGGGCCTGTGCCGGATACGACTACGTTGTCCCCGAATTTGAAGTTGGATCTGCGTATGCCGTGCAGCGAAACGCAAATTACGTCGAATAGAACCGCGTCCTTGGGGTCGACATTTTCCGGCGTCTTAATCAGCATGGTATGCGCCGCGTCGCGGACGAGCATATACTCGGCGTAGCCCCCGTCCGGCCCGCCGATGCCCGCGGTATTGGGAAAGCCGTTAATGCAGATGTTGGTCATGTCCTTCCGGCATGAAGGGCAAAGCTGCTCGCACCGGCTCGGAGGGCCGCAAAGCAGCATGTCGCCGACCTTGAAATCCGCAACGCCCTCGCCGACCTCCGTAACAACCCCGATATTCTCGTGGCCCAGGATCATGGGGAGCTGCACAAAGGGCGGTAAGGCTCCGGTTCTGTAGAACTCCAGGTCGGTGCCGCAGATACCGCAGTATTTGATTTTAACGACCAGCTGCCCCGGCCCGGCCTTGGGGACAGGCTTTTCCTCGAGGCGCAGGTCGCCCTTGCCGTAGAAGTTCCTTACTTTCATTTAATTGCCCCCTAATATAATTTTATATGCCGATATTGCTTAAATTTATATTACAACAAGTCGTCCTGTTGTGTAAAATAGCAAATTCGAGAACAATAATTCCACTCTGGAATTATTGTTGAATAAAAAGTAAAAACGTGGTAGGATTATAAAAAAACGCGGGCCGGAAAACCGAAACCCGGAGGCTGCTTATGACGATAACCCAGATAAAGTATTTTCTCGCTGTTGCCGAGCACCTGAATTTTACGGCGGCGGCGAAGAGTTTGTTTATTGCCCAGCCGCATCTTAGCAAGCAGATTATAGCCCTGGAAAACGAGCTCGGGTTTAAGCTCTTCGAGAGGAACAACCGCAGCGTCTCAGTCACGGAGGCGGGCAGTTATCTCAAAGAGAGGCTGCAGGATATTCCGGATATCGTGCAAACCTCCGTATCGGACGCGAGAAAGCTTGCTAAGCCCGGCAGCCCGGCCCTGTCTATAGGCATACTTGACGGGCAGGAGCTGACGGGGGAGCTGATGTCGCTCATAACCCGTCTGACCTCCCCGGACAATAAGTTTCTTATAAACGTAGAGCGCGGCGGTTTCCAGCAGCTGCGCTCCGGCTTAAAAAGCAAGCACTTTGATATTATTATTACGCTTTTATTCGACGTGGCGGATGACGAGACGCTTGAGACATACGTTGTCCGCGGCCAGTCGGGCGCTTTCGCCATAAACCGGAGAAACCCGCTGGCAGACATAGAGGAGCTGAACCTGCACATGCTGGAGGATGAGAACTTCGTCGCAATTTCCCCGGACGAGTCTCCGGGGGGCTACGCGAGCTTTTTGGCTCAGTGCAAGGCTCTTGGCTTCGCCCCCAAAAACATAAAACTGGCGCCTACGCTTGAGAGCATGCTTGTAAACGTGGAAATGGGCGTCGGAGTCATTTTTATAGACCGCAATACAAGGCTTGAAAAGAATCCGGACATAAGGATTGTCGACCTGCCCGCCGGCCCCTCTTCGAGCGTCGTAGCCGTTATGCGAAGGAAAAATAACAATCCGTTTGTCCGGAAAGTCCTCCAGAATCTATATGATAAAAGGGGTAATGGTAATGGCGATTAAACCGACGCACGCGGGAATAACCGTATCCGACATGGATAAGGCGGTCCAATGGTATGAGAAGAACCTGGGCTTCACTCTTGCGTCCAGAAAAAAGTACGATTTCATGGGCGGCATGGAGATAGCTTTTCTGGGCTCAGGAGAGTTTTACATTGAGCTGTTTTGCCCGCCAAACCCAAAGGAAGCGCCTGAAGGGATTTACAGCGACAACAGCGTAATAGGCACAAAGCACATAGCCTTTGAGACGGACGACCTCGCGGCTATGCTTAAAGCATTTGAGAAGAACAATGTCAGAATACTTTTCGAGGCAGAGATGGAAGGCGATTGGGTCTGCTTTATAGAGGACTGCTGCAAAACGCCGATTGAGCTTATCGAGCGCGGCGCCGGCAAAGCGAAAGGCGGGAGGTAAAATCCGCGCCGGCGCGGCTTTCTGCCGGCTCTTGACAGCAATTTGGCGCAAAAAATGAGAGGTGGTGAGCATACCACCTCCTTTTTATGCCTAAATATAAAAACACCCCCAAAGTTTATAGGGCAAGCTGCCTAATAAACTTTGGGGGCAGTTCAGACGAGCCGCCGCTTTAACGTTCGCCTTCTTTATTCTCCCTTGTATTTTTTTCGAGTGGCGATGCCGCCCCTGATGTGGCGCTCCGCCTTGTTTTCCTCCAGAATCTCCTTGACTTGCAAATACAGCGAGCGATTGTAGCCCTTCAGCCGCTCCGATAGGTCTTTATGTACGGTGCTTTTGGAAACTCCGAATTTCTTTGCGGCTGCCCGGACTGTGGCCCTGTTTTCAATAATGTATTCCGCCAGTTCACAGGCCCGCTCCTCGATATTTCCCTTCAAATACACCACTCCCAGAAACTTCTTCGCCTCATTCATATGCCGGAAGCGGGGCAAGTATGCCCAGGGACAAGGCGTTAATTGGAGCGGGCCCGTGGAGGACAAGACAAAAAATGAGCGAGCCGTAAGCTTAGTTGAAATTCCGGCGGTCTTATATAAACCGGGACGGATTTCAACGACGAAAACAGAGTAATGTAAAGCACATCACAATTATACCAAGGAATCTATGCCGCGGTCCTTTCCGCATCTTCCCCGAAAGTGCTATTAAAAACTACCCGAAAGTCTGAGCGGGTATTATACCTAAGGCCATTTTAACGGACGGGCCGAACGCTTAATATTAGATGTATCGGTGGAATTGCATTCTGACCGGAAAATTTGAAAAGGGGGATATAACATGAAAAGGCATGTAAAGATTCTGGCACTGGTGCTCGCTCTGGCGGTCACTCTGGTGGGCGCGGGCTACGCGGCATGGGGCACCGCAGCGACGGTCACGACCAAACTGCACACGGGCGAATGGAAAATTGTTTTTGAAAATGACGCAACGTCTTCCTACTGGGCGGCGGACAGCATTGGCCAGTTCAGCAGGAACGGCGATGTATTGACCGGGACAATTGATGACGGCGATACCGATTGGGGCGAGCTTGATAATAATTACAACCCAGCCCCCGGCGAACCTAATGGCAACGTTTATGGCTACCCTGCGGATTTCGTCTATGTAATGGAACCGTTCCCCAAGATTGACGATACAATTGCAGGCGCCGCAATTCAGAACTGCACTGATGTAATCTTCCAGTTCTACAACCTGCATCCGGGCACAAGGGCGTACACCAGGTTTGAGATTAGGAACGACGGCTCCATTCCCGCCAAAATCGGCGACGTTAAAGTTTACATTCGCGATAAAGACGGCAATCCGATCGATTTGAATGCTCAGGAAAACCTGCACATTGCACAGGTTTATAACGAAATGGTAGTAAACCCGAAGTTCGCGCTTCACGTCGGCACAGGCGGCACGACCGAGATTACTATCCCTTCATGCACTTTAGCTACTTTGGAAGCTGCGCTGGATGCGGAATTGGTCGGCGAAGTATTGCTGCCCGATTATACGCTTTATTCATATGAAGCGAATGAACACGGCTCGACTGAGCTGGAGACCGGCCCTGATGCAGAACGCGATCTCGCGAGCAGCTTTAACTTTGAACTCCCCGCGAGCTCTCTTGAGGGCAATAAAGGCATGAACGCCGAATTCCAGGTAGTAATCGAATTTGACTTTGTACAGTACAATCAGACGCTGGGTGCCGCTGGTTCAAATTAAAAATCGAATAATCCGATAAAACATATAAAAAGGCTCGGCCGCCGGCCGAGCCTTCGTTATGCGGAAATATGCGGACAAATGCTCTTACGGACAAGTACTCTTAATAATGTGAACAAAACAATTCATAGCAACAGGAAAGGACAAAATCTTTAACAGTATGATGCTATCATTGGTTTTGAAGTTTTTAATTAAATACTGAAAAATCAAAAAATGTGAAGAGGGAGAGGTTTTGAGAAAGCCGTTTATCCGGAGATTTTGGACCAAAGGCATGAGTATGCTTCCGGAAATGAAAATGATCCGCTATTACAGGTTATTTTCATATGTTCTGACGTCTTCTTTTTACATTATATGGGGAGACAATCGCCTCGGCGGCAGATTACTGGTTGTTCTGTTTCTCGGCGTCGCGGCATTTATTCTGGATTATATCTACTCGCATTACAAAGATAAAACAAGACTGATTGAACTCACGATGGTTTTCGAGACGTTTGGCAATATCGCCATACTCATCCCTTCGGGCGGTATACACAGCCCGTACATATGGTATTCGTTGAACGCTGTGCTCGTCTCGTCCTTTTTCTTAAGCTCGGCCTTCTTTTTTATAAATCTTATGACCTATTCGGTTATTCTGGGTTTCATAACCGTTTATATGCGGCAAAGCCCGGACCTGCGCTCTTTTTATGAATACCTGCTGGAAAATTCCAACCTCTTTTTAAGCTATATCCTGATTATTATCGCAGTTAAGCTGCTTGTGGTGTTGGTAAGGAAGGTAAACAGAGAAAAGCTGAAGACCGAGAGGATTAACTCCGAACTTATTAAGGCAAATAAAATGCTGGGAGAGTCGATGGACAGCATCGCGCTGCTTTCGCAGAACGTAAACGCTTTTGTGAATATAAAAAACAAAGAACGGCTGGGCTTCATTATCGCCGATTACGTGAGAAAGATAACTAAGGCTCCGCTTTCATTTATTTATACGGTATCAAACGGCGATGAAAATGGATTTGAAACAAACGGGGAAATTGACAATGCGGCAAAAGAAATCCTGCGCGGCGGTATAATAAAGAATTTGGACTTATTGATGGAGGCTGGGGCCCTTATCAGGGAAAACATAGCCGGAAAAGACATCATCATGGCTGCTATTGAATCTTCAAACGATTTTTACGGCGTTCTGGGCATAGAGATGGACGGTTGCAGCGGGGAAATAATCGAAAACCAAAATATCGACCAGATAAAGATGCTCTCATCTCTGAGCGCGGTGCTGTTTGAACGCTTCAAAGTCGATGAGATGAACAGGGACCTGCTGATTGCGGAAGAGCAGCACCGTATCGCCAATGAGATTCATGACGGCGTGAGCCAGAGGCTGTTCTATACACTGTGCAAAATAAACAATATGACACGGAGAGCGGCTTATGACACGGACTTGATTGCCGAGCTTAATACCATAAGAGATTCTATGACCGATGCTATTAAAGAACTGAGAGAGACGATTTACAGCAACGGTTCCGATAATACCACGTTTGAAAGCAATATCAGAAAACATATAAGCGAGGCGGCCGGACTGAGCGGCGTCAACATGGAGCTGCAAATCAGAGGCAGCTTTGAATACGTCGGTTATGAGCTGAAAAACGCCGTAATGAGAATTATACGCGAAGCCTGCGGAAACGCGATACGGCATGGAAAGAGCAAAAACCTGAAAATTGAGCTTTCAAGAGGTATAGACGAAATAAGGCTCAGCATCAGCGACGACGGGGTCGGGTTTAACCTATACGAAAAAACCGGCAGCAACGGAATCGGCCTGGGGATAAGAAATATGAGAAGCCTCGTATATTCGTTTGACGGATGCATTGATATATACAGCGGTCTGCTTAAAGGTACGGCAATCAAAATATTGCTGCCGCTTGCGCGCCGGAACAAAGGAGACAGAGTGGTATGAGGATTGTCGTGGTTGACGATCATCCTTTGGCAAGAAAAGGCATAATGACAATTCTGGAAGACTATATGAAAGACTGCGTCATATCGGAAGAAACATGCGTTGAAGGCGCGCTGAACGCACTGAAAACTGAGCCGGTTTCAATTATGTTCGTGGACCTGAAACTCCGTGAGGAACACGGGCTTGATGTCATAGAAGAGGGGAGAAAAATAAGCCCGGAGACAAAATTTATAATAATAACCACATATATGACGGCGGAAGAATTCAAAAGAGCGGAGAAGCTGGGCGTCTGCGGATATGCCTCCAAAGGCGCGGCTCCTGAGGATTTAGTTTACATAACTAATCTAATAATGCGGGGGAAAAAGTATTATGACTCGGACCTGATTTCTTATGTTTACAGGCAGGAGAGAGCCGATGCCGGAACCGCTCAGCTTACGGAAAGAGAAATGGAGGTCCTGCTTGAGCTGGGAAAAGGTTTAAGCAATGAGGAAATAGGGAAAACGCTGTTTATTTCGGTCAACACTGTGAAAAAACACATAAGCAGCATCATGTCAAAACTGAATCTTGAACGTCGGACGCAGCTTGTACTGTATATCGACAAGCTGTATCGGCAGCAGTTAAAAGGTACGCAGCGTTTCTAGATTGTTACTGAAAAAGAGGTTATAGATTTGAAAAAGAACGTAACTTCGACTTTTATAATCAGCCTGAGCGTCATCATTATTTTCAGCGTTGCCGGAATTGGGTATGCAGCCTGGGGAAGCGCCATGAATTTTAGCGCTTTAATATCTACAGGCTGTTTGGATATGAAATTCGAGAGCTTCGAGATTATTAGCGAGACTTCGCCTGATAACTCCAGTAATACATGTATTTCAAATATCCGGATAAGCGACGACGGAAAGAGACTTGACATTGTAATCGAAAACGCATGTCTCGGCTATTCGGCTGAAATAAAATATATAGTGAGAAATGACGGAGATATACCTGTGTACTGCAGCCTGGACGCCGGTGACAATAACGTAGCTTCAATCGAAATTACCGGAGCGCAGGAAAAGCTATATCCCGGCGCTGTCTGTGAAAATACATTCATAATAACCGTCCTGGACGGTATGGAAAAAGATACGTCAAATAATCTAAATTTTTATCTCGACTGCCTGCAATACAATCAGGTCGAATTCTGACCCGTACGGAGGTAGGATTATGAAGCTGAAATTAATTGTTCTGGTTATTTTTATTGCATTGGCGCTATTAATAATCCCCTCCGGTTCGGGAGCGTGGACGGAGAGGCTTGAGATAGGCGTGTCAATTAACTCCGCGGGCGAACCGGAAAAAGAGAAAGAAGCGGAGGCGGAGGATGCGGAGAGGGCTGAGCCCGCTGCGGGGAAGGATGAGCCCGCCGGGGGCGGAACCGAAGATTACGCCTCCGTTAGCGAAGCGCCCGCCGACGTGACCAAAGCAGTTGACGAGCCCGAACCCGCCGACGTGACCGGACCTCCAGCCGACACGCCCAAACCTCCTGCGGACGCGCCAGAGCCCGCTGCGGACGCGCCCGAACCTGCTGCGGACGAAACCGGAACTCCCGCGCCTGTATTGG
>JBMNQI010000054.1:0-15114 GCA_050944055.1 Oscillospiraceae bacterium | reverse complement strand
GGCCAGCGACCAGCGCCCAAGGCTATGCTTAATAATCCCGGGCGAAATGAGCAGCCACATTATTACGGCGCAGGCCACAGCGGATATGAGGGCGAGAAGCCAGGTATGCTCCCTGAGTATCGAGAAGGACGCGCCGGTATTCTGCGTATGGAAAAGAGAGACAAAGCCGGGTATGAAATCGCGCGTCTCGTAAACGTCCATGGACGAGCGCACCAGGTTTTTGACCAGCTGATCTGCCGCAATGACGAAAGCCGAGCTTATAAAAACCGTCCAGCGGCGCTTCATCAGAGCTTCTTCAGCAGCTCGTGGAATTTTTCGTTTTCGGATACGATCTGGACGTTCTGCGAAAAATCGAGCGTATACAGGTTAATAAAGCTCTTTGCGTCGACCATTATGCTGTTGTCCATTGAGTGTATAAAAATGGGGTCGGGGAACTGGCAGGCGAGTTTCTGGAGCTGCTGCACCTCTTTAATGGAGTTGAATTTCTTGACCGTTACCATATTATTACCTCCTCAAATTAATCAGCGGGGATAATGCTTGAAACGACTTCGGAGCAGCGTGGGCAGAGGCCGTTTTCGTCGGGTTCTTCGGTGTGGACCCAGCAGCGGGGGCACTTTGGAGCCGTCGCCCGGGCGACGTTTATCTTTTTTTCGCCCTTTTCCAGAATAACCTTGGAGACGATGAAGATTTCTGCCAGGGTCTTTTCATCCGCGCCCGGGTCGTCCGGGAGGCTTAGCGTCACTACGGCCTCGAGCGGCTTGCCTATCTTCTTTTCGTTGCGGGCGTCCTCAAGCGCCTTGTTTACTTCGTCACGCAGATCAATAAGCTTATCCCATCGGGCAAGCGCCTCGGCTGACAGGCAGAACCCAGAATCCTGCCCGGGTATCTCGTTAAACAGGACGCTTTCCGGGTCCGCGTCCTTCGCGTGGGGCATGGCGGCCCAGACCTCCTCCGAAGTAAAGGCGAGGATCGGGGCGAGCATGCGGACCATGCCGTCTAGTATGATATACATGGCCGTCTGGGCGCTGCGGCGGCTGAGGCCTTCGCCCGCGTCGCAGTATAGGCGGTCCTTGATTACGTCAAGATAGAAGTTTGACATGTCCACTACGCAGAAGTTGTGGATGGCGTGGCTGATGGGGTGGAACTCGTATTCCTCATATGAGGCTTTAACGCGGCCGGCAAGACGCGTGAAACGGTCGAGGGCCCATTTATCCAGCTCAAGCATCTCCTCATACGGCACCGGGTCGTCCGGGTTAAAATCGCTGAGGTTCCCGAGCATGTAACGGGCCGTATTGCGTATCTTCAGATACATGTCGGAAAGCTGCCTGAATATATTGTCCGAGCAGCGGACATCGTTGCGGTAGTCGGAGGACGCCGCCCAGAGCCGGAGTATATCGGCTCCGTATTTTGGTATCAGCTGGTCGGGCAGAATGCTGTTGCCCAGGCTCTTATGCATGGCCTTGCCCTCGCCGTCGACCGTCCAGCCGTGCGTGAGCACAATGCCGAAAGGCGGTTTGCCGCGCGTGGCTATCGAAGTGAGCAGGGAGCTCTGGAACCAGCCGCGGTACTGGTCGGCGCCTTCAAGATACATGTCGGCCGGCCAGTCGCCGGGATTCCTTCGCTCCAGGGCCGCAATATGCGTCGATCCGGAGTCGAACCAGCCGTCGAGCGTGTTTGTGTCTTTAATAAAGCCCTTATCGGAAGAGCAGTGCGGGCATTTAAAGCCGGGCGGGAGAATGTCCTTAGCCTCGGTGTCAAACCAGGCGTTTGAGCCTCTTTTGCTGAATAAGTTTGCCACGGCCTCTATGGTCTCGTCTGTGCATACGGGCTTCCCGCACTCCGAGCAGTAAAAAACGGGTATGGGCAGACCCCAGTGGCGCTGGCGGGAGATGCACCAGTCGGCGCGCTCGCGTATCATCGCCTCCATGCGCTCGCGGCCCCAATCCGGTATCCAGCGCACATCCGCGCAGGACCTGACGGCGCTTTCCTTAATAGCGTCGACGGAGCAGAACCACTGGTCGGTGGCCCGGTACACTATCGGCTTTTTGCAGCGCCAGCAGTGGGGGTACTGGTGGACAATAGTCTCGGACGCGAGGAGGGCGCCGGAGCGTCGCAGCTCCTCGAGTATGGCCTCGTTCGCCTTTGAATAGTGCATGCCGGCGCAGACAGGGCCGGCCTCCTCGGTCATTATGCCGCGGTCGTCAACGGGAACGACGACGCCTATATTTGTGCCCTTCGTATCGTCGTAGAGCTTGCAGACGACAAAGTCCTCCATGCCGTGGCCGGGAGCGGTGTGGACGCAGCCCGTACCAGCGTCAAGCGTCACATGGTCTCCGAGAATAATCAGGGAGTCGCGTTCGAAGAAAGGATGCCTAGCGACGCAGAATTCAAGCTCGCGGCCTTTAAACTCCTTTATTATCCTGTAATCGCCGATGCCGGCGGCCTTCATAACGGGGGAGGCAAGCTCCTTGGCCACTATATAGCGCTCGCCTTTTGCCTCGATAAGAACGTAATCAAAGTCGGGGCCGACGGAAATGGCGAGGTTGCCGGGCAGAGTCCAGGTCGTTGTCGTCCAGATAACAACGTATGTGTCGTTTATTTCGCCGCCGAAAAGGCCTTTGTCGTCTTTCAGCGCGAATTTGACGTATATGGACTCGCACTTGTCGTCGGCGTATTCAATCTCGGCCTCGGCCAGGGCCGTCTCGTCCTGCGGGCACCAGTATACGGGCTTTTTCCCTTTATATATGAAGCCCTTTTTATACATGGCTCCGAAGACTCTTACTTCCTCGGCCTCGAAGGCGGGATCCATCGTAAGATAGGGGTTTTCCCAGTCGCCGAGCACGCCAAGGCGTATAAACTGGTCCCGCTGTATATTGACGAATTTCCACGCGAAATCACGGCACGCGTCGCGGAATTCGGTAACCGACATCTTTTTGCGGTCAAGCTTGCGCTGCTTGATTATCGCAGACTCTATGGGCATCCCGTGGTTGTCCCAGCCGGGAACATACGGCGCCTGATACCCGGACATGTTTTTATAGCGGCATATAAAATCCTTCAGGCATTTGTTCATCGCCGTGCCCATGTGAATATAGCCGTTGCTGAACGGAGGGCCGTCGTGCAGAATAAAGCGGGGTTTTCCCTCGTTTTTTGCTATCAGTTTGCCATATATGCCCCGTTCCTGCCAAGCCGCCAGCATCTCGGGCTCGCGCTTGGGCAGAGACGCGCGCATGGGAAATTCTGTTTTCGGTAAATTAATCGTATTGTTGTAATCCTGAGGCATTTCGGTGCTTCTCCTAAACGTAGTCTGTTCCCCCGCCGCCTTCCGCTTCTCCGGCCATTACGGGTGTTATCTCTTTATATCGTAGTCTTTCCCAAACTGAAGGTTCGTAAAATCAAAGCGCGGCCTTGTTTCTTCAAGATCGGGATCTATTCTCCGGGCCTTCCTCTCAGAGCCCGCAAGCCGCGCTTCGGCCTGGCGCTCCATCTCCTCCGTCTCGCGGCGTATATCGGCGATGAGGTCGTTTATAGGCACGTCGTTATCCTCCGGTTCGACGGGCTCAAGCTCGTCCGGCGTATCGTCGCTGACTATTTTCGAGAGGCTGTCCTCAATATCCCGCACGGTTATGTCCACGGGGTCTCCCGGCTCCGGCTCGGCTTTCGGGCCGGCGGGCCTCTCGAAGCTGTCCGTCTCGGCATTTTGCGGAACCCTGTAGGGAGCGGGCTCCGTATCCACGCTGCGCAAACTTGATATGAGCTCCGCCTCGGCCTTTAAAAACCTCTTGATTTCGGCTATAAATACCGCGGTCTGACGCTTGGCCTCTTTGAGCCTGGCCTCCTCCGCGTCGGCCTGCCGGCGAATAGCTTCAATATCGGGGCTGCCCTCGATTGCGGCGCTCTGCTTTTTCGCGTCCTCCACTATTTCGGCAGCCATGCTGCGTGCCGAGCGCAGAGCCTTCTTCATGCTCTCCTCAGTGGCCCGGTATTCCTCTATCTTTTCCACCAGCACCTTCATTTTGCTTTTCAAAAGGGCGTTTTCCTTGTAGAGGGCCGCATAATCCTCAGTCAGCGGGTCGAGAAAATCATCGACCTCGCCCATATCGTAGCCGTTGAACAAGGCCTTGGAAAAACGTTTTTCCTGTACATCCTGAGGCGTTAACATTGCATTTTCCTCCTAATAATTTGGCTGGAATTTGTCTATATCGTTTGAGCCTAAGCGGCGCTGCTCTCCGCGCGGCTTTGCGCTCTCAAAGCCGCGGCGAAGACGCCGGGAGGCGGCATGAGCCGCGCCGGCAGACAGGATTAGAAATACATGCCGCTGTGCTCCAGCTCGTCGATAAGGTCTCCCATTATATCGACGTTGTAGGGAGTGATTATGTATGTGGATACGGCGACCTTTTTTATCTGCCCCTCGTTTGCGTAGGCTACGCCTGAGAGAAAATCGACGAGTCGGCGGGCGACGTCCTTCTGCGTTGACTCGAGGTTAAGCACGACTGTGCGTTTCTCGCGAAGATGATCCGCTATCTCGGAGGCGGAGTCGAATCGCTCTGGCTTGACAAGCACTACCTGGAGCTTGGTCGTCGTATGTATGTTTACAACCTTGTTGCGCCTTTCCTCGTATGAAAGAGAGCCCGAGGGCGCCGCCCTGGTTTCGCGGCGCGGAACCGGATCAAGATCTTCAAATTCATCGTCGTCATCGTCATAGGGATGAGTCAGCCTTTTTAGTTCGTCAAATATACCCATACGAATACCTCCGGTAATATTTTCAATAAATTCTAGCGCCGAAAATGGCTGTCCCGACACGGACTATATTCGCGCCCTCGGCCGCGGCGGCCAGATAATCGCCACTCATTCCCATTGATAGGAACTTCATCTTATTATCATATTTTTTGGCGTTCATGTCAACATAAAGCTTATGCATTGCCGAAAAATACCTTCTCGGATCGCCTTGTGCGGGCGGTATTGCCATTAGGCCGACAACCCTCACCGAGGAAAAAGCAAAGCAGCCTTCCAGAAACTCGTCCAGCTCTTCCGGCAATACGCCGGACTTTGTTTCCTCGCGGCCTATATTGACCTCTATGAGCACGTCCTGTACGATGGATTTTGAGGAGGCAATTTTGTCAATGACGCTCATGAGCGCGTGCGAATCTACCGAGTGTATCAGCTCGCAGCGGCCGACAATAAAACGGGCCTTGTTGCGCTGAAGGTGTCCTATAAAATGAAGAGGAGCGCCCTCATAAGCCCCCTGCGACTCTTTGTTGAGCAGCTCCTGAACCCGGTTTTCGCCTATGCAGTCGACGCCCGCCCTAATAGCTTCACGGACCGCCTGAGCCCCGTTCTGCTTGGCGGCGGCGCAGAGAAGCACGCCGGGAGGAAGCTCCGCTTTTATGCGCGCAACGTTTTCAGCTATGGACATTATAACCACTTCCTTCTAAACAGGGATACGCAAGTCGGCCGTCTGCCTTAAATGGGCAGACGGTTTCTGTATTATTGCCGCCGCGCCTACTCCTCCGCCAGGACCTTGCCGTCGTAGAGGTCCTTGGCCTTCGTTATGACGCTGTCGCCCACACGCAGGGAACCGGCGTTGCTTTTATCCTCCGACACTATCAGATAATCGTCAAGCTCGGATACGACCGTTACCTCGCGGAAGCGCGCCTGAGGCCCGGCGAGTATGTAAACCCCGGTCTTCCCCTCGTCGGATACGCGAAGCGCGGCCTTTGGAATTCGTATGCCCGTATATGAATCGCGGATAACCTCCGCTGTCTGGCGGCGCAGGGCCGTAGTCTGGCTCAAAGCGCGCGTTGTGGACAGTATAATAAGGCAGCGCCCGTCGTCCTCCGGCTTTGCGACCTTGTCCACACGCATATCAATGTTTTCGGTGTAGCCGCCGAGAAAGCGGAGTGTAACCGTCGTCCCCTCCGTAAAATACCCGGCCTCCTGCGCGGAGACGGCGGCGGCGAAATACCAGCGTATACCTGTTATGCATTTGCCGAAAACGCCGCTCTCGGTTTGGGGCGCCATTTCAGCGTATGCGTCGAGTTTTTTACAGCTCAGGCTGTCGAGGACATCGCTGGACAGTATGGTCTCATACCCGTCGGTCTGCGATGAGAATATGCCCGATTGCCTGCAGTAGATATCGCTGCCCTGACCGCTTGACTGACTTAGAAGGGAATTAAGCTCCGCCTCCAGCTCCGACCGGAGCGCCTCTATATCGCCCGAACCGGAAAAAACCTCGGCGCGGGATAGGACAAGGCTGCGAAGAGTCAGCGCAAGATAGTCCGCTTCGGACGTGTCGCCGGCCTCAACCGCCCTGTTAATCTCAAATATGCTTCCAATTATGCCGGTATCGAGCTTTGCCGCGGCGGCCGGGTCCTTATCCTCCGACATAATGCTTTTAAGCTGTTTCAGGCTTAGCTCTAGTTCGTCTATCCTGGCCTGGCGCGAGAGAGCTTCCTCGCTTGAAAACGAGCGCGCGACAGCGCCGCCCGACGCTATCTTCTCGCCCTCGGAGGCCAGCAAATCCAGATATTCGGCCTCGGAATAAAGAGGCGTTTCGTCGCGTATTACAAATCCCGTCATTGAAACGGTGTTTTCTACAGTGTACTGGACCGCCGCGGCCGTGGAGAGAGGGTCCCGGAGCGCGGAAAAGCCGTAGTACGCCAGATACGCGAATATGCCGCACAGCAGAATAAGCATGACTATCCGAGTCATCAGGCCGCCGCGAGTGTTCATTTGAAAACAGCCCCCTTTTGCTTCCGCCGCGAAGTTTCCGGTATAAGCCCTTCCTATATGACGCTTCTATTCATCCAAAAAACGCCACTCGGCGTCCGCATAGCGCCGGAGCCAGGTCAGCTGGCGCTTGGCGTAGCGCCGGGACTCCCGCTTGACCGTCTCGACTGCTTCCTCAAAACTGACTTCGCCCTCCAGGTATGCGGAAAACTCCTTGTAGCCTATTGCCTGCATAGCCGTTGAGGAGCGGGATAGCCCGGAGTTGATGAGGCTTTCCACCTCTTTAAGCAGGCCCCGCTCAAGCATCATGTCAACCCGGCGGTTTATTCTGTCATACAGAATGTCTCTGTCGCGGTATGAAAGTACTATCCTTTTCGCCTTGTATCGTGCCGGCCGGGCCAGGTCTTCCTCGTTGTGGAGCGATATCGGCTTGCCTGTAAGATAATATACCTCGAGAGCCCTGACGATGCGCTTTATATCGTTCGGGTGCAGCTTTTCGGCGCTTTGAGGGTCGCATTCGCGCAGGCGGTCAAAAAGCTCCTGCGCGCCTCCCGGGTTGTTTGCGATTATATTCAGCTCTTCGCGTATCCCCCCCCGGTCAAAGTCGGAGAAAACGCTGCCTTTTATCAGGCTGTCCATGTACAGGTTTGTGCCTCCGACCACGATAGGCGGCTTTCCGCGGGCAATTATGTCGTCAACTATCGGCACGGCCATCTCAACATAACGCGCGACGGAGAAATCCTCTGTCCGCGGGTCCGCCACGTCTATCATATGGTGCCTTACGCCGCGCATCTCCTCCGGGGTCGCCTTCGCAGTCCCGATATCCATGCCGCAATAAACCTGCATCGAGTCGCAGGAAACTACCTCGCCGCCGAGGCTAAGCGCCATATCGACCGCGAGCCCCGTTTTTCCGGCAGCCGTCGGGCCGCAAATACAGATAAGTTCAGGCAAAGCCAGCACCCACCTTACTGCTTTTTTTATTATTATCGGAGGCCGGTCGTCAGCGCGGCATCGCAGCCTGCGCCCTTTAATGCAGCCGCGCAAGGCCTCGTCATGACGATATGAAACCGGGCCGCCTTCCGGCGACCCGTCTTCTAGTTCATTCCTTGTTGTTCGCCTTCTTGCGCTGAGCTATTTCCATGTCGCGAAGCGCTTCCTTGCGGGAGAGGTTGATACGGCCCTTGTCGTCTATCTCTATGACCTTTACCCAGGTCATATCGCCTATTTTGAGGACGTCCTCAACCTTTTCGGTGCGCTTGTATTCAAGGTCCTTGATGTGGCAAAGCCCGTCCTTTCCGGGGGCAATCTCGATAAATGCGCCCATCTGCGAACCGTCCTTCTTGCTGGTGAGATAGTTTACGACCTTCCCGTAGTAGAGTGAACCGATCTCGGGCACAAAAACGATGCCCTCGATTATCCTCTGCGCCTCGCGGCAGGCCTCGATGTCGACGCCGGAAATATAGACCGAACCGTCGTCCTCAATGTCTATCTTCGCGCCGGTGTCGGCGACTATTTTCTGTATGACCTTGCCGCCTGTGCCGATGACCTCGCGTATCTTTTCTTCGGCGATCTTCATCCTTATCATCTTGGGCGCGTACTGGCTTACCTCTGGCCTGGGCTCGGAGATGCAGGGCAGCATTATCTTATCGAGTATATCGTAACGCGCCTCGCGCGTGATTTCAAGCGCGTTCTTGATTATCTCATGAGTCAGCCCGTCGTTTTTAAGGTCCATTTGAATAGCCGTGATGCCCTTTTTGGTCCCGGCGACCTTGAAGTCCATTTCGCCGTGGAAATCCTCCACGCCCTGAATATCTATAAATGTGGTAAACCCGCCCTCGTCGTCCTGTATCAGGCCGCAGGAGATGCCTGCTACGGGCGCCTTGATGGGTACGCCCGCGTCCATGAGCGCGAGAGTGGAGCCGCAGATCGAGCCCTGGCTGGTTGAGCCGTTTGAGGAGAGCACCTCGCTCACGACGCGAATCGTATAGGGGAACTCCTCCAGCGACGGGATGACGGGGTCAAGCGCCTTTTCAGCAAGGGCGCCGTGGCCTTTTTCGCGGCGGCTGACCGATCGGGAGCCGCGCGCTTCGCCTGTTGAAAAGGCGGGGAAATTATAGTGGTGCATAAAGCGCTTGGTCTGCTCCTCCCAGATCGTATCAAGATTCTGGGCGGCCGATATCGTGTCGAGCGTGACTACCGAGAGCACCTGCGTCTGCCCGCGTGTGAAGAGGCCAGACCCGTGTACGCGCGGCAGAACGCCGACCTCGGCGGCGAGCGGGCGTATCTCGTCCATACTGCGCCCGTCGACGCGGTGGCCCTGGAGAAGCCAGCGCTTAACTATTTTTTTCTGCATCCTGTAAATGATCTCCTCCATGAACTGCATCATATCAGGATGATCCTCGAGGTATTTTTCGGAAACGGCGTTAATCCAGTCGTTCACGCGCTGCTCGCGGACGTTCTTGTCGTCGGTGTCCATGCAGTATTCCATGGCCTGCATTTCGTTCTCGCAGAGCTTTTCGAAAAGCTCGTCGTCAAAAGCGGCGTGCTCGTACTCGAATTTCTCCTTGCCTATCTCGGCGACCATTTTGTCAATAAGATCAAGAATAGGCTGAATCTTTTCATGCGCCGCCACAATCCCGTTGTACATGACGTCTTCGGGTATCTCATCGCCGCCGGCCTCAATCATGACTACCTTTTCGTGCGTCGCGGCGACTGTCACTGTCATTTTATTGTTTTTGCGCTCTTCTCTTGTCGGGTTGAAGAGGTACTTCTCGCCGTCCCACCCTAGGGATATGCCGGCTATCGGCCCGTTGAACGGGACGTCGGAGATGGACACCGCGGCGGCGGCGCCGATCATAGCTGTTATTTCCGGGGAACAGTCATAGTCCACGCTCAGGACAGTGCAGGTCAAAACCACGTCGTTGCGAAGGTCCTGGGGAAACAGCGGGCGCATCGGCCGGTCGATCATGCGGGAGGCGAGCACCGCGGGCAGCGAGGGCTGGCCCTCGCGGCGAAGGAAGCTGCCCGGGATACGGCCCACCGAGTAGAGCTTTTCCTCAAAGTCTACGGTCAGTGGGAAATAGTCGATCCCGTCCTTGGGGCGGGCAGAGGCCGTACAGACCGCCAGTACGGTCGTTTCGCCGTATTCGGCGAGAACGGCGGCGTTACACAGCTCCGCGAGCTTTCCGGTCTTAAGCCGAAGCGGGCGGCCGCAAAAGTCGATTTCATAGACCTTTTCATTAAACTGCTTTTGGGTAATTTTCATTTGTTTCTACTTTCTCCTAACTTACCTCCAACGCCGCTCCCTGCGGCGCTGGAACCACACATATTGGCAATCATCCGGTCAGCAAGAAGTTCTTACAGCTAATCGGCTGATCGCAGGCTGTCGTCTTACGACAGTCCTTACACTGCTTTGGGCGACGCTTGCGCGTCGCCCATTTTTTCTTATTTGCGGATGCCGAGCTTGCTGATGCAGGCACGGTAACGCTCGATATCCTTTTTCGCAAGGTAATCGAGCATCTTGCGCCGCTTGCCGACCATTTTGAGCAGGCCGCGGCGGCTGTGCGCGTCTTTCTTGTGGATTTTGAGGTGCTCGGTGAGCTGGTTGATGCGCTCGGTGAGTATGGCGATCTGCACCTCCGGGGAACCTGTGTCCGTCTCGTGGACGCGGTTTTCGGCAATTATCTGGGTCTTTTGTTCTTTGAGAATCATCTTAAATTTCACCTTTCAAATATATTCGCAAACCTCCGAGCGAAGGCCGGTGAAATCCTGGCGCCAAGAGGCCGCATAGCTTTGATACATTATCATAAATAGAAAGCTTTGTCAATAAAAAATGGCAGCCCGGGAGCATCACACTTAATTTTTACAATTTATTAAAACCTGATGCAAATTTATGCTGTATACAAAACTGAAAAAACTGTGCTATACTGTTACCATATGTTAAGAAAGTGGCGGCTGCCGCTTTAGAAAGGATGAAAAATGACAAAGAGACTAATCGCCCTTATACTAGCGGCGCTTATGCTGACGGCTCTGGCCGCGGGCTGCTCGAAAAGCGGCTATCCGGAGGACGTACCCGAAACACCGGCCGCTGTAACGCAGCCACCTGCGGATACGGGCCCCGACATCTCAACCTTTGATTACAGCGCTGCCCTGGACGAAAATGGCTTTTTTAAGGGCGTCGACGCTTCCGACTATGTCAAACTTCCGGACTATAAGGGAATCAGCGTCCCCGCCGAAGTGCTGACCGCTTCCGACGAGGACGTACAAGCGCAGATAGACGGCATAATGAGCCGCTACACGCAGTATGAGCAGATAACGGACCGCGCTGTCGAGGAAGGCGACACGGTCAATATTGATTATGTCGGCTCCATAGACGGGGTTGAATTCGAGGGCGGCAGCACACAGGGCGCGGGCACTTTTGTGACGATAGGCGTCACGCAGTATATAGACGATTTTCTTGAGCAGCTTATCGGCCATGTTCCGGGCGAGACCCTGGACGTCAACGTCACTTTTCCCGAAGACTACGGAAATGAGGAGCTGAGCGGCAAGGACGCGGTTTTCAAGGTAACTATAAACTATATAGAGGGCGAAGCGATTAATGCGGAGCTGACGGACGAAATATCCCAGGAGATCGGGTTTGAAAATGCCGACGAACTTGTCGAGTATATAAAGAGCCAGATGGTCATGGCGCAAAAGTATGAGTTCGCCCAGCAGCTTCTGGCCGAGACGTCATACGAGAAGGTCCCGCAGAGCCTGCTTGATTTTATTATTGACTGCGACCTCAATAATTATGAATTCCAGGCCGCCCAGTACCAGATGGAGCGCGACGAATTCATAACGGCTTACACAGGCTATGAGTCGGTCGACGCCTATATTGAGGCGAATAACGCAGGCTATGTTCAGAGCGCGGTTTATTATCTGGCCTGCCAGGCTATCGCGGAGCAGGAGGGCCTGACAGTCACCGACGACGACGTCGCTTCCTCCGGCTTTGAGCAGTATAAGGACGCGTACGGCCTTCCTTATATTAAAATGACAATCCTGCAGTTCATGCTAATACCTGATTTCATAGCGAACAACGCGAGCATTCAGTAGCCTGGGACACTCCCGCCGCAAGGCGGGAGTGTTTCGCGTAAAAGCCCTCCGAAGGCCAGGAGGCAAATAAAGAGCTGACGGCGTTTTTACCGTCAGCCCTATTCTTATGTATATATTTACGGCAGGTAGCTTACCGGGTCGCAGGGCTCTCCGCCGACATGCACTTCAAAATGGAGGTGGACGCCCGTGCTATATCCGGTCGAGCCCATTGTGGCTATCTGCTGGCCCTGGGCTACGCGCTCTCCTTCCGCCACAAGAAGCGTATTGCAGTGAGCGTACCATGTTTCGGTTCCGTTGTCATGCGAAATGACGACTATGTTCCCGTAACCGTTGGACTTGTTTCCCGCGTATGTAACGAGGCCGCCGTCGGCCGCGTATATCGGGCTGTCTTTCCTGCTTGATATGTCGATACCCTCGTGCGTCCTTCCCCAGCGCTGTCCGAACGGCGAGGTCAAGACGCCTTCGGCCGGCCAGATAAGACTTCCCGTGGACGCTGTGTAATTGATTGTTTCCTGCTCTTTTTGATCCTGAGGACCCTCTTCCGCCTGTTCGCGCTGCATCGCCGCTTCTTCTTCCGCCGCCAGCGTCATCGGGCCCGGGTCGACAAGAAGCTCAGTCCGCGCGGCGGTGAGCGCCAGGCTTTGGTCGAGCGTTATGGTTTGAACCTCATAACCGGCCTTGTCTTCCTCCGGGTTGACCGCAAGCGCCGGAGTAATTATCGTAGCGGCCAGGAGCAATGCGCCCGTCAGGGCGCGGAACATGATATTGTGTTCTAACATAAGCACCTCCCTGATCAAGCGGCAAGTGTAACAATTTAGTAACAAGCCGTATCATACCACCATTTGGAAGGTGTGTCAAGGGGAAAAACGTAATCAAAATGTAAACTTTGTAAATTTTTTCATTCAAAAAGAAACGGACGGCCTTAGCCGTGTGCCGATAAGACAGTAATTTGAGGAAACTACAAAATCGGCATCTGCCAAGCAGGATTGGACAACAAAACAGGCGGCACTCAACTTCGGTTGGGTGCTGCCTGTTTTTGTACAGCTAAGGGTTGAAAATCGCCTATTTTCTGTTCTGTAAGGTAAGGATAGTGAAAAGGGTGAAATAGTTGTCATCTCGGTAATGAAAGCACTCCTGAATAGTGAATCGCGCTACAATAAACAGCGTTCGCTGAATAGAATGAACTTTTCCGTTTGCAATAACTTTCCCTATAAATCGTAAAGCTGATAGATCAAGGATCGATGCGAAGTACACACGACTTCATCAAAAACGCGCAAACGCCGAATGCTTGTAGCAAATGACCTGCTATAAACGATAAATTTCCGCAGACAGCTTGAAAGAGTTCTTGTTATTGTGCTATAATATGTGTACACACTCTGACGATTTTGGAGGGCTTTTCTATGAAACGTACTATCGCATTGTGGCTATCCATAATGTTGTGTTTGTTATTAGCTGCTTGTTCGCAGGATTCCTCGGATCTTCTGAAAGTTCCAGTGTCTGCAAATGATTGCAAAGGCAAAAATTATCAAGATGTAGTGAACGATATATCTGCGGCAGGATTCGTAAATATCCAGACAAAAACAATAGAGGACCTCGTTACGGGATGGCTGACGAAAGATGGGGAAGTAGAAGAAGTAACTATTGACGGAGACGGTTCGTTTCGTGCGGGAGACACGTTTGATAAAACTGTTGCAATCATAGTTTCTTATCATACCTTTCCGAGCAAGAACGAGGAGATTACAACCGATTCGGCGGGACACTCAGAAACAAGTACGCCCCCTGAAAATTACAGCACTGAGACAGAGAAGTGGCTTGCGTCAAGCGAATATGCCGATTGTGTAGCAGACGGAAAATTTCCTGCTGTTCCGGGAAATAATCCTTACGGCAGCGGTGTAAACGAGAGCAGCAGGAACCCCAACATTTACTATCTTAACTCTTCAATGAGGGGTCCTTGGGGCAAAGAAACGGAATACGGCGATTACGAATATTATATCCCCAGTGGAAAGTATTTAGTTATGAATGCTTCTAACCCCAAGCAATACGATTACGTGGCAACTGCCTGTAACGTGTATGTTGGCAATCCAGAAAATGACGATGAATATGCTACTTACTCTTTTTCACAATATGGTGAAATTCAAGAAATCTTTATTCCAGATGGATACTATGTGAGCCTGACGGTATCGGGGATTATTACCCTTGAACCACTTGAACAATAAGGAGGCGCATCAAAGTGGCGAAAACAATTCGTTGTCCCAATATATTCTGCAACAGCACAAATGTAGTTCCCATTTCAACTAAAACAAAGTTTTCTTTTGGCAAAGCCGCTGTCGGTGGAGCAATTGGCAGTTTATTCAATCCATTGGGAACTGCTGTCGGTATTGCAACAGGTATTAACGGAAAACATGGGAAAACGAAATTTATATGTCAAAAATGCGGAAAAGTATTTGAGCGAAAAGTTTGACAAAGACGTTGCAAGGAGGGTAGGCACATGGACCCATTGGCTATTAAATTTGAAGAGGAAATCCGCGCCAAGATGCTTCATGCAAAAAAAGAATGTAGATACAATCCCACACGTTTTAACCAGATGATAGCCAAGTATGGTGGTGTTGAAACGGCTAAACGGCTAATTGCAAATGCTCTCCAAACAGGAAATACATCAGACGGTTTTACTACGCTGTGTCTTTACGGGAGATTAGATTTAACGATGGAAAATTCTGTTTGCAAACCTGAATATCAATCCCTGTTCTCTCCCGAAGAAATAGCATATTGCAAAGAAGTTCTTGGATAAAAAAATTCGTGCTTTTAATGGCTCGATTCTGATTTTGAGGTACAGTTAATGTCAGAAAAGCGAAAACCCGCAATCCGTCAACGACCGATACAGGTCAAATTTTTCGTAGATGAAAGAGAACTCGGCTTGATAAAGGCGAATATGGCGCAGCTTGGGATAGAGAATATGAGCGCTTACCTTCGCCAAGTGGCGATCGACAGATATGAGAAAAAACCGGATATGCCTGAACGCCGTGAAACCAAAAATCCCTGACTCACTTTCCGAAGATAGATTGATGTTCAGCTCCGCAGGAGCGCAGCCGATTCCTCTGAAATCGTTCAGGGGTTTGGGGCATTTCCCCAACAAGATTGCACGGGTGCATAAACACGAGCATTGCTTGCCAAGTGCATTTCGCAGTTGGCAGGTAATGAGAAGTGGGTACCGCCGTGCATTGCTTGCCAGAATGGCAAGCTCCGGTGTGGGTACTCACCGGATTTGCTTGCTATTCTGCAAGGAAATCCCGGTCGTAC
>JBMNQI010000053.1:0-15165 GCA_050944055.1 Oscillospiraceae bacterium | reverse complement strand
AGGGCGGAATGCCTTGTCATGGGCTTAGTCATGCCGAGGCAATTTGCCGCGGGCTTTAAAAGGCCCAGCGCGACGGATTTTGAAGCAACCTCATAGTACCAGCTATCAGAGCTCACATCGGAAACGCCGGATATATCTGCCATAACATCCGCTGACAGAACCCGGCAGATTATGGCGGCTGCTTCAGCTTTTGTGACGAGCTCGTCGGGATTTAGCCTGTTATTATAGCCCTCAATCAGTGAATCCTCGTAAGCCTGAATGAGCACGGGCTCTGCCCAGTGTCCCGAAACGTCCCTTAAATCCGCCCCGGATGCATAGGCTGTGGACAGGCCGGACAGAAAAATAGTCGCCGAAAGAAGCGCGGCATATAATCGGTTTTTTTCATAATTCACCAGAATTTTCAATAGTTATTAAGATAATATACCATAGTATTCTTATTCAGATAAAATCAAAACGTTACAAAAGCCGGGAACTCCAATGGCGCGGAGTTTCCGGCTTAACGTCAGGTATTTTACTTCCCCGCGGCTTTGAGCACTGCTTCAAAGTCGATGTTTTCCTCGTTTCTCCCCAGGGAGAAGAAATCGAGATGATATACCGTTGAGGCCCAATTAATGGCGGAGTCGATTATGGGAGTCGGCACGCCGAGATTCTTCCCGAGGCAGGACATAGGGACGAGGCCTGTCAGCACATCCTCAAAAATATACCTAGTGTCTATATCCGTCGGAGCCATTATCTGCGAATAGGCATGTGTGTTCTGGATCGCCGTATAGAGGTTCGCGCCCGTGGACCCGTAGCGCTCCCACAGCCACTCAATTGCGTTCGGCGTCTTTATTCCAAGCGCGGCCGCTACGTTGACGCGCTCATCGTCTATCTTCTCAAGAATGTTGGCCACCAGCGGCGATATGCCCTCCATGTAAAAAAGGAAGTTCTCCTTGGCCTCTACGCGCGTAATGTTCAGCAGTATAGGCAGGGGATGAAACACCATGCCTATGTTGCACATGCTGGTATGGAGCACATTAGGCGCCATTCTTATGTCGCTGAAAATAGGGTGAAGCGCGTCTCTGACCTTCTGGTTGTCCTCCGGCCTGTGCGCGGCGGCAATGACGTCCGTCTTAATAAAGAATATCATCGGCCTTCCGACAGCGACGCAGCGGCAGGTAAATGCAAACGTGTCCGTTTCGGCCAGGATGACTTTTTCAGCCGCCTCGTCCCCGCCTGTCTCGCGGAGCACCTTGTCAAATACGAAGGTCCCAAGCGTGCGCCCGGGATTGAGGACGACTATCTGGCCCTCCTCCAAATGCGGCGCGATTTCCCGGGCAATAATGTGGTGATACTGCGACGGCGTCGTCACCATGATAAGATGCGCGTCCCTGATAATTTCCTCCATGTCGCAGCTTATAAGCTCAATATCGGTCTCCGCCTGGAGTATACCGTCTATCACAAAATGGTTGTTCTTAAACATTTTAACGCGCTCGGCTTCTCTCGCGTATAAAGCCACTCTATAGCCGAGGTGCGAAAAATAGGCAGCCATGGACTGCCCCCCGTTGCCCGTACTGATTACGGCAATCTTCCTCTTGTCAAGCATAATAGTCCCTCATATTCGTCATTTTGTACTGCTTTTTGTACTATTAGTATACACCGCATAAGTTCTTTGCACAAGTTAAGTTTCAGTAACAAAATTTAACGCTTATGGGTTCTTAGTTTTATATTGAGGTTGAGTATTACTATGGAGCCGATAATGAGGAGAATGCCTATAAGCGTCATGAGAGTCGGCTTTTCATCGAAGAACAGAAATCCGAAAACCGTCGCGGCGAGCGGCTCAATTGACGCGGTTATCGACGCGCGCCCTGCCTCGGCGTCACGCAGGCCGCGCGTGTACAGGAAGTAAGGAAGCGTACAGCAGAGTACGCCGAGTCCCAGGCCGTTGAGCAAAACAGAATATGTCGCGTGTTCGGTGAATATAAGCCACGGCTTTGCGAATGCGGCGGAGGTTATGGCTGCAAAAACGAATGTGTAGGCAGTCACCGTAAACGTATCGTATCTGCGCAGGCCGTAAACCGCGATTATGGAATAGAGCGCGTACCCAAGGCCGGAGGCTATGCCGCAGAGAACGCCTGCCGCCGGGAAAGCGTCAGGGCCCTGCGAAAAGACGTTGGAGATAAAGATGCTGCCCGATACGGCTAGAAACAGGCACAGAAGCTTGCGCCGCGTAATTCTTTCCCCGTAAAACAGGGCGCTCATCAGCATAACGAATATGGGGGCCGTATACATGAGCATAGCTGCCGTCGACATTGAGGTCAGCTCGATAGCCCGGAAATAAAATATGTTGTCTATAGCTATGCCGACGCCCCCGGTGCCGATAAAAATCCAGATGTCGCGCAGACGAATCCGGAGAAGGGCCGGGCCGCGTATAAGCGCAACTATGACCATCACGGCGGCGGCGACCGTGACCCTGATAAATATGGCCTGCTCGTTCGTCAGGCCTTCAGCCGTCAGGCGCCGTACGAAGATCCCAATCGCTCCCCAGAGTATTGCAGCCCCGGCTATAAATACATATGCTTTTTTTATGTCTGTTTTTGTCATACAAGGGAATTATGACCCGGGGCGTCGGTTTTGTCAAGCTTCGTCCCTTCCGGCACACTGTTTTTATGCAGGACAATAATACACGTGTTTGAGAGATAGGAGGAAAATAACAGCAGGAATAGGCACGCAAGGCAGAATTTAACCCAAATCAAGCGCCTATTCCTGCATGACTTATATAAGACGGGGATGCACGGTTTCGTCCGCATTAACAGCTGGTCGGCCAGAAGCCTTCCTGAATCCTGAAGCCGTTATCAGAGGAAGGCTTCGTAGGTTCTCAGCACTAGGGCAATCGCCTGTTCCCTCGTGGTATTGCCGAGCGGGTTTATCGTGTTGCTTCCCACGCCCCTCATAATGCCCCTGCTGTTCATATACCGGACGGCTATAATCGCCCAGTCCGCTATCTCCTTTTCGTCGGCAAAGACGGTCGGGTCGGTCACGCTGGTATTCAGGGTGGGTATGGCGGCTTTCAGGGCGCGCGTGAGCATCACGCAGATCTCCTGGCGCGTGATGGGCAGGTCCGGCGCGAAGCGGTCCGGGGCGACGCCCTTTGTGATCCCCAGATTATAGGCCTTGAGAATCTCCGGGTCGCTGGTGTCGGTGAAGGGATTTGGAGCGGCCGGCGAGGCGGTTCTGCCGGTCATCTTCTCGTAGAGTTTGACCGAGATCTGGCAAAACTCCCGGCGCGTGATATCCTTCTGAAAATTGCTCAATATTTCATCGACCGTCAAACCGGATTCTATCGCCCGCTCGATTTCGGATACGGCCCAGCCGCTCGCTGTACTGGGATCGTATGCGTCCGGCATCGATTCCGCGACAGCAACCGTGACGTCCCGGCTGACGGGAGGCGGGGAATCAATGTCGTCGGCGACGATTGTGTAAGACATGGAGGGCGCGGAGGCTACTTCGGTATAGGAGACCGTGAGCGTCCTCTGCTCTGTGCCCTCGGCCTCCTGCCTTGCCAGTATGGCGGGGCCGCGCATGATAGCCGCATATGAGAGGGCCTTGTTGTCGGTCGCGCGGACGGTGATTGTCACAAGCTCGCCCTCTGTCGGGTTTTCGGGGCTCACAGTGTATGTAAGAGCACACGGAATGGTGTCGGATTGAGGGACGGTATAGCTGATCATAAGTGTGGGCGGACAGTCGGCATGATCGTCGCTCCGAAAGTATATGGTGTTGGACGCGTCGTCCCATTCGGGGACGACGGCAACGCCCCGGTTATCTGCGGAAGAGCCCGCCCACGTTTCCACCACGTCAGCCGGGACAGGAATGCTGTACCATCCGGGATCATCGGCGATATCCGCTGAACCGATGTCCATAAGAGCGCCGCCGACCGTTTTGTAAGCCGGCTTTGTTTGCCAGGTCACCGTTTCCTCGTCAAAACTGCCGCTCAGTTTGCAGACAGTGACTGTCCCCTCTCTCAGATTGGACTTATACAGCCTTATAGACGCGCCTGTAATCTCCGCGCCGTCGGGCAGGGGGCCGCCGTCCGCTTCCATGATCGGATAAAAGCGTATTAACGATACTCTCAGCTTTCCGGATGCATCAGTTCCCACGCCCAGAGCCTGATCATTTATATTCGTTGTCGGATGTGCTTCAGATACATATGCCGAGGACGTCGCCTCGACGGCTGCCATCAGGACGACGGGGGCTACATCCGGCGGAGGCGCCGGCGCTGCAAACGCGGCGGTCATTGAAAACAGCATGGCGGTCAGAACCAAAAATGAAATCAATACTTTTAATCTCATGGAATACCTTCCTTTCCATAATTTATTGCAGGCTGTCAAAAACACAAAAGCCATCCGGCATCCTTTTGCTTGTGACGCCGCGCAACAATTATGGAGCGCCCGCATTAAATCAGCATTAAATCCCCGGTATGAGACAGAAAAGCTTTGTATATACCGTGCACGAAGAGGCAAAACGGCCCCCGGATATTCAGGGACCGCTTATGCCTCTCACATCTATTACCGCATTTCTTTTTCGTATCTTTTTTCAAATTGCCTGGATAAGGAATCCGCCAGCTGGGGCTGCCCGGTCTGCCTATAGAGGCGGATCAGGGTTTTATAGGCGTGCTCGTTATAGGAGTCAAGTTTTATTATGCGAAGCAAAAGAGTTTCGGCGGCTTTAAAATCCGATTCCCGGATTAGGAGCGCCGCCGCTTTATGCGCCGCTTCAAAAAACATGGCGCTGAAGTATTCCCTGTCCATGGTCGTGTAATCGTCATAGATATCCTGAGGCAGAAGCCCGTCCTTATACAGGTCAATCATCTCAAGCAGCGCGGCCTTTTTCTCTTCCGCATTCCCCGCTTTGGATTTTTGAAATAATTCGATAAATAAAGCAACGTCTGTTTTACAATCCTTTAATATGATAAACCCGCGCTCCTCTTCGGTAATTAGGGGGGAAGCATCCTCAAAAGAAACTCCGATGCGGGAGAGTACTTTTCGGATCTCGCAAAGAGCTACCCGAAGTGAGTTCAAAGCGGCTTTCTTTTCGGAATCCGGCCAAAAAACAGCGGCAAGCGTTTCCCGCGATATGTAAACGTCCTTATTGAGAAGCAGGTATTTGATAATTCCCGAGATCTTTCGGGTCTTAAACGCGCTTTCGTCAAGCGATGCGCCGTCCGCCGTTATCCGCAACCCGCCGAAAAGCTCAATATAAATATACTTTATTGAAGCCTGTTTCCCGGCGCGGGAAAACTTACGCAGAAATATCTGTACGGTGTCTGAGGAATGAAGCGCATCCGCATGCTTAAGAAGATGCTTCTCCGCCGACGCGCCAAAGTATTTCCGGATTATGGAACGGAGAAAAACCGTCTGAATGTTCGCTTTGACGGCACGGGCGCACATAGCTGCGAGGGTGGGAAAATGCATGTCATAAAACACCGAATAATCGTTTTCAACGCAGATATGGAAGCACTTCCTCAAGTATGACGTGCCTTTTTCAAGGTCGCCGGTTTCAAAATAGAGCCTTGCCAGGTGCAAAGCTGTGCCGGCGGCGGATTGCATGACGTTTTTCTCTGTGCTTCTAGTGAAAGAACGCAAGAGAAGCTTTTCAGCCTGTTCATATTCCCCGCATTCCCGTAAGGCCGCACCCGCAAGAGATGCGGCCAGATCGTCGTCGCCCTGCCCCGGATTCATGGCCATGAGCTCCTTATAGGCGTCAAGGACCTGGGATGGCGCGGCGGAATCTTCGGTCCCGCTAATCCAAAGGTAGTAATGAAGTTTGCACAGATTGGCGCGGGCGCCGTTTTCAAACGCCATATAGTCCCTCTGCGCACTGCAGATATGGCGGATTGCGCTTTCCGTATCCTGCGTCAGGTATTTAATCAGGGCCAGATAATACCTGCCGTTTGCATTGGAATAATGATGCGCATACCGCTCCCCCATCTCCAAAAGCTCCCGCACATTATCACCGGCCGCAGCAAACTCTGCTTTGAGCAGTAAAACGCGGCTGCGCAGCGATAGCGCAAAAGAACGCCAGTATAAATCGAGCTTGACAAGAGTCGAGGTAAACAGGTTATCGAGTATCTTAAGCGCTCCCTCCAGATCTCCCTGCCTGTGCCGCAGCGCGCACCCGTACAGATAGGCCCCGCAGCGTTCCTCCTGGTCTAAACTCAGATTCCTCAGCGCCGAAAACAGGGCGTTCCCTTTTTGAAAATTCTCGCTCAGCGTGGCCTCCGCAAGCGACAGCAGCATCAGGGAACGCATGCACAGCTCATCTTCCATGGCTCCGGGAATGGTTTGAAGCTCCCGCACCACTTTTTTTACGATATCCAGACGGTTCTGGTAGACGCAGGTCATCATAAGGAACAGGCAGGTTTTGATGCGCATGGCATTATTCCCCGCCGCTTCAAACAGATCTCGGGCTCTGTCGAGGCAGCTTATAGCGCGATTGAAATCAATCCGTTTACTGGTCACGCCGTCGTACATCAGAAGATATGGATGATGCTCGCGATACGTTTCAGGGAAGCTTTCGACCATCGTTTTAAGTGTTTCGGTCGCCCCCTCGTTCAACATGCGGTCTCCGCAGCTTCCTATCACATCGGCCGCCCTGTCCGTCTCACCCGCGGCGAGATAGTGCCGGACCGCCCTTTGAACCTCGCCGGAGGCTAAGTAATATCCGGCAATTTCAAGCTGAAGCTCACGCAGGCCCGAAGCTCCAAAAATATCGCGCCCCATGGCGGCCAAAGCGTTTTTATAGAGCGAATGAAAGCGGAAAACAGTTCCGCTGCCGGTTATAGTTTTTGTCAGATAAAGATTCCGTGCCGCCAAATCGCTTATGAAGCTTTTTGAATCGGCAATGCCGAAAACTCCCGACAGCTCCCCTTCGCCGAAATCCTCAAGCAGCGCAAGCTTTAGAAGCAGCTTTACCGTGCTGTCGTCTTCATACTTCAGGGTTTCTCGGGTCAAATAACCGAACAATTCCTCATTGTTCATACTCTTCTCAAGGAAGCTTCCCAGATGCGCGGCGCCGGAGGCTTTATATGCCGCTAGTATCATCACAATGCCAGCTATCCAGCCTTCGGAAACCTCATGCAGGCGTCTACAGGCATTATTATCCGCGGCAACGCCGAACTTCTCCCGGCAGAACTGTCGGGTCTCGTCGAATGTGAAGCGCAGCTCAGCCGTTCCGAAGGCGGCAACGCCTTCAGTGAGCGCGCACCCCGCCTCAAGGCCGGTTTGCCGCCGCG
Source organism: Oscillospiraceae bacterium (assembly GCA_050944055.1). GTDB lineage: Bacteria > Bacillota > Clostridia > Oscillospirales > Oscillospiraceae > JBMNQI01. Next base: position 7,895 of record JBMNQI010000053.1, on the reverse strand, counting down.
AGGTGATAATCAGGCGCACGCCGGGCGGCATATTGGAGAGCATATACCGCACGCATTCGATAATCTCGGGCTGGTTGACGGCATGATGAAAATTGTCAAGCACAAGATAGATCGTGTCATTACTCCCGCCGAAAAACTCCCAGGCATCATGACAGAGCACGGCGTTGAAAAGGCTCAGGTCATTCAAGGCGGTCAGCATATTGAGGCTTTGGATGCGGCTCTGATCGGGAACTCTTTGGAAAAGCGTATGGATTAAATGAGCGGCAAATACCGCGAGCCGGCCGTCCTCCGGCTCCAGCCGGTACCAGCACACCTGCGCGTCGACTCCGGCAAGCGCAAGCAGAACGGCGGTGCTCTTGCCGCTGCCCGCGGGGGCCGTTATAAGACTGCATCGGTTCCGCCCGATGCCGAGCACCCTCAGACGCTCCGTAAAAAGGGCTTTATCGGTCAGCTCGGGGGCGATCAGCTTTGATTTAAGTATGGGAATAAGCTGCTTATCAGTCAGTTCCATATCGCCCCCGTCCTTTCATTAACAACCATATATTACCATGTTCTTATTACAAAATATAGTTTTTTTAAGTAACGTCCCTATAAAATTTAATGCCAATTTAATGCCCATGACTCAAAATTAAGGAATTGATAAACTATGAAAGGGCGTGGGCGTATGAAACCGGGAAGAATCCGTATAGTGGCGTTGCTGTTGGCTCTTAGCCTTACTGTGGCCCTCGCTCCGGCCGTTCGGGCGGTGGGCGAGGTTTGTCGGATTGGTTCAACACTATACATGACTTTGGACGAAGCGCTTATTGCGGCAGCGGACGGGGATACGATAGAACTGCTGGACGACATTTCTCACAATTCCGGCATAAGCATTGGCAGCAAGACCATAACGCTGGATCTGAGCGGGTATGATCTGAATGTCAGCGAATCCCTCGGAACTGGGCTCTCCGTTTCAAACGGCGGCATTGCCTTGACCGGCTCGGGCAGCTTCAACGTGACCGCCTATGAATGCGGCGTGTACGCTTATCCGGGCGGCGTAGCCACAGTCACCAGCGTCTCGGCAACGTGTAATTCCGGCGGCGTTGGTATTATCGCGGCTGGAGGCGGCAAAGTTACGGTGACGGGCAATGTCTGGAGCGACTGCGACGGCATTATCGCCACCGGAGCGGATTCCGAGGTTACAGTCGGAGGCAGTGTAACGGTTGAGGCTAACGAATCTTGGGGCATCCAAGCCTCGGCAGGTGCGCAGGTGGACGTCGCAGAAGACGTTACCGTCAACGGCGGCGGCGGAATCCTCGCCCAGGGAGATGACAGCTTCATACACGTCGGCGGCAGCGTGACGGCCACCGACGGCGGCGGCGCAATTGCAGTGAACGGAGGCGATACGGCTGTGGACGGCAACGTGCAGGCATCTGCCGAGGGCGCATCCGCCATGGGTACCGGAAGCACCGTGAACGTTGGCGGAAATCTTTCGGGCTCCACGGGCGTGCTTGTACTGAGCGGTGGACAGGTCGAGGTGCGAGGCGGTGTTGGCGCGGTTACAATGGGCGCCCAGGCGGGGTATGACGGCAGCATGGCCGTCATACACGGCGGAGTCATTGTCAACGGAGCCGCCGGAGTCGGCGCGGAGGCATACGGATCTGGATCCGGCACGGCGGTCGTGCAAATTGACGGTCCTATCACATCCGAAATCTACGTCCGCGTCGGCGGCGAGGTCAGGGACGGCAGCGAGGTCAGCCGGACAGTACCCACCCTGCTTGAGGGTTACCATACATACAGCAACGGCGGCGATATCGTATTTGTGAAGATGCCGGAAGTTGAAGGCGAGCCTCCCGTCGTGGTGACCGGCGCGGTGACAGGCGTAGGCTCGTCCGGCGCGACGCTCAGCGGAAACGTCACGGATGACGGGGGATTGACAGTTGCCGAGCGCGGATTTGTCTGCGGGACTGCCGAAAACCCCGCTATCGGCTACCCGGACGTCATAAAGGTGACGGCGGGCAGCGGCATAGGCGAGTTTTCTGCCGCGCTGAGCAGCCTTTCAGCGAACACCACCTACCATGTGCGCGCCTATGCCGTCAATGAGGCGGGTACTAGCTACGGCGGGGACAGGACGTTTACAACGCTTTCGGCCGCGCTTCCGCCCGATATGTACTATGACAACCCGCCCACAGTCATAACGGGCCCGGTCACAGGCATCACCATGATCGGCGCTTCGCTTTCCGGTAAAGTCGTATCAAGCGGCGGGGCTACAGTGACGGAACGCGGCTTTGTCTGCGCTACGTCATCCAATCCCGTCATCGGCGGCAGCGGCACCGCCAGGGTTACGGCGGGCGGCGGACTTGGCGATTTTACGGCGGAGATCGCCGCTCTTGCGCCGGATACCACATATTTTGTGCGGGCCTACGCCGTCAACAGGGAGTGTACGGCCTACGGGGCAAACGTGAGCTTCACAACGGCGCCGATTCCGCCGGCAGGAGAAATTGGCGTGTTGGGCGCGCCGGAGACCGGCCTGACGAGCGGAAACGTAGTGCTTTATACCGACCCGTCTGGTGAAGCACATATTCTGGGCCTGAGCATTGTGGAAGGCTCCGTAATGAAATACGTTTCCCGCGGACCCGGCGACTATGAAATCATATATAACGCGGAGCCTTTTGACGATATTTCCGGCCACTGGGCGAAAAACGAGATAGATTTTGCAACGGCCAGACTGCTGTTTATCGGCGTTACGCCAAGTCTATTTGCGCCTGAAACCGCCATGACAAGAGGCATGTTCGCGGCCGTTCTGGGGCGTATGTATGGGGTTGACGCGTCGCTTTATAGAGGGCATAGCTTTGACGATGTGCCCGATTGCGCCTATTACGCGCCGTATGTGAAGTGGGCCCGGGAAAACGGCATTCTTTTCGGCGTCTCGGAAAGCTCATTTGAACCGGAAAGAGCAGTAACGCGGCAGGAAATGGCCGCGATTATGCACCGCTTTATGAAGTGCCTGGGGCTTGAACCTGAAAAAGGCGGCGAAAAATTCAGCGATGCGGATGCGATCGGCTCATGGGCCTGGGAGGGCGTCATGTCCCTCAGGGAAACCGGCATTTTATTCGGCAAGCCGGGCAACCTGTTTGATCCCCATGCTTCCTCGACGCGTGCAGAGATAACGGCTGTTCTGAAAAGGCTTATTGAGTATATCGTGAATAAGCAGACGGTTTAGACGTTTGACGGCGGCTGCTGTGCATGCAGGAAAGTCGGCAAAATGATAAAGCGCTCCCGGCTTATCCGGGCAGCGCTTTATCATTTTGCGGAATATGCGCCCTGGTCGATCCCTCTCGACAGTCAGGCTATATATACCGCTTATTTCAATCACTGTGCTTTATTCGTAAATGCCATATGCTTCTTTGACATCCTGAATAAAGATAATGCCCTTTTCCGGCTTGTCGATCTCCAGTTTATCCCTTATGGACGATACAATGCTTTCCGTGGTTTCTTCCCTGGATACAATCATGACAATTTCCTTCTCGGGCTCAATATCCATGTTGAACACCTTGCTTGTTTCGTGTATGCCGGAGCCTCTCGCGTTTATTATCGTCCCGCCTTTTGAGCCGGCGGCCTTCGCCGCCTCAATCACGTCTGCGGCCTTTCCCCTGCTGACGATCGTAATAACAATCTGGTACATCGGTTTACTAACGCCTCTTCCCTCTTCTTTTATTTCGCACCTGTAGCACCTGGAACCCACAATCCCGCATGCGCTTGTGGAAAAAACAATGCCGTGATTTGGTTTTTCAAAATGGAACTCCCTATTCAGCTCAGACAAAGCATGCTCCGCCGTCTTTGCGTCTGTTCCCAACATGACGATTTCCTTTCTTTCGTCATATAAGGACAGCATGTTCAGAAAATGATTGCTGACGGTTCCTCTCCCGAGGAAAACCGTGCCGCCGGAAATGCCGTACTCTTTCGCCTTGTGCAAAACCCTGCTGCCCATCCCATAGTTGACAACTACGTATATTAGTTCAAAAACCGGTAAACTATTGGTCATCCCCGTCTTCAACTCCTTTTATTCTTGACTTGACGGCAAATATCAAACCCAAAGCTTCTAAAGTGATTATAGGCATCATTGCCACCATAGCGATCATTCCAAACCCCTCGGCCATTACGTCTGCGCCCTCGAAAGCGTTTGCGGCTCCCTGAATAAACGCCAGAATAAATGTGGCGGTCACCGGCCCCGTCGCCACTCCGCCGGCGTCAAACGCGATTCCCACAAAAAGCTTCGGAGTAAAAAACATCATTGATATACAGATTATATAACCGGGCAGCAGGTAATGCCACAACTGGATTCCGGGGACCAAAACGCGGACGACCGAAAGCGCGACTGCCAAACCGACTCCCGCCGCCAGTGGGACCAAAACAGCCTTTCTTTTCACATAACCGCTCGTTACGTCTTCTATCTGATGAGTCAATACGTGGACGGCCGGCTCCGCCAATATGGTTACGATCCCCAGCACAAAGCCGATGCCAACTATATAGGCCTTATTGTCCATTAACGCCAGATCATTGCCGATGCTTGTTCCGACATCCATAAACCCCGCGTTTACAGCCACAAGGAAAATGAAAAGTCCAATAAAAGCGAAAGTAAAGCCTGTTAGCAGTTTTCTCAGCTCTCTCTTTCTCAATCTGAAAGAGATTTTCTGAAGGAATAAAAATACGAACAGCAGCGGCAGTATTGCCATAAAGCTTTCCAGCAAATAATCGGGGACAATATCAATAAAAGGTTTAAATATTTTTTTCGAACCGGAAACTGCCGGCTCAAGTCCCGTTGAAAACTCATTGGAGCCGATAAACAAATCCAGAATCAATACGGATATAATCGCGCCGGCCGACGCGATTGCGACAAGCCCGAAACTATCCTTTTCCGAAGCCTCACTGTCCTTTTTAAGCTTTGATATACCCACAGACAGGGACAGTATAAACGGCACCGCCATTATTCCCGTCGTTGCGCCTGAAGCGTCAAAAGCAATCGCCAGGAACTCGCGCGAGGCGAATATCGACATGGCAAAGATAACAAGGTATATAACAAAAAGAGTTTTGTATAGAGGGACGTTGTAAAACACCCTTATAAATCCCAGCGACAGCATAACGGCCAGGCCTGTTGATACAATAATAAGTATAACCGTTTTCGATATCTGGCCGGACGTAACCAAATCGACCTGTTCCGCCAGCACCATCAGGCCAGGCTCGGCTATTGAGACAAGAAAGCCTAGTATCAGCCCCGCAAACAACACCTTCCAGAGCTTGTTTGATTTAGCTATCGAGGTTCCTGTCAGATCGCCAAGCGGCGTGATGCCGATATCGACGCCCAGTAAGAATATAGTCAAACCCAATACGACAAGCAGTGAAGCAATCAGAAACCTGACGATTACCACAGTGTCCATTGGCGTTATAGTAAAATTAAGTATTAGTACAATTACTGTTATCGGCAGAACCGAAAACAATACTTCTTTAAGTCTTGAAACAATAACGTTCAAAGAAGCCATCCTTTCTCTTGCCAGTTTTTTGCCGTTTAAGCATCGCCTCACTCAGTTTCAGTTTGTTGCCGCCAAGTTCCTCCTGAAGCTTAAGTTACATTAATATATATTTTACCATATTTGTCCGGTATAATCAATGCGCATTGCACTACATATTATTCCATTCAGTGATATAGCAAGCATCCGCCGACTGGCATATACGCGAGAAATTCCCGGCGGGCATATAGAAAAAAGAGGCTTATAATTCCCATTAGTATTATGATCATATACAGGCTGCTGTCAATCCCAAAATGAAAACCGCCGTAAAACAGTTATCCGGCCCAAGGGCAGGCAGCCCTTGGGCCGGATGTTGCTTTAGCAATCAGATGCAGGCAAGGTCTTATGCAAAGCGCTCAATAAACTCATGCCTGATAAGTGCGTTGTGCCAAAGCCGAAAAGCGTCCTCTGGGCTCATTCATTTTTTCTTGCGTTCAAAGCCGCCTCCCTGCCCGCGTACCAGCCGGAGAAGAAGCTGAGGCTCATGCAGGAGCCGAAGAAGCCGTATGCGTTATTAGCCCATCCGCTTGTGCACGCTCCCGCGGCGTACAGGTTCTTTATCGGCCGCAGTTCCTTGTTGAGCACTCTGGTGTTATGGTCGATTGTTATGCCGCCTATACACGTATCTATGCCCTGCTGCCCTTCAAACACATAGTAGGGCGGCGTCGTGAGCGGCCACAAGTACCTGGGGTCTTTGAGAAAATCGGCGTCGTAACCTTTCTCGCAGAATTCGTTATATGTGCGCACGGTCTGCTTAAGCGTTTTCGGGTCGGCCCCTATCCATTCTGCGACCTCGTCAAGCGTTTGGCAGATTTTCAGCTTCCCCTTTTTCTCCTCTTCCCTGAAATCGTCTTCGAGCATATCCAGCCAGGAAGTCGAATCCGGCGCCAGCCCTTCGTCCCAGCTCTTATTTTTACCGTAATTTGCAAGCATGTTCTGTGCGGCCATGGAGCCCTGCTTTTCCTCTATGCGGGTGTAGTTGCAGTGCTCCTTAAGCATGCGCCGGAATATTGATTCGTCCATCAGCGGGTAGCACTTATGCCCCGGCTGCCTGTCCTGCGCGACTGATTTCATCCATCCCCAGTCCTCGGTAGCCGGTATGGCCTCGTTCACAAAGCGCTCGCCCTCGCGGTTGACGTATATCATCATATAGCGGCGCATTATATTGCCGACGCGCATGTTGCTGGGATGGTTGTGCGGCCCTATATAGAGCGTGTGCATCGGCCCCGGCTTGCAGCCGATTTCCTCGCACATAATCAGACCGTCACCGGTGTTATGCGGCACAGCTGCCATGCGTTTAATAAGATGATAGTCCTCCCCCGGATACATGCGGTCTAAAAGCTCCTTATTGTTTGAAATGGAGCCTGTCGCGACAATGACGCTTTTCGCGTTTACCTGTATTTCGTTTTCACCCTGTTTTGCAAGCACGCCTGTTACCGCGCCGCCTTCGTCCGTCAGCAGCTTATAAGCTCTCGTATTGAGCATTATCTCGACGCCGGCGGCCCTGGCGGCTTTTTCCATTGTGTTTATTATCGCGTTGCCTCCGCCTTTAGGGTCTATCATGGCCTTTGTCGTCCCGGAGCCGGCGCGGACGCTTTCCTCATACTCAATTCCGTGAGCTTCCTGCCATGCGACAACCTTGCCGATATTCGTATACCATTTCCTGACCAGGCGCGAATTCGGCCGCCAAAGGCTCTGGCGCATGTGCTGGAGGTAGCATTCGTCGACGTCGGTCTTCGTGCCCGTCCTTTCGTGAATCGGCGTGCCGACGGCAAACATCTCCTGAGCCAGGCGCGTGCATCCCCCCAGAATCTTCATTTTTTCCAGAAGCAGGACGCTTTCCGCGCCCTCTTCCTTTGCGCGCAGAGCGGCCGTAAGTCCGGCGCCCGCGCCGCCTAATACACAGACATCTACGTTTCTTGTCTCTTTATCCATATTAACCTCCGGTGCCGGGACCCGGCGGGAAGGCCGGTTCCACTTATTATCAGATCATTCTGGCCGTTGAAAAGCCGCTTCGCATGCAGTGCTGAACGCTGCCGACCTCACTGCAGTCGCCTATCATGTGGAAGCGGGTGGCGCTGCCGTGGAAAGACAGGGCCTCTTCTTTCCTGCTCTTAAGGCCCACGGAGACAACCACACTGCCGGCCTCTATGCTGTGCTCTTCCCCGTTTTCGACGACATATGTCACCTTTCCCTCGCTTATCCCGGTGCATTTTACTTTGAGACGCCAGCTCAGGTTTGGCGTGTTCTCCCACTTCTCGCGGAATAATATGCGGAAATGTATGGGCACGCAGTCCGGGGCTAAAACGTCCAGCATCTCAAGAATCGTGACCTTATGCCCGTTTTCGGCCA
>JBMNQI010000052.1:0-15680 GCA_050944055.1 Oscillospiraceae bacterium | reverse complement strand
TAGCGGCCGACCCGATTTTTACGGCCGCATATAACGGAGTGGGAGCGGGCTTTGTAATAATAACCGCGGACGACCCCAGTATGCATTCTTCGCAAAACGAGCAGGACAACCGCCGTTACGCCAAGTTCGCGAAGATTCCGCTTATTGAGCCCTCGGACAGCCAGGAGTGCAAGGAATTTATTAAAGAGGCGTACAGGATATCCGAAGAATACGACATACCTGTGCTGTTTCGCCTCACTACACGCGTATGCCACTCGAAAAGCCTTGTAGAGCTGGGCGAGCGCGAAGAAGCTGCGCCACGCGCTTACACGAAAAATACGGCAAAATTCGTATGTACGCCGGCAAACGCAAGGACCAATCATATTAAGCTTGAGGGAAAACTAGTACAGCTGGAGAAATACTCCAATACAAGCAAATTAAATACCGTGGAGATGAAGGGCTCAAAAATCGGCGTGATTTCCTCCTCAATAGCGTACCAGTACGCAAAGGAGGCTTTTCCGGAGGACGCTTCGTTCCTGAAGCTCGGGTTTACATACCCCATGCCGATGGAGCTCATAAGAGATTTTGCCTCAAAAGTAGAGAAGCTCTATGTCGTCGAGGAGCTGGAGCCGTTTATGGAGGAGCAGATCAAGGCGGCGGGCATAGACTGCGTCGGCAAGGAGCTTATCCCGCTTATATACGAGCTTGACCCTCAGATCGTGGCTAAGAGCGTGTTCGGCATTGAGCCGGAGGTAAAGAATATCTCCGTTAAGGCCGTGCCCCGCCCCCCGGCTTTGTGCCCCGGCTGCCCGCACAGAGGCTTCTTCTACACTATGGGCAGAAAGGGGAAGGATTTCGTAATCTGCAGCGATATCGGCTGCTATACGCTCGGCAGCTCCGACCCGCTCAACGCGACAGATACCGTAGTCTGCATGGGCGGCGGATTCTCGGTTGCGATGGGCATGGCTAAGGCGTTTGAGATAGCGGGGGATAAGAACAAGAAAGTGTTCGGCGTCCTGGGCGATTCGACATTTTTCCACAGCGGAATGACCGGCGCGGTTGAGATCATATACAACAAGGGGAACGTAATACCCGTAGTGCTTGACAACTCCATTACGGCTATGACCGGCCATCAGGACCACCCGGGCAGCGGGACGGACCTTATGGGAAATCCCGCGCCGAATGTCAGTATTGAAAAAACGCTCGAGGCGTTCGGCTATAAAAATATTATCATCGTCGACCCGCAGGACCTCAAGGCGATGAAAAAGGCTGTTGACGACGCGCTGGCCAGCGAAGAGCGCTGCGCTATTATCACGAGGCGGCCATGCATCCTGATTAAGAATATAAAACACGACATAGGGCTTTGCGTTGTCGACAGGGAAAAGTGCAGGTCGTGCAGGACCTGTTTGAGGGTTGGCTGTTCCGCAGTATACTTTAAGGACGGCAAATCGGAGATCGACAAAACTCTGTGCGTCGGCTGCACGGTTTGCGCACAGGCCTGTCCGTTCGGAGCTATTGAAAGGGTGGAGGTTGAACAATGAGCGTAAAGAGCATTCTGCTTGTGGGCGTCGGGGGCCAGGGCACGATTCTCGTCAGCAGGCTTCTTACCCAGGGCCTTATCCACGCGGGTTACGATGTGAAAATGAGCGAAGTCCACGGCATGGCCCAGCGCGGGGGCAGCGTATCGACACAGGTGCGCTTTGGGGATAAGGTGTATTCCCCGATAATAGGGCCGGGCCAGGCCGATATACTGGTGGCGTTTGAGCAGATGGAAGCTGTCCGTTACGCTTCGTATTTAAGGCCGGAGGGCACTGCCGTAATAAACCTGCGCAGGATTATGCCAATGCCGGTCGCGTCGGGAAAAGCGGAATATCCTGAGAATACGGTTGAAGAAATGGCAAAGAACTTCAGCGTAACTGCGGTAGACGCGTACAAAATAGCGGAGGATCTGGGCAGCGTCAAAAGCATGAACGTCGTCATACTGGGCGTTCTTATAAAAGCCATGGGTCTGACCGATATAGACTGGGAGACCGTACTTCGCGAAAACCTCCCGGAGAAAAGCCTTGAAATCAATTTAAAAGCTCTTAAAGCAGGCCTTGGGCAATAGTTGAGCCTGCCCGTCTGACAGCCGCCTGCATAGAAGAACCGCCGGAGCTCCCGGCGGTTCTTTTTCACAAGCGTAACACAAATAGAAGCTTTTCACACGTCAGCCGCCGAGCTGCGTTTTCAGCCCGTAGGATTCAAATAGCTCCTTCAGCTCCTGCTGGCGCTTATCCGGTATGGGCGAGGCGACGACTTTATACTCCATGCCGAGCTGGTCGTATTTGACCTTGCCGAACTCATGGAAGGCTATCAAATCGACCCTCTCTATGGATTTAAGCCCCCGGAGCAGGTCCGCTATCTCCCTAAGTCCGGTTTCACTGTCGTTGTATCCGGGTATTACGGGTATTCTTATAATTATGGATTTGCCCATGTCGCTGAGCATTTTGAGATTCCTGAGTATCAGCCCGTTGGAAACCCCGGTGTTCCTTTTATGTATTTCATCGTCGAGGCTCTTGATATCAAATAGCAGCAGATCCGCCTTTTTCAGCACCTCAAGCCCGAGTTCGGTATCGACATAGCCGCATGTGTCGATCGCGACGCTGATGCCGGCGTTATGGCACAGCTCTATGAGCCCCAGGCAGAATTCGGGGTACCAGGTGGCCTCGCCGCCGCCGATTGTCAGGCCCCCGCCGGAGGAATCATAAAACGGCTTGTCTTTTCTTACAATTTCAAACATTTCGGCTGCCGTATACCACTGGCCGAACATGCCCAGCGCGTCAAACCAGCATTTTTCGACGCATTTTCCGCAGTTGTCGCACAAACTGCGGTCTACACTGACGCAGTTGTCAATAATCGAGATCGCGTTTTGCGGGCAGGCATCCACGCACCGGCCGCAGCCGTTGCAGTGCGAGGCGGTCAGCTTCAGCTGGGGATTAAATTTCTGGCCCTCGGGGTTGCAGCACCAGACGCAGCGCAGAGGGCAGCCCTTGAGGAAAATTGTCGTCCTGATTCCGTGCCCGTCGACAAACGAGCCGTGGACTATATTAAAAATAAGTCCTCTGGCCTCGCTGTAGTTTTCCATATTATGTTCCTCCTAAATTGTGTGGAATTCCAGGCGGTTTATTATATCGTTCTGAAGCGGAGGGCTAAGCTCGACAAAATACGAGGTGAAGGTCGCCACTCTCACAAGAAGATCGCGGTATTTATCAGGGTTCCGCTGGGCGTCGAGCAGTGTTTCCGTGCTGATGAAATTAAACTGGACAAGAAAACCGCCTTCCTCCAGGAAAGTGCGCACAAGGCGCGCAAACCGCGTAAAATCCCTGTCGTCCTTGAGAAGGCCCGAGTCGAACCTCATATTCAGCACCGAGCCGTTTGTGAAATTTGAGTGGTCAAGATGCGCAACCGACATCATTGTCGAGGTCGGCCCGCTTACGTTTCTGCCCTGGTGAGGCGAAATGCCGCCTTCCGAGATTGGCTCTCCCGCCTTTCTTCCGTCGGGAGTAGCGCCGACTATTTCCCCAAGCCCGATATTGGCGGTTATCGAAGCCGCGGCGACTCCCGAATTCGCCCCCGCGAAGCCCTTCTTCCTCGTCGCTATGGCTCCGCATTCCTTAAGAACCCTGTTGACTATATCGTCGACATAGGAGTCGTTGTTGCCGAATTTCGGAGCTCTTTCCAGAAGCTTTTTGACCCTTTCGCAGCCTTCGAAATTCCTGTCCAGAGCGTCAACGACCTCGCTCATAGTGAGCTCTTTGTCTTCAAACACAGTTTTCCTGACCGCGGCAAGCGCGTCGCCCACGTTTGGTGCCCCGGCAAGAGACATCGAGTAGCTTATATAATCCGTGCCGCCGTCAGTGAGGTCCCGCCCGCGGCGGCAGGGACCGTTGAGCAGCGCGGACTGGAACGGCAGCTGGGCGTACTGCGCGTAGAGCTGTTTATCGGCGTTTTTAAACACGGAGCAAATTGGAATAAGCGCTTCGGCCTGCTTTATAAAAGCGTCCCACAGCTGCTCGTACGAATTAAAAAGCCGCGGGTCGCCTGTCCTGGCGCCTATCTGCTCGCCTCTCATCCTCATCACGCCGTCGTTCAGGGCGAGCTCCAAAAAAAGAGGAAGGTTTATGATGCCGCCCGGCGTATCCAGCGAGTGCCCGGGCAGCGTAGGCGTATTGCACCCGGTTATGGCGTAGCCGCGCGCGAGTCTAAGAGGCCGGCCTTCGGCCATAAGCTGCGTTATGATAGTCTCGTCTCCCACAAACTTGAGCTTGCCCCGAAGCTTGCTTGCAAGGATACAGGCCTTCTTCAAAAAATCCTCGGGCGTTTTGTGGCTGACGCGTATTACGATGTCCTCCGCTATAAGCGCCGTCATTTCCTCCGCTTCAAGGAACAGGCGGGACAGCTCGTTGACCGCGTCCCTGCCGTCCTCCGTGAGGCCCCCTAGCGTGATATTGGCCGAAAGAGCAAAGCCGCAGAAGGCCGATACGACCTCCGAGCTGTAGGGAATGACGGAGGAATTGAGCTTTATGTATAAGCAGGCTATAAGCTCCCGGACTTCTTCGTCTGTTATCCTTCCCTCCTCTATATCCTTTTTATAATAAGGATAAAGATACTGGTCGGCCCTGAGGTATCCGATTCCCGTACCCGGGCCTTCTATCATGATAATAACATATGTCATGCAGACAGCCTGGACCGCCTCGTAAAAGCTCTCGGCGGGGTAAACAGGTACCTTGGCGCAGATTTCGGCAAGCTTTTTCAGCTCCGCGCGCCGCTGTGTGTCAGGCTCTTTTTCCGCCATGTCGGCGGCAAGGTCCGCGTAACGCCGCGCAAACATAATTGCGGCGTCGAGCGATATTAAAACAGCGCGCAGATACTGGTATTTGTTGAGGCCTTCCACGTCGGAAATATCCACAGATGACAATTCCTTCCGCACTTCATCCCTGATGCCGGACAGGCCGAATTTCAGCACCTTTTCATAATCGACGCTTATGTGCCCGAAATTCTGGTTGTTCCCGCAGAACGCGCCGCCAACCTGGATTATATTGTTGTACCTTTTTGCCTCCTCGGGTATCATGCAGTGCCATTTGTCGCAAAGCGACTTCCCCTCCCAGTACCGGCAGATCTCCGTTATTCTCCTCTTATCCTCCTCGCTTATGGGAGCGAATCTGTCCCACTCTCGTACGGAGATCTCATCAAGCTCGTTTGCGTACCATCTGGAATTGAGCTCGGGAGTGAGCGAACCGCCGCGTATTTTGCTTGTGGGAAGGCCGGCGAGCAGCTCCCCGTCAAGTATCCGGACAGTCATCTTGGATAATATGTTCCTTAGCGCAAGCGCCCGGCGGACAGCCTCGGGCTCGCCCTCCGTCTGCCTGTAAGACTCGGTCAGGTAATACGCCCTTTCCGTGCAGATTTCCGGCATCCGGAGCATACGCTCTCTTAGGAGCTTTATTCTTGAATTCTCGTTCATACGCTCTGTCCCTTTCTGCGTATTATACCGCTCCGAACTCCGCCCTGTTTATAATGTCGTTTTGAAGCTCGGGGCTCAGCTCCACGAAGTAGGCGCTGTAGGTGGCTACGCGCACAAGCAGATCCCTGTATTTATCGGGGTTGGCTTGGGCGTCTCTCAGAACCTCGCTGCTTACGAAATTAAACTGGACAAGGTTGCCGCCCATCTCGCAGAACGTGCGCACTAAGCTTGCAAACTTCTTTATGCTCACCTTATCCTTGAGCGCGGCCTCGGATATTCTTATGTTCAGTATTGAGCCGTGTGTCAGCTTTACCTGATCCAGAGCCGCCACGGAAGCCATCGTGGAGGTGACGCCGCTTGTGTTTCTGCCCTGATGAGGCGAGATGCCGCCCTCTGACAGCGGCTCACCGGCCTTGCGGCCTCCCGGAAGCGCCCCCACCATGCGCCCTAAAGGTATGTTTATCGTCATGGTCAGGCAGGCGGGCGTCGTCTTAATGCCGGCATAAGTCGTGTGCCGCATCAGATAATCGCAGGCCCTTTTAAGCACTTCTCTTGTAATATTGTCGACATACGTGTCGTTATTGCCGAATTTCGGGGCTTTTTTCAATAGATAAAGAGCCTCGTCGTCCCCTTCCAGATTATTGTCGAGGAGATTGATAACGCGGTCCATCGTCAGAATCTTATCGTCAAAAACTGTCTTTTTTATCGCGGCGAGCCCGTCCCCGACGTTGGGAACGCCGGAGATGCCCGTCGAGTGCGTGCAGTATTTGACCCCGCCTTCGTTTATATCCAGGCCTTTTTGCGCGCAGCCCTTATAGAAGGCCGAAAGCAGCGGGCAGGGCACCTGGGCGTACAGCGGCAAATCGACGTTCTTAAAAAGCAGGATCCTGTTCGTTATGTACTCAAACTGAATAAAGAACGCTTCAAGCAGTTCGTCAAAGCTTTTAAAATTCCTCGGATCGCCTGTATTTGCGCCAAGGCGTTCCCCCGTAATGCGCGAAATGCCGTCGTTTAAAGCGAGCTCAAGTATCAGGGGGAGATTCATGCTGGAGCCGCCTATGTCGTGCGAGACTGCGGGCACCGTCGGGTTATGGCAGCCGGTTGAGATGTAGTCGCGAGCCTCTTCAATCTCAATGCCGCCTGAGAGCATCGACTGTATGGTGGTCTCGTCGCTTACGAATTTCAGCTTGCCCCTGAGTTCCTTCGCGGCCTCGCAGGCCTTGAGCACGAAGGAGTCGGGGTTCTTTTTGTTTATCCTGACAACAAGGTCTTCGGAGGTCAGCCCCACGGCCTGTTCCGCGTCTATGAACATATATGAAAGCTCGTTTACGGCGTCTTCTCCGTTTTTATCTATTCCGCCGACCGTAACGCCCTGCATGACGGGGTAGCCGCCCATCATCATGGCGACAGTTTCGTCCTGAAGGTTTATTACGCCGTTCATCTTGATAAGCAGCAGGCATAGAAGCTCGTGCGCCCCAGTTTCATCCAGAACTCCATTTGTCAGGTCGTTTTTATAATACGGGTATAAGTACTGGTCGGCGCGGCCAAGGCTCATACCGGCGCCCCAGCCCTCTATCATCAGGGCGACGAAGACGAACCAGCAGGACTGCAGCGCTTCATAGAAGGTTCCCGCCGGCTGCGCCGGGACCTTGCGGCAGATTCGGGATATTTCTAGAAGCTCGTTTTTCCATTCTTCGTCCTCAGTTTTAGCGGCCATTTCTTCGGCCAGTTTCGCGTGGCGCTCGGCGAAAGAGATAACCGCGTCAAAGCAGATGAGCATCGAATCGAGCAAATGACGCTTGTGTATGTCCTCAAATTTCTCCGGCCTGAGGCTTGCGTACTCGGCTTCTATCTCCCGCTTCATGCCGTTTATGCCTATCTTAAGTAGCTTTTCATAATCGGCCGCGACGTGCGCGAAATGGTGCCCGTTCTCGCTGAAGCCGGCGCTGGATACGGCCACATGATCGAGCTTCATGATCTCCTCCGGGATCGCCATTTTCATCTGGTCGTTGAGGGATTTGCCCCGCCAGTACGGAACGTAATCCAGAAGGCAGCGCTTTTCCTCCTCACTCAGGGGCTTATACTTATCCCAGTCTCTTGTTGAGACGGTATCCATCTCCTTAAGTATCCATTCCGCCGATATTTCAGGCAGCAGCGCCCCGCCTCTTATTTTGCTCGTATGGCAGCCTACTATGAGCTCACCTTTTTCTATTCTGATGCCCATGCAGCTGAGTATCTTCTCAAGCGCTCTGGCTCTCCTTATCACATGCGGATAGCCTTCTGTCTCTTTATAGGATTCCGTCATATACAGGCCGCGCTCGACACACACTTCCGGAGTTGTGAGCATACGTGCCCTGAGCGCTTTGGCCCTCTTTGTCAGTTCCATATTTGGCCCCCCTATGAGATTTCGCCGAATTCAAGACGGTTTATAATATCGTTTTGCAAATCGCGGCCGATCTCGATGAAGTAAGCCGCGTAAGTGGCCACGCGGACTACAAGGTCCCTGTGCCTTTCCGGGTGCGCCTGCGCGTCCCTGAGCGTCTCCGTGTCCACGATGTTGAACTGGACGAGAAAGCCCCCGGCCTTGAAATAGCTCCTGATCATAGCGGCAAATTTCGCCAGTTTATCCTGGCCGGCCAGGGATTTCGGGTCAAATCGCATGTTTAAAACTTCGCCGTGGCGGAGCTTGAGGTGGTCTAACCCGGCTACTGAAAGCATCGTCGCAGTCGGGCCGCTCACGTTTCTTCCCTGGTAAGGCGATATGCCGCCCTCCGAGATGGGTTCCCCGGCCTTTCTCCCGTCGGGCGTCGCGCCGAGGAACATACCCAGAGCCACGTTTGCCGTAACTGCGGCCGCCGCGGCTGTAGTCCGCGCACCGGCGTAGCCCGGCGTTTTTGAAAGCAGGTCGCTTGTGAAGCTCAGCACCTCGTTGACTATACTGTCCACATAGGCATCGTTGTTCCCGAACCTCGGGGCGCGAAGAAGCAGGGACCTCATATCCTCAAACCCTTCAAAATTTGCTTCCAGCGCTTCTATTAGCTGCGCCATGGAGATTTTTTTCTCTTCAAATACGTATTTCTTTATAGCCGCGAGACTGTCGCCGACGTTGGGCGCGCCCGCGAGCGACATGGCGAAAGAGAGATGCGGACGAGTACCCCCGCGCACCACGTCCAAACCCCGTTCAACGCATATATCGTACATCGAGGAGAGAAACGGGCTTGGGGCGTATTCGGCGAAAACCTCCTTATCAGTGTTTTTTATAATATGGCATTGCGGTATAACGGCCTCTGCCTGGCGGCAAAACGCCGCCCACAGTTCGTCATATGACTTAAATTCCCGGCTGTCTCCGGTTTCGGGCCCTAAACGCCGGCCGGTAATGCGGCAGACGCCGTTGTTGAGAGCAAGCTCAAGTATCTTAGGCAGGCCGATTATGCCCCCGGGTATATCATATGATTTCCCCGCTACAGTGGGCGATGTGCACCCGACGACGGCATAGTCCCTTGCCATGCTCAGCGGCCTATCGTCAAACAGCATCTGTTTGATTGCCGTATCGTCACCAATAAACTTCAGTTTGCCGCTGGCGTCGCGGGCTACGGTGCAGGCAAGCATCAGGAAATCGTCGGGAGTAGAATCGTCCACGCGAACAACCAAGTCCTCCGAGCTGAGATTGACAAACTGCTCCGCCTCGAGGAATATGTAAGAGAGCTGGTTGACGGCGCATTTGCCGTCGGGCGTCACGCCGCCCAGTGTGAAGCTTGTGCCGCTTGTGTTTCCTGCAAAACCGTGGCTTCGCTGCTCGCTGTAGACCACACAGAACTCGTTGCATTTAATAAGAAGCAGCGCTATGAGCTCGCAGGCCTTCTCCCTTGTCAGCTTTCCGCTCTCAAGGTCTTTTTTGTAGAAGGGATAGAGGTACTGGTCCGCCCTGAGGAAGGTGTTACCGGTGCCCCAGTTCTCTATCTCCACGCCCATATAGGCAAACCACAGGGACTGGAGAGCCTCATAAAAACTCGACGCGCTCTTGCGGGGAACATTGCGGCAGTTTTGGGATATAGCAAGCAGCTCGGACCTTCTGGCGCTGTCGGTTTCCGACTGCGCCATTTCTAAAGCGAGCTGCGCATACCTGTCGGCAAGCGAAATTACGGACTTTAAGCAGATTTTCATCGCCTCAAGCTCTAAAAGCTGTTCGGACTGCTCGTTTGACGCGCCGCTCAGCTCGGACATGCGCCTTTCAATATTCCCGATCATAGCTTCGGCGCCCAGGTTGAGTATCGTCGCGTAGTCCGGGCTTGCATGGCCGTAATACTGGTTGTTTCCGCAGTAGGCTCCGCCGCACACCAGAATATCGTCGTATTTCTTTGTCTCCTCGGGTACGCGCTCGTTCCAAATGTCGCGCAGGCATTTTCCGTACCAGTAAGGCACGATCTCCTTAAGCGTCTGCCTCTCGGGGTCTGTCAGAGGCTGAAACGGGTCAATATCGCGCGTGGAGAGTATGTCTAGCTCGTTAAGTATCCAGTCCGCCTGAAGCTCAGGGCTTATGGAGCCGCCCCTGTCCTTGCTCGTAATTTTACCGACGATAAGCTCCCCGTCGTCTATCCTGACAGTCATATTATTGAGTATTTTTTCGAAAGCGCGCGCCCTTCGGATAGGCGGGCACTGGCCCTCCGTCTCTTTATATGAAAGCGTTCTGTAATAAGCCCTTTCGACGCATACGGAAGGCTGTACAAGCATTTTCTCCCTGAGCGTCGAAATGCGCTTTTTGGCTTTTTCGTCTATGTTCAATCTCCAAGCCTCCATAAATAATAATGTGCCTATGATAGGCTATCATATTTTGCCGCCCAAAACAACAGGATAAATACCGGCAATTTACAGTACTGTAAATGGATTACATTATAATCGTCATGCCTTATGCAACATCACAAAATCGGTTCGCGGGCGGAAGTATATCATTCGGTTCCTGACAAGCTGCAAATTGTATGGATGGAGCAAATTATTGTTTCACATTAATAGAGGCGGCTGTTATCATTTTATTACAATTTAAAAAATGGAGGGAAAACCCATGGAACTAAAAAAGTATCCGTATGTAATCAAGGGAATACCCCAGGTCTTTCCCAATGTGACAAAGAATACGCCGCTGTTTTCAAATGCCGTCGTAGCGGGGAACCTTGTTTTTATCTCCGGGCAGACCGCGATTGACCCCGAAACGGGTGTCTGCGTAGCAAATACTATTCAGGACCAGATGCAGATTGTCATGGAAAAAATCGACAGGACCTTACAGGAGTGCGGGACCTCCCTCGATTACCTTATAAAAGACTTGATTATACTTAAGGATATGAAGGATTATCCGGTTATGAGGGCCGTGCAGCAGGAGTATTACCGCCAGCATGCGCCCCGTCTGCTTGAGGCCCCTCCCGGCAGCACTGTTTTTCAGGCCGCCGAGCTCGTAAGGCCTTATTATCTTGTCGAAATTGAAGCCGTGGCGCTGATACCTGATAAGGCCTGAGGCGGCCTTTGCCGGCTTTATACGCAAAAAAAGGGTTTGAATTTAAGATATTAGGAGGGGCTGTAGCAAAAAAATATTGCTGCAGCCCCGGAACCATATCCGGGTACAGCGTCCTCAAGCGTGAAATGAAGTCCATTGCGTCAAATTTCCGAACAACTGCCCGTCCGTTATTCTTCAGCTGTTTGTTTGTCGCTTCTGTGGTCCGGGCCTTTCTGCTTCATACCCTCACCGGGTTATCTACATGTTCTGGAATTCGGTCCTGTTGATTATATCCTCCTGAACCGCGGGGCTGAGCTCCGTAAAGTATGCGCTGTATGTCGCCACGCGCACCAGCAGGTCGCGGTACTGGTCGGGATTTTTCTGAGCTCCCCGCAGAGTTTCGTTATTGACAAAATTAAACTGTACGAGGTTGCCCCCGGTCTCGCAATAAGTACGCAGGGCATGCGCTAATTTCGTTATCGCCGTTCTGTCTTTGAATTGCGAGCCGGATACGCGCACGTTCAGTATTGCCCCGTGGCTCAGCTTGACGTGGTCCAGATGCGCCACAGACGCCAGCGTGGATGTGATCCCGCTGACGTTCCTTCCCTGATAAGGAGATATGCCGCCCTCGGAAAGAGGCATTCCGGCTTTCCGCCCGTCCGGCAGCGCGCCGACGGAAAAGCCCATAGGTATGTTAATTGTCATCGCAAGGCAGGCAGTCGTAAGCTTTATTCCGGCGAATGTGGTGAACTGCTGTATGTAGTCGCAGCAGCAGGAGAGCACATCCCGCGCTATATCGTCCACATACGGGTCGTTGTTGCCGAATTTGGGTGCTTTTTTTAGCAGGTACAACGCCTCGTCGTCGCCCTCCAGGTTGTTTTCCAGCAGCCTGAGCACCCTGTCTATCGTGAGCGTGCGGTCGTCGAACACGGTCTTTTTTATCGCCGCAAGGCTGTCCGCGACGTTGGGTATACCCAGGAGGGCTATGCTGTAAGTGCGGTACGTGACGCCGTTTGACGTGATGTCGCGCCCGTTGGCGGCGCAGTCCCTGAATATTGAAGACAGCAGGGGAGTGGGCACGCCTGCCATTAAATGAAGCCGCTCGTGCGTCGACACGATATCCCAGTCCAGCATGGATTTGGTCTGTGTATAGAACGCCTCCAAAAGCTCCTCAAAGCTGCCGAAGTCCCTGGGATCTCCGGTGCGCGGCCCGAGCTGTTCTCCCGAGATGCGGGAGACGCCGTTGTTGAGGGCGAGCTCTACCATCAGCGGCGTATTGAAACTCTCTCCGCCCGTGTCGTGGGACAGCGCGGGTATCGCAGGATTATGGCAGCCCGTAGAAACATATTCTCTTGCCTCTTCAACGGGGATGCCCGTATAATTAAGCGCTGCGATCGTGGTCTCGTCGCTGACGAACTTCAGTTTACCTTTTAAGTTATGTGCGACTTCGCAGGCGCGTATGACGAATTCATCGGAGTTCTCTTTGCTTATCCTGACTACAAGATCCTCGGCGGTTAGGCCCACCGCTTCCTCGGCCTCAAGCAACAGGTAGCTCAGTTCGTTTACGGCGTCTTTGTTCTGCGCGTCGACGCCTCCGACGACCAGCCCCTGCATTACCGGGTATCCCGCCATGAGCTGAGACGCGCGCGCGTCCTGCAGGTTGATTACGCCGTTCATTTTGATGAGCAGCAAGCACAGAAGCTCAAACACTTCATCGTCTGTAATGACGCCGGCTTCAATGTCTTTTTTGTAATACGGGTACAGCGTCTGATCCAGGCGGCCCAGCGACATGCCGGCGCCCCAGCCCTCAATCATCAAAGCCACATACATGAACCAGCAGGACTGCAGAGCCTCGCGGAAGCTATCAGCCGGCTCGTAGGGCAGTTTGCGGCAGATGCGGGCAATTTCCAGAAGCTCTTTTTTCCGCTCGCCGTCCCCGGAGGACTTCGCCAGCTCCTCCGCCCGGGAGGCGTATCTGCCCGCAAATCCGGTGACGGCGTCCAGCGAGATTTTCATAGCCTCAAGCAGATGCCATTTCCCCACATCGGAATAGACATTGGGGCGCAGCTTCCCGTATTCCCGTGTCAGCTCTTCCTTTATACCTCTTATCCCGATTCTCAGGAGCTTTGTATAGTCTCCGCACGCGTGAGCGAAAAAATGAGCCGACCCCTGCGCCGAATAGACCATGATCCTCCCGTTTTTTGATTGGGGAGGCACGTGGTTGTGCCATTTGTCGTTTACGCACCTGCCGCGCCAATAAGGAAGGAAAGCGCGCATCTCCGCCTTTTCGGCTTCTGACACAGGCTGCAGAGGATCCCATTTTCTCAGATGGACGCTGTCCATCTCGTCAAGCACCCAGCCGGCGTTGATTTCGGGCAGAAGCGCGCCGCCCCGCGTCTTCCCGGTATGCCATCCAACAAGCAGCTCTCCGTCCTCGATACGGACGCTCATTTTACTGAGCACGTTTTCAAGAGCTTTTGCCGACCGTATCACAGGCGGAAAAGCCTCAGTCTCCATATATGATTCGGTCACGTATTTCCCGCGCTCGATGCAGATTTCAGGCGTCGTAATCATACGCCGCCTGAGCTCTTCGACTCTTTTTGAGATGTGCATACGCCCGATATCCCCCGAATATCAGATTTGCGTTATTGATAATAATTAAAACATATAGCATTGCTAAGTCCAATGCCTTTATTTCATCTATCCATACACATTATACATATGAAGTTCACTGGGGCGGCGGAATTATCAGCTGCTGAGCGCGTCCAGAAACAGACGTATCGCGGGGTTGCCGTTTTCCGGGTTCCAAGCTGCTACCATGGCCGTAGGCTGCATTTCCGGCACTTTTATGAATTTCACAGACGGATTGTAATACAGATAGTGCTCCGGATTCAGACCTATCATGCCTTGACCGGCGTTCAGAGCCACGGCAAGCTCCCTGTAGTTTCCAACCAGCTTTATTTTGGGCGAAAATCCCGCCTCGCGGCATGAGGATACCAGCAAAGGCGTCAGATTCGGTGTCTCGTCGTCCTCCAGGCTGATTAACGGGATATCTTTAAAGTCCGCAAGGCTGGGATCAGGTTTGTTTACGTTCGGGTGGTCCGCGGGTACTGCGAGATACGTATCTATATCATACAGCTTTTTATATTTCAGATAGGAGCGGTTCAGCACGTCGAATTCATAAGTCACGGCAATGTCCAGCTCCTTGTCCAAAAGACCGTCCTGAAGCTCCTTATACCCGCAGGGCTGGACCTGGATATTTATTGCCTTGTCGCCCTGAGACAGTTGGTTTATTGCGCGGCTCAGTATGGGATTGATGGATTGGAAATCTATTATCCCGACGCAGAGCTTGCGCTTATGCGCCCTGTCCGTTGCGGCGGCTTCTTTCAGTAATGCGACATATTCGTTATACAGACGCTCGAATCCAGCCGCCACT
This sequence comes from Oscillospiraceae bacterium, assembly GCA_050944055.1. Classification (GTDB taxonomy): domain Bacteria; phylum Bacillota; class Clostridia; order Oscillospirales; family Oscillospiraceae; genus JBMNQI01. The sequence continues at coordinate 1,280 of JBMNQI010000052.1, read as the reverse complement.
AACTTTCCCGTCTCCGTCAGGCTGACGCCTCTGCCGCTTCGTACAAGCAGCTGCAGCCCCAGCTCGTTCTCTATAGACTGGATCTGCCGGCTGAGCGTGGGTTGAGTTATATAGAGGCGCTTTGCCGCCTCCGTAAAGTTCATGCACTTCGCAAGTACGACGAAATAGTGCATTTGCGCAAATGTCAACTCGATCACTCCCGTTGAAAAAAGACGCGCACAGGCGCGCAGGTTTCAGTGTTAAATGATATACGCTAATCTATTGATGCCTGGGCTTTTTGTATGAATTTGGCGTACCGCTGAACCATAATATTCTCTTCGTCTATGTTCCACATGCAGATAAGGCTCTCGTTGACGCCCGTTGGATAGGATTTAAGATTTTCCGATTTATACGCGACCCCGAACTCGGTTCCGATTATTATGCCGCGCCCGGCCTCGGCCGCCATGTTGGCCGTGTCCCTGTTGGGAACCAGTATATAATCGGAGGGCTCCAGATTGCAGAGCGCGGCCGTATTCCGGGCGCGCCTGAGAGTGTATTCGGCGTTCTCCTTTCCGAATACGTCCTCTATCATCGGCAGGTTTCTGTAATCCATATACGAGACTCCGTCCCGGTTTATAGCCTTTTTTTTGGATACCATGAGCAGGAGCGGCATTTTCCTGATCTCAAGCTTTTCAAATTCACCTGATTTCGGCGCAAACCTGTTATAAAGTATAATCATATGCAGTTTTCGGCTTATCAGCTTTTCAATAAGCGCGTATGAATCGTGAAGCTCGCCGATGATTTGAACGCCCGGGTTCTGGGCGGCAAAATCCTCCTGAGCGCTGCCCAGAATCATGTTCCAGTCAAGCATATTCTGGTATCCCACGCGAAGAGTGCTTGAAACCTCCTCGAAATCTTTTCTGCACTGAGCGAGAATATCCTGATACTCCCGCTCCGCCCTCTCCAGAAAGCCCCGGAGTGTCTCGCCGGCCTTCGTAAGCCTGACATAGCTGCGCGACCTTAGAAAAAGAGGGAAGCCGATATCCTGCTCGATTCTGGAAATCCGCTGGCTCACAGCCTGCTGGGACATAAAAAGCTCCCGGGCAGTTTTTGTGAAATTCAGATTTCGCGCCAAAGCCAGGAAGCAAACTATATCGTTATTGTCCAGCATAATCATTCCTCCACCTAAAGCCGCCGCCAAGCCGGGCTCTATGACTGACAGAATCATTTTACCATATAAATAATATTATTATCAATGCCGGCAAAGCATGTTTTCTGGTAAAACGAGCTGGTTTTTAAGG
>JBMNQI010000051.1:0-15872 GCA_050944055.1 Oscillospiraceae bacterium | reverse complement strand
ATGCCCATTCCGCCGCCGTATGGGTAGTCGTCCACCTGCATCTGCTTATTCTTTGTGTAATCCCGGAGCTGGTGGCACTCGATTCGCAGAAAGTCCCTGTCCTGAGCGCGCCCGAGTATACTCTCGTTGAGCATATCGCCTACTACTTCCGGAAAAAGAGTGATAATATCAATCCGCATCATCCACGGCCAACCCCCTTTGCATCTTCACAGTCAGAAAACCCGCGTCAATATCCAGAGAATCAATGAAGGCCGGAACGGCGGGAACCAGGTAATCCCGTTCGCCGCTAATAACATACACGTCATTTGCCGGAAGCGAGAGCACGTCTTTTACGATGCCGATGGCTTTCCCGGTATCAGCGTCGCGCGCCTCCAGCCCTATTAGGTCGGCAATAAAATACCTGCCCTCGGGAAGCGGAGCGTCGGACCGCCTGAAATACAGCACCCTGCCTTTGAGGCGCATGGCTGAATTGATATCGCTATAGCCCTCGAACGTCGCAAGAAACATATTTTTATGAATGCGCCCGGAAACTACGCGGAGGGGCTCGCCGTCAAGGTACAGGGTTTTAAAGCCTTTGAGGAAATCCGCGCTGTCGCACCATGGTTCTATTCGAACCTCGCCGTTTATTCCGTGAGTATTGACTATGAGGCCCGCTTCAATGAATTCCGATTTCATTTCTACCTCCAGCGTAAAAGCAGCGACGGCTCGGAAGCTCCCGAGCCGCGTCAGCTAGTCTACTATTTCTACCGACGCTTTTACGCCGTTGCGCTGAGCCACAGACTTGACCACGGTGCGGATCTCCCTGGCGATCCTGCCCTGCCGGCCTATGACCTTTCCCATATCGCCGGGGGCTACGCGCAGTTCAAATACCGTGCCGTCCTCACCCTCGACTTCGGTCACGCTGACCGAATCCGGGTCGTCGACAAGGTTCTGCGCGATGTAGAGAATAAGATCCTTCATCGTATTTCTCCTTAAACCGGGCCGCTTACAGGACGCCGGCTTTTTTCAGTAACGCTCTTACGGTATCGGTGGGCTGAGCGCCGTTATCAAGCCACTTTTTGGCGAGATCGGCCTTTACGCTAAGCGCCGACGGATTCGCCTGGGGATCGTATGTGCCGATCTCCTCGATAAAGCGACCGTCGCGCGGGTAGCGTGAATCGGCTACGACTATGCGGTAATAAGGGTTCTTCTTTGCGCCCATCCTGCGCAGTCTGATTTTAACCATATTGATATTCCTCCAAAACTTTTAATGTAAATGCTTTTATTAATGAAAAGGCTTTGCCTTATCACATCATACCGGGAAGGCCGGGGGAAAAGCCTCTGCCCCTTTTGCCGAATTTTTTACCGGACATCTGTTTCATGAGCTGCTGCATGGACTCAAACTGCTTTAGCAGACGGTTGACGTCGACGACATTCGTGCCGCTGCCGGCGGCGATTCTTTTTTTGCGGCTTGAGTTTAGAATACTGGGATCGTCTCTTTCGCGGGGGGTCATTGATAGAATTATGGCCTCCGTGCGCGACAGGGCTTTTTCGTCGAACGAGGCGCCGGAGAGAGCCTTTTTGTCAATGCCCGGCAACATGCCCAGCACGTCCTGCATGCTGCCCATGCTGCGAAGCTGAACCATCTGCTCGTAAAAGTCGGTGAGCGTAATGCGGTTGGTACGCATCTTTTCGGCAAGCTCAGCGGACTTCTTTTCATCAAACGACTGCTCCGCCTTTTCTATAAGAGTGAGCATGTCGCCCATGCCGAGGATTCGGGATGCCATTCGCTCCGGATGAAAAGGCTCGATATTGTCCAGCTTTTCGCCGATACCGGCGTATTTGATGGGCTTGCCGGTGACGGCGCGTACCGAGAGCGCCGCTCCGCCCCTTGCGTCTCCGTCGAGCTTGCTGAGAAGCACACCGTCTATGCCGAGCGCTTCGTCAAAGGCCTTTGCGGCGTTTACGGCGTCCTGCCCCGTCATGGCGTCGACCACTAGCATAATCTCTGTCGGATTGACCGCGGCCTTAATATTTTTCAGTTCGTCCATCAGAGCTTCGTCAATATGGAGGCGGCCGGCCGTATCAAGAAAAACCATGTCGTTGCCGTATTTTTTAGCGTGGGCGACGGCGGCTTTTGCAATATCCACGGGGTCCGACTGGCCCATCTGGAAAACGGGTATGCCCAGCTGTGAGCCGACGACCTCGAGCTGCTTAATAGCGGCAGGGCGGTAAATATCGCAGGCGACAAGAAGAGGCCGCTTGCCCTGCTTTTTCATAAGGCCCGCAAGCTTCGCACCGTTAGTCGTCTTCCCGCTGCCCTGAAGGCCGACGAGCATGACTATAGTCGGGGGATTGGAAGAAATTGCGAGCTTCTTGTTTTCGCTGCCCATAAGAGATATTAGCTCCTGATTGACGATCTTTACAATCATCTGCGCCGGGCTGAGAGCCTCAAGAACATCCGCGCCCACACATTTTTCCGTAACGCCGGCTATGAAGTCCTTGACTACCTTATAGCTCACGTCCGCCTCAAGAAGCGCGAGACGTATCTCGCGCATAGCCTCTTTTACGTCCGAGGATGTGAGGCGGCCCTTTCTGCGCAGCTTCTTAAACGTGTTGGATAGTTTTTCAGTCAGACCTTCAAAAGCCATGGATTACTCCTTCATACTTCTGGCTATTTCATTAAGCTCGGCGGCTATCTCTAGAAGGCGCTGCGCGGTTTTCTGGTTCTCCGTGCGCCGCGCGAGCAGACCCGATTTCTCTTCCATATCAAGCAGGGCTTTCTCAGCCCTTACGATATTGTCCCGCACTCCCTGGCGTGAAATTCCCAGATGCTCAGCTATTTCGGCGAGCGACAGGTCGTCGTTGTAGTGCCGGTCAAAGCATTCGCGCTGCCTGGGCGTAAGCGCTTCGCCGTAGTAGTCGAAAAGCAGGATCATGCGGTGCGCATCCTCTTTCATGCAACGCCTCCTGTAAAGTATATTTGCTTTACAGATACTGAAGTTTATACTATCCGAACCTGTTTGTCAAGCGTTTTTTGGGAGCGAAGGAAGAGGGGAGCACAGTATATTAAAGCCTGCGGCGGTAAAAATAACGAAAAACGCATCCGGGAGGAAGATATGGGACGGAAAACGGCTCTGCGTATCTGCCAGCACGACCTCCAGCGCGATCTTGAAAGGGTAAGAAAGAGATTTGAGGCCGCGTCGGAAAGAAATTCCCACAAAGAGGACATACCGCAGGAGGACGAATGGCTGCTCGACAACCGCTACCTGATAGAGCGGGAGGGGCGAAGCGCGCTCATTGCGCTTCGCGAATCGCAGCCTCTTCGGGAGATCGCGTTTCAGTCGGCGCACGAAATGGTGAGGACATATAAGGGGAGGGTAACCGAGACATATTTTGAAAAATTCCTGGAAAAGAAACAAAGACAAAATCCGCTGTCAGGCGATGAACTAAATATGTTCGTGCCGCTGGTACGCGCCGCTCTCATAGCCGCCGTGGCCAACAACACTGTGCCGGTATCGGAAGCCGTCACTTCGCTGCGCTTTATGTCGACGGCGGACTTCACCGAACTATTGAACCGCGCGAGCCTCATAGAGCGGGAGCTGCTTGGCGACCCGTCGGGCTATTATGCCCGCATGGACGAGCGCTCCAAGATTCGGTACAGGCGCGAGGCTGAGCGCCTTGCAAAGGCCGAGGATATAAGCGGGGCTGAGGCCGCGCGAATAGCGGTTGAGCTTTCAAAGACGGGAAAAGGCCGTGCAGGCCACGTAGGTTATTACATTTTTGAAAAACCCCTGGGGAAGAATCAAAAACGTAAAAGCGAACGCGCTTATATTACGGCTGTCTGCCTTATTTCAGTACTGATCGCAGCCCTGACGGGGGCCGTAACCGGCGAAGTCTGGATTCCGCTTATGCTGCTTCTCCCCATTTCCGAAATAGTCAAAACGCTTATAGATTTTTTTATTCTTCGTTATGTGCAGCCGCGCGAATTGCCCCGCATAGATGATTTTGACGGCATACAAAATCAGGCGCGGACCCTCTGCGTTATTTCAACTCTTATCACAACGCCCGACGAAGCGCTTGACCTTGCAGGAAAGCTTGAGAAATACAGTTTATCAAACCGGGATGCGGGGGAATTTATGCGCCTGGGCCTTCTGTGCGACCTGCCGGACTCGAAGGAACCGGAGTTTAAAATTGACAATGAGACGGTAATAGCAGTTAAGCAGGCCGTCGACGCCCTCAATGAAAAGTACGGCAACTGCTTTTACATGCTGTTTCGCGAGCGCAGGTTCATAGAGCGGGAGGGAAAGTATATGCCGTGGGAACGAAAAAGAGGCGCACTTCTCGAGTTGATGCGCATGCTTCGCGGAAAAGACAGCGGGCTTAAGGTTCTCAGCGGCGAGAGCGAATGGCTTGATGGCGTACGCTTTGTGATTACGCTCGACTCCGATACGAGGCTTGACATCGGCAGCGCGAAAAAAATGATCGGCGCGATGATGCACCCGTTGAACCGTCCGGTTGTAGACAATGAGAGCAGGATAGTCGAGCGCGGGCACGGAATACTGCAGCCGCGCATGGAAACGGATCTCAGAGCCGCCAACAAATCCCTGTTTTCTATGCTTTTCGGGGGCCAGGGCGGGGCGGACCCGTACGGCTCGGCCGCGGGCGACGTTTATCAGGATTTGTTTGATGCGGGGAGCTTCGCCGGGAAGGGTATAATCGACGTCGACGCATATTTAGCCTGCCTGGACGAAAGGATCCCGCAGGGGCGAGTCTTGTCCCACGACCTGCTTGAAGGAGGATATCTGCGCGCCGGATACCTGTCTTCCATTACTCTGACGGACAGCTGCCCATATAAGGTATTATCATACTACACGCGGCTTCACCGGTGGACGCGGGGCGACTGGCAGCTGATTGCGTGGCTTAAACCCCGTTCTCCTTCGAAAACCGGACGGGAAAAGAACCCGCTGAGCTCTCTGACCAGATGGAAAATCTTTGACAACCTTCGCCGGAGCCTTGTCCGGCCCTTCATTTTTGCGGCGCTGCTATTATCAATGCTTGGAGCGGACCGGGTGGCTCTTTGCCTTATTGTTTCGCTGCTCGCCGTTATGTGCGGGCTGCTGATTGACACGGCGATCGAATTATTCAGGAAGGGCGGGCATCCGCGCAGGCACAGCAATATTATTGCCGGATGGTCCGGAACATTTTGGCGGACCGTGCTCCAGCTTCTGTTCCTTCCTTATGAGGCATGGACAAGCATTTCGGCTATTCTGACGGCGCTTTGGAGGATGGCGGTAACAAAGCGGGGACTGCTTGAATGGGTAACTGCCGCCGACACCGAAAAACGATTTGAAACATCGCTCAGGACGCATCTGCGGAAAATGTGGCCGTCAATGCTTTTGGGTCTGCTTCCCGCCTTGCTTTCCAGTCATCCGGCCGCGATTTCAGCGGGAATCCTTTGGTTTGTTGCCCCGGCGGCCGCGTCATTTATAAGCCGGGTTCGTGTCGAAAAAGAAAGGCTGTCGCCTGCGGAGCGCAGTTTTCTGCTCAAGCAGGCGGGGCTTATCTGGCGCTGGTTTTCCGAATTCTGTTCCGAAGAGGATAATTTCCTGCCTCCGGATAACTACCAGGAGCTGCCTCCCGCCGGGATCGCGCATAGGACCTCGCCCACAAATATCGGCTTTGCGGCCCTATCCGCTCTGGCGGCGCTTGACCTTCAACTGACGACTGAGGAGAAGGCGCTGGCCTTCCTTGAGAGATTACTCTCGACCATACAGCGCATGCCTAAGATGCACGGTCATCTCTTTAACTGGTTCGATACGCATACGCTTGAGCCGCTTCATCCACGCGTACTGTCGTCTGTCGATTCCGGAAACTTTGTAGGCTGTATGCTGGCGCTCGCCGCGGGGCTCAGGGAGCTCGGCTCGCCTAAAGCAGACAAATTGGCCAATATTGCCGAAATGTTAGCCTCGCAGCCCGATTTCAGATACCTCTATGATAAGCGCCGCAGGCTGTTTCAGATAGGCCTGGACGCGGATAAGTGCGAGCCGATGACGGGCTGGTACGACCTCATGGCGAGCGAGGCACGGCAGCTGAGCTATATAGCTATAGCGCGCGGTGAAGCGCCGAAACGCCATTGGGAGCGCCTTTCGAGGGCGATGGTCGGCGCCGGGGGATTCAGAGGTATGGCTTCATGGACAGGTACGATGTTTGAATACCTTATGCCCAACCTGCTTCTGCCCTGCACAGACAACAGCCTGATAGCCGAAACCTGCCGTTTTTGCGTTTATGAACAGCGCAGGAGGGTGCGCGGGAAGAAAAACGTGCCGTGGGGGATTTCTGAGAGCGGTTATTACGCTTTTGACCCTACGCTCCACTACCAGTATAAAGCCCACGGAGTCCAGAGCCTCGGGCTGAAGCGCTCGCTGGACGCGGAGCTTGTCGTTTCCCCGTATTCAAGCTTTCTGGCGCTTAACGTGGATCCGAAAAACTCCGTGAAAAACCTGATTAAAATGTCCGAGGCGGGTATGATCGGACAGTACGGGTTTTATGAGGCAAGAGATTATACGGATAAGCGCCGCACAAAACACGGAGCTCCAATTGTGCGCTCCTATATGGCCCACCATATGGGGATGAGCATTGTCGCCATTGATAACGCGCTCAACAATAACGTCATGCAGAAGCGGTTTATGAGCGACCCGAGAATGGCGGCCTTCCGCGAGCTGCTCGAAGAAAAGCTGCCGCTCGACGCGCCCATGCTGCGAAGAGCCGACGAAGCTATACCCGAGCGAACAATGCGCCCCGTTTCAGAGGCATGGAGGCAGGAAAACGGCGCTCCCGACTATAAAAACCCAAGATGCACTCTGCTGTCCAACGGCAATTACACGCTCTTATGCACGGATACCGGGCGGTTCTGCGCGAAATGGCAGAGCCTGAGGCTCTATTCGTTTGACCCGCGGATTTTTGGAGGCTCGGCGGGCGTCTCCGTATACGCGAAAACAGGCGAAGATTCGTTCTCCCTGCTGCCCGTATACGGGGAGGACATGGAGTATTCTTCGGAATTTGCCCCGGAAGTATGCAAATATCGGGCAAAAGGCCATGATCTGGAATCAGAGCTTGAAGTCCGCGTGCTCCAGGGCCTCGACGGGGAAATAAGGATTCTCAGAATTAAGAACTTCGGGCCGGCGCGCACTGTCGAAGCGGCTGTAGCCTTCGAGCCCGTGTTAGCGCCCGAAGCCGAGTATTACAGCCACCCCTCATTTTCCAAGCTGGCTATTGAGACCTCGCTCAGCGACGACGTGCTGCTGATACGCAGGCGGTCCCGCGGAACTTCGCCCGCTCGATATATGTCTTTTTCATGTGACAAGCCCTATTTTTTCGACACCGCAAGGGAAGCGGTTATTGGCAGGGGGGATTTAAAAGCGGCGCTTCGGAAAAAAGCGGGCAAAACACTCGGCTCCGTGCTCGACCCTTTCGTGCTTATACGCGTGCCGCTGGAGATGGACGAGAATTCGGAGGCCGAGGTGCGATTTGCAATCTGCGCAGGCTGCGATTCGGAGTTAGCCGACAGAGCCAGAAAGGCGCTCAATCCCGGCGGCGGCTTTGAATGCGCCGTAACGCTTATTTCCGCCGAGCTCGGTATGGACTCGGCGATGATCGGAAACGCGATGTCGGAGCTTTCGCCGCTCGTATTCAGGAAGAAGGGGAGCGGCGGCGGGCCGTGCTCCATATGGCGGTTCGGAATTTCCGGCGATTTGCCGCTGGCCGTTACGGAGGCCGATGTGGAAAAGAGGGAAGAGCTGCTCGCGCGGCTTAGAAACCATGTATTTCTTACGCGCTGCGGGTTCAGCTATGATCTTGCGGTCCTGACGCCCGACGGAGGCGCTTACCTGAGGCCGCGTCACGCGCTCGTTACGGAGCTGCTTAGAATGCTTGGGGCGGACGGAATGCTTGGAGCTTACGGAGGCGTCCATACGATAGACGCTGGTGCGGAGGATGCCAAGGATCTTATAGGGCTTGCTGGCCAGGAGGCCGCGGAGCCGCTTGCGCCTTTGCAGCATAGCGGCATCCTGGAGGCCGGCAATCTGGAATGCTCTTACCTGCCCGACGGTAGCTTCAGTTTCACAACAGGGCCGCACCTACCGTATGCGGCATGGAGCCATATGCTCACAAACGGGATGATGGGATATTTGGCTACAGAAACCGGCGCCGGGCATATCTGGTATCAGAATGCCCGGGAGATGAAGCTAACGCCGTGGCTCAACGACCCATTGGCCGTACAAGGCGGAGAAATACTTCTATTAAGCTCGGGGGATGGAATCGTATCCGCTTTTGCCGGAGGAGGGGTTTGCCGCGTCACTTACGGCTTCGGTTTCGCCCGGTGGGAGAGGGAAGGGCTGAGCTCGACCGCATATATACCTGAAAACCTGCCCGCGCGCGTTATAATCGCCGAGGGAGAGGGCGAGCTTATCTGGCGCGTTAAGCTTGTACTCGGGGCGGAGGATAGGCTTGCACGTTTCTGCCAAACCGAATTAAGAGACGGCGCGGTTTTTGCTTCAAACCCGTCAAATACGGACTTCAGCGGAACCATGCTTCTTTGCGCCGACGCCGAACCGGAGAAGATAACAATAGGTTATGACGTTTTCCCGGAGGTGGAGATAAGGCTCAGGCTGCAGGGGCGCGCGGTGCTGGTAACAGGCTTTTTCACCGACACGGGAGAGCTTGAAGAAATACGCTCTCTGGCTTCATTTGAGAGGGCGCAGGCTGAGCTTGAAAAAGCAAAAGAGGAAAGCCGCAGGCGCGTGCTGCGCCTGACAGTTCAGACGCCGTCGCCCGGTTTTGACAATTATCTGAACGGCTGGGCGCTTTATCAGACTCTTACAGGCAGGATACTCGGCCGCTCCGGTTTATACCAGAGCGGAGGGGCTTACGGCTTCCGCGACCAGCTTCAGGACATCTGCGCGTATATCGACCATGACCCTCAGCTCGTCCGCGAGCATATAATACGCGCCGCCGGGCGCCAGTACCGCGAGGGCGACGTTCAGCACTGGTGGCACCCGCTTGGAAACAGCGGCTCATTTTCGCGCGGCGTGAGAACCAGGTGCACGGACGACCTTCTTTGGCTGCCGTATGCCGTGGCTGTTTATATTGAGCATACCGGAGATACTGATTTGCTCAGTGAAAAAGCGCCATGGCTTGAATCGCCCGTATTGAACGAAAACGAGAATGAGCGGTATGAGGCGGCAAGAATCAGCGAAGACGAGGATACCGTACTTGAGCACTGCCTGCGTGCCGTCGACCTGGTTTTAAGCAGGGGCTTCGGCGCGCATGGATGCTGCCTTATCGGCAGCGGCGACTGGAACGACGGGTTCGACCGCGTTGGAATAATGGGCAGGGGTGAAAGCGTTTGGCTGACATGGTTCCTTATACACGTTCTGGAGCTGTTCGCCCCGCTTGCTCCCGGCCGAGGATATGAGGAGAAGGCAATTGAGCTCACGCAGGCTGCGCAGAACGCATGGGACGGCGACAGGTATACAAGGGCCTGGTACGACGACGGCGCGCCCTTAGGCTCAAAAGAATCAGGCGACTGCATGATTGACAGTATTGCTCAAAGCTTCTCAGTACTCCCGGGCGGCCATGACCGCGAGAGAGTTATCAAAGCTCTTAGAACCGCTCTTGAGGAGCTTTTCGAAAAGGATTCGCGCGTCGTGCGCCTGCTGACGCCGGCATTTTCTGAGACGGGGCGCAACCCCGGTTATATACGCAGCTATATTGAGGGAGTCAGGGAAAACGGCGGGCAGTACACACACGCTGCGGAATGGCTGGCGATGGCATGCTTCCGCGTCGGGCTGATTGAGGAGGGCTGGTCCGTGCTTGAGGCTATACTTCCGGGCGGCCGCAAACAGGAGGTATACAGGACAGAGCCTTATGTCCTGGCGGCGGATGTCTACTGGAACAGAGAACACAAAGGGCGAGGGGGCTGGACATGGTATACGGGGGCAGCCGGGTGGTATTACAGGGTAGCCACCGAGGATATGCTGGGTCTGAAGGTCAGAAACGGGATTCTCTATATCGAGCCCCGCCTTCCCGAGTCATGGCCGGGCTACAAGGCCATTTGGCGCACCGACAGGGGAGAGATAAGAATCAGCGTCACGCGCGGCGCTGAAAAAACAACGCACCCCGGCGGAATCCCTTTGGATACCGAGGGGGTGTGTGAGGTAGAGGTACGGATATGAAGCGGTTCAATATGTTCTTGTACAGCTTCGCCTGATTTCAGCCTGCAGGGTTTTAAGGTCCTCAAACGTATCCGGCTTTTTATAAGGGTCGCGGAGCAGGGCGGCCGGGTGGTATATGGCCATGATCCTGGCATTGCCGCGCAGGAAGAATACGCCGTGCTCCTTCGTAATTTTAAATTCGCTCTTTATCATGCGCGTGGCCGCTATACGCCCGAGGCAGACGATGATTTTCGGGTCGATAAGCTCTATCTGCCGCTCAAGCCAGGATATGCAGGCGTCCTGCTCGTAGCTGAGCGGATCACGGTTTCCGGGAGGGCGGCATTTGACTATATTCGCAATGAATATCTTAGTGCGGTCGAGGCCGATTATCTCAAGCATATCGTCCAGCAGCTTTCCGGCACGGCCGACAAACGGTTTTCCCTGCTTGTCTTCTTCAGCTCCCGGCCCCTCTCCGATAAATAAAACCTCCGCGTTTCTATTGCCGTCTCCAAACACGATGTTCGTCCTGCCGTCCGCGAGTGCGCAGCGGCGGCAGGAAAGACATTCGTTTTTCAGCGATTCCCATTTATCTTTGCAGTCCATTTATTTGACTTGCCCCTTTTTTATAAATCTGCGGTAATGCATATCGTAATCCCATTCCTCGGTCATGACGTATCTGCCGTCTTTCCAGCGCATAGGGAACCACCATTTCTTTCCGTTTTCCTCGTCGCAGATATAATCGTGCTCCTTAAGCCATTTAGCGCGGCGGTCCGCTGACTCGTGAAGGTATTTGATATCGCCGTCCCAATTAGCAAAGTCCTCGGGGCGGCAGTCGGGGCGCGACCAGGGGCAGAGCTTGACACAGCGCTCGCAGACCTTGCCGTAACGGTTTGTCCTTGTGTGCACGGCGCAGTTTTCCGGCTTGATGTGCCAGGTCAAATAACCGTTGAATTCCTCCTTGGGGCCGTGCGGGATGGCGTTTACAAGGCAGTTGTCGGCGCAGATACGGCATTTTTCACAGTATTCCTGAAGGCCGAAATCAATAGGCTTGTCCGGGACAAGCGGCAGGTCGGTGAATACGGCGGCTGTTTTTATAAGCGCGCCGAGAAAGGGGTTGACAGCAATGCCCATACGGCTGCCCTCGCCAAGCCCCGCTTCCAGAACAAGCCTAGGCATTATAGCCGAGTATTTCGGGACTGCGTTGACCGACGCAGGGTAGCCCATTCGGCGTATGTAGCTCGCCAGCACGGTAGACTGGCAGACAAGCTTCTGGTATACCTGCATGCTGACGGCGTCGTCTATCCATTCATTCCCGTAAGACGCGTATACCGTTTCGCGTGTTTTGCCGCACAATAGCACGATCGCGTATTTATAGTCTTGAGGAGGCAATTCTTCGCCCTGCGCGTTATGCGAATAAAAAACCTCCTGGGGCAGGCGGCAGATACCAACCATGTCTGTTCCCATGAAGTAGCACAGCTTCTTTATATGGCGCGTGAGCACCTCCGGATCGTCGGGAAGCTCGGATTTGACCGGCGCCACCGGGTCGAGCTCTATATTGCCCAGAGCGTTGTTTACGTCGAAATAAGCGCGGAATATGGGCTCCTTGTCAATAAATTCCATAGCGCCCAGACGGACTTTTTCGCCGAATTCACCCTTTGCCGCCCTCACATCGACGCTTTCGTCTTCGCGGCGGCGCGACGGCATACCGATGCGCTCGGTGGTTATTCTGTCAACTCGCCTAAGCTTCTCAAGAGGATAGGGCCCAAGCTGCTCGTCATTATACAAAATCGCGTGACGCTCTTTGTTCATGCTAAGCCTCCAAGCACATTTTCTGTCATACTACCACTTTTCTATGTCAAAATCAACTTTCGCGAATAATGTTTACATCGCATTGCCGGATATGGTAGTATTTTATTACAGGCCGCTTTGTGCAGGATGAAGAAAAGGTGGTACTATGCAGAAATCTGATATTTGGAATGAGATTGACAGGCTCGCCGAGATGCTCGGGGAGGTTTCAGACAGGCTCTGGCGTGAGCCGGAGCTGTCCTCCGAGGAAGAGAGGTCTTCCGCACTATTTAAAGACATACTTAAGAAGAACGGCTTTATTATAAAAAGCATTGACGGTATGCCCACGGCGTTTATCGCGGAATTCGGTTCGGGGAGCCCGGTAATAGCGCTGCTTGCCGAGTACGACGCGCTGCCTTCTCTGTCACAGCAGGTTTGCGCTGAAGAAATTCCTGTTGAAGAGGGGGCGCCGGGCCACGGCTGCGGGCACAATTTGCTGGGAACGGCTCTGCTGGGAGCCGCGCTCGCCGGAAAGAAGCTTCTCAGCGAAACTGGTTTTAGCGGGACTATACGGCTTTACGGATGTCCTTCGGAGGAATTGCTGTCGGGCAAGGTTATTATGGCGCGAAAAGGGGCCTTCAAAGGCTGCGATCTGGCGCTTACCTGGCATCCCGGCAGCGAAAACTTCTCTACAAATGGCGGCTTTCTCGCCATGGACTCTATTAAGTTCCACTTTTCGGGCAAAGCCGCACACGCTGCCGCCGCTCCCCAGGCCGGCCGCAGTGCACTTGACGCAGCCGAACTGATGAACGTCGGGGCGAATTACTTAAGAGAGCATATTCCCGACCGGGCGAGGATACACTACAGCCTTACGGGGGACAGATATCCCCCAAATATCGTGCCCGCCTCCGCCTCTGTGTGGTATTACGTCCGCGCGCCGAAAAGACCGGAGGTCGAAGATATAACGAAGCGGCTGATAAAAGTCGCTCAGGGAGCCGCATTAATGACAGAGACTGAGGTGAGCATAGAGAAAGTCACCGGCTGCTACGAGCTGAATATTAATCCCGTATTGTGCCGCTTAACGGAAGAAAATCTGATAAAGGCCCCGAAGCCGGAGTATACGCAGGAGGAATTAGAATTCGCGGCGGAGCTTCAGAATACTGTGGGGAAGCGCCCGAAGCTAATGCGGCGCGATGTGATACCGTCGGATTCAATTGATATTACGGAGCTGACCGGCTCAACTGACTGCGGCGATGTCAGCTATATCATGCCGATGCAGTTTTTTAACGCCGCCTGCTTTCCGGATGGGCTGGCGCTGCATACCTGGCAATCCTGCGCCGCCGCCGGCAGCGCCCTCGGGAAAAAGGGGATGATTTTTGCCGCAAAGGTCCTATCGGGCATTGTGTTCGATCTGGTTGCCGAGCCAGAGCTGTGGCGGGAGGCGGCTGAGGAATTTAAGGCGTCGACCCCACCGTATGTCTCGCCCCTGGAAGCATAGGTTATATCCTTGAAATAATTAATTAACGGAGGAAAGAATATGGGAAATCACGGCCTGAAAAACATTGATTTTGAGAAGGTCATCGAATTGGGCTCGCTGGTATCCTACCAGCAGGGGCAGGTAGTCAGCAGGACGCTTGCGCAAAACAGGGCTGTAAGTATTACGCTTTTCGCATTTGAGAAAAACGAAGAGATAAGCTCGCACTCCTCAGGCGGCGACGCCATGGTAACGGTACTGGAAGGCAGCGCCCGCATTACAATAGGCGACAACGAGTACATGGTAGAAGAGGGAAAGACCATAGTAATGCCCGCGGGCATACCCCACGCGCTTTTTGCCGAAAGCCGGTTTAAGATGCTGCTAACCGTCGTATTTCCGCAGTGAATAACAAAACGCGCCGTCGGACTCGTATGACGGCGCGTTTGCTTTATGATTTACTTTATATGCTTTTCAGCCCATTTCAAAAGTCTTTCACGGTTAATAAACACTGCCGCTATCAGAGCCGCAATTACGGAAAAGATTATGACGGCCTCAATATAGTTGCCCATGGCGACCATGTGCCCGAAAAAAGTACACAATAAAATCGAGGGAATGCTGGCGAAGCTGACTGCCAGCAGATACCGTTTCATGGATATCTTCGTCCCGGAAAAAACATAGGAAATGATTCCGTTCGGGATTACAGGTATAAGGTACAGGCAAAAAGCCAGGTATTCAGGATGTTTCAGCCTGTCTATATGCCCGCGATTTAGAAATTTATGCTCTCTTTTTGTTTTTGTGCGGCCTATGAGATGGCCTATCGTGTCCTTAAGGCGGCGCATGATAAAAAAGACGATAACGTTGCCCAGGATGATTCCCGCCAAAGAGACAGCCGTGCCGATAACGGCCCCGTAGCAAAGGCCGGCAAGAACCTGTATGGGCGCGGACGGGAATACGCTTATGATTATCCGGACGGTCTGCAGGGCAATAAGAATAGGGATCCCCCCGATACCGTAAGCGGAGATCACATCCACCATTCTGCCCTCGTCGAGCGAATTGGACGCTATGTCGCGCAGTATGGGTATCATTTCGGCGAGGGCCAATATAATGAGCGATATCAATACGGCTATGGCTATTAAGTCAACAATAACCCGCCTTTGATTCTCCCTGTTATATGTTTTGTTTCCGCCGCCAGCGTTGTTCATTAGTTTTACCTCTTTGCTACATACGGCGTATAGCCGGCCGTGTCAAGGATATGCTATTATTGGTGACTTAAGTTGATGAAACTGAAAGCTTTGCTTTATAACCTTATTATCAGCCTTGGCGCAGGAGGCATGGCGGCGTGGCTAATTTCCGGGTTTGAGGAAACTTACAACAGCCTGCGCCTGCCGCCGCTTGCCCCGCCGCTAAAAGCCTATTCCGTGATATGGGGAATACTTTATTTGCTTATGGGTATCTCGGCCTATCTGATTTATATTTCAGACAGCCCGGGTAAAGAGACAGCTCTTTCCGGATACTGGGTTCAGCTGGGCGTAAGCTTCATTTGGCCTTTGCTGTTTTTCAGATCCGAAGCTTTTTTGCTTTCTTTTTTCTGGATTTTGCTGCTTCTGACGCTGATACTCTCAATAATGGCCGCTTTCTGGAGAATAAGGCCGGCGGCCGGCTGGCTGCAGACGCCGCATTTGATCTGGATAGGCTTTGCTTGCTACCTGAATCTCGGAGTCTGGCTGCTTAATAAGTAGCGATCATTTCAACCTCAAGCAGCGCGCCGGCGGGGAGAGAGGATACTTCCACGCATGAGCGCGCCGGCGGCTCTTTTCCGACATATCGGCCGTATATCTCGTTCAATACCGGGAAGTTCTTAAGGTCGGTTACAAAAATCATAGTCTTTACAACATCGCCGAAGCCAAGGCCGCCCGCCCTGAGGACGGCTTCAAGATTTTTCATGACCTGCTCGGCCTGCTCCGAAAAATCCCCGGAAACCAGTGTCCCGGTTTCGGGAACAAGCGGAATCTGACCGGAAGTAAAATAGAGTGCGCCGGATGAGCGTACAGCGTGGGAATAGGGGCCGATAGCCGCCGGGGCGCCGGGCGCCGTTATGATTTCCTTCATGTCAATACCTCCAAAAAATGCTTTGTAATAATTTCTTCCGTTGCTCGTGGCAACTGTTTATCGGCTCGGCCGTGCCGATACCGCGTTGAGAAGAACGGCAAGCATCGGAGGCGTCGCGATTGTTTGCGAAGATTATATCATAAATTTCTTGCCGAAAAAAGTATCTTATGGGTGGCGCGGCAGTGGATAAGCCGCCAAAGCCTAATTCCGCCGCCTGCAGATACGCCGCCAAATCTTAATTACGCCGCCCACAGATCGACGCTTTGTCTATTTTCAACAGGCAGTTTTACTGTAAAAACATAGATTCTAAA
>JBMNQI010000050.1:0-16235 GCA_050944055.1 Oscillospiraceae bacterium | reverse complement strand
GCATACACGGCGCTCCGGATAGACTTTCAAATATATTCCTGCTCTGCGTAATTGACAACCGTACTTATCGTTGCTAAAATAAACAACAATGACTCTATTTATATAATGTATTTGAAGAAATTCAAATATTTTAATGTAGATTCAGGGCATCGTGCCTGGCTAATACTTTCGGGAGATATGTGATTCCCGTGCAAGGGAGAATCGACTTATGGTAAATTACATTGTCAAGCGCCTGGTTCTGGCTGTATTGACAATATTTATTGTTGCTACGCTCACGTTTTTTTTGATGAACCTCGTTCCGGGCGGCCCGTTCGTCTCGGAAAAATCAATAAGTGCGGAGGCGCAGAAAGCGCTGAACGAAAAATTCGGGCTGGACAAGCCTTTGATCGTTCAGTATAAAAACTACATGCTCAGCGTCCTGCACGGGGACTTCGGCCTCAGCCTTAAGCAAAGGGGCCGCACAGTTTCGGAGATTATTGCCACTAAATTCCCCGTTTCGGCCAGGATAGGCGGCATGTCCGTGCTGATAGCGATGGTGGTCGGAACGGTTCTGGGCAGTGTCGCGGCGCTTTGCCGCGGCACTTGGATTGACAAGCTTATTATTGTAATCGCGACCAGCGGCATCGCTTTTCCGAGCTTTATTATCTGCACCGTTGGCCTGTATCTTTTCGGCGTCTATCTTGGATGGCTGCCGACCTTCGGCCTGACATCGCCGCTGCACTATATTCTTCCCGTTTTTGCCCTCTCGTTTTATCCGACGGCCTACATAGCAAGACTGATGCGTTCCTCGATGCTTGACGTTATCGGCCAGGACTATATGCGCACCTCGCGGGCCAAAGGCCTTTCCCAGTTTAAGGGCCTGTTCAAGCACGCGCTGCGCAACGCGATACTACCCGTCATAACCTACGTGGGCCCGCTTCTGGCCTATACGCTTACAGGCAGCTTCATTGTTGAGAAGATTTTTGTAATACCCGGTCTGGGCGGCCAGTTTATTAGTTCGATTATGAACCGCGACTATACGATGATTATGGGCACCACGATTTTCCTTGCCGCTCTTTTAATAGTCATCAACGTGCTTGTAGACATCGTCTACAAGATAGTTGACCCGCGCATTCAGCTTAAGTAAGGAGGGAGAAAAATGAATCTGAAGAAACTGAGCTTCCAGCTCAACCCCGATGATTTTCTCCCCGCTTCGGAAGAAGAAAAGCAGGGGCTTATTCAGATGCGGCCCAGCGTCAGCTTCTGGAAGGACGCGATGGGCCGGCTTCGCAAAAACCCCGTTGCGATGGTGAGTTTGGCCATAATCTTGGTCATTATGGTTTTCTCTTTTATCGTCCCGTCGTTTTATCCGTATAAATATGAGCAGCAGATACAGGGCTCCGAGTATCTGAGGCCCATGAAATATTCCGAGCAGGAGCTTGAGCGCATCGCCTCCGGCGAGAAGGTATTTCCCCATATTCTCGGAACGGACAACTTAGGCCGCGATTATGCGGTCCGGGTTATGGTCGGCAGCCGCATTTCCCTGATTGTCGGCCTGGTCGCTTCCGCTATTATACTGATCATCGGCTCAATCTACGGCTCCGTGTCCGGCTTTTTCGGCGGCTGGGTCGATTTGGTTATGATGCGAATAGTAGATATTATTTACACCATACCCGATATACTGCTTATCGTGCTGATTTCGTTCGCCATCAAGCAGCCAATGAAGGATCTGGCTGCCAAACCCGGTTTTCATTGGATACAGACGCTGGGCGTCAATTTGATAAGCATATTCCTGGTTTTCGCGCTTCTCTACTGGGTCGGTATGGCCCGTATCGTCCGCAGCCAGGTTCTGACTCTTAAGCAGAGCGAATTCGTGACGGCGGCAAAGGCCCTCGGGGCCGGAAGCGGCCGCATAATACGCAAGCATTTGCTGACAAACTGCATAGGCACACTAATAGTGACAACGACCCTGCAAATCCCCTCTTCAATTTTTACCGAAAGCTTTCTCAGCTTCCTTGGACTTGGCGTGGCCATACCCCTGCCGTCCCTGGGTTCGCTTGCGAGCGACGCACTTAACGGCATAAATACATACCCTTACCTGCTGCTTTCACCGGCCCTGCTAATCAGCCTTATTATCCTGAGCTTCAACCTTTTCGGCGACGGCTTAAGGGACGCTTTCGATCCTAAGATGAAGAGCTGACAGGAGGAATTTACTTGAATTTAGTTGACATAAAAAGCGAACGACTATCGTTCTTCACTCCCGCGGGCGAAGTCAAGGCGCTCAGCGATGTTTCGCTATACGTCCGCGAGGGCGAGGTTTTGGGCATAGTCGGCGAAAGCGGTTCGGGAAAATCCGTCACGGCTTACAGCCTCATGGGGCTTACTCCCCATCCCGGCCGCCTTATCGGCGGAGACCTCTATTTCAACGGGCACCATATAAACAAGATGTCCGAGCGCGAGCTGCGCAAAATGAGGGGAAACGAGGTCTCAATCATATTTCAGGACCCGATGACTAGCCTGAACCCGGTTTACACCATAGGCAATCAGATACGCGAGGTCATCCTGCTTCACACGAATAAGAATAAGCGCCAGGCCAACGAGCGCGCTCGCGAGCTTTTGAGGCTTGTCGGAATCAACGATCCCGACAGGCGCCTTAAGCAATACCCCCATGAGCTGTCAGGAGGCATGCGGCAGAGGGTAATGATAGCCATAGCGCTTGCCTGCGAGCCGAAGCTCCTGATTGCGGACGAGCCTACAACAGCGCTGGACGTTACTATTCAGGCTCAGATTCTGGAGCTTATGACGGAGCTTAAGAAAAAGCTGGGCATGGCCATAATACTCATTACGCACGACCTTGGCGTCGTGGCCGGCATGTGCGACCGCATAGCGGTTATGTACGCCGGAAAGATTGTCGAGTACGGCACTACGGACGAGATATTTTATGAGCCCTCGCACGAATACACAAAAGGCCTTCTCCAGAGTATTCCGAAACTCACTGAAAAAGAGCACAGGCGTCTTATTCCTATTGAAGGCCAGCCGGTAGACCTGCTCAATCCCCCGGCGGGATGTCCCTTCGCGCCCCGCTGCCGCTCATGCATGAAGGTGTGCCTCAACCACATGCCCGATTATACCGAGCTGAGCAAGGACCATTTCAGCGCCTGCTGGCTGCTCAGCAAGGCGAAGTACCTCGGGGAGGTCGGGACATGATGGAAGAGAAAAAACTTGTTGAAGTACAGAACCTGAAGCAGTATTTTCCGGTAAGCTCCGGGAAGCTCTTCGGGAAAAAAGAAATAAAAGCCGTGGACGACGTGTCCTTCTACATAAACAAGGGTGAGACTCTCGGCCTTGTCGGCGAATCCGGCTGCGGCAAGACGACGACCGGCAGGAGCCTGCTGCGGCTCTACGAGCCCACAGGCGGCAGAATTTTCTTTGACGGCACGGACATAACGCACGTCAACATGCTGCCGTACCGCCGCAAAATGCAGATCGTATTTCAGGACCCCTACGCGAGCCTGGACCCGCGCATGACGGTGGGCGATATAGTCGGCGAGGCGATAGACATACACCGCCTGGCAGCGAATAAAAAGGAAAGGCGCGACCGGATTATCGAGCTGTTGAGCCTTGTCGGCCTCAACAGCGAGCATGCCAACCGTTACCCCCACGAGTTCTCAGGCGGGCAGCGCCAGAGAGTCGGCATCGCAAGGGCTCTAGCGGTAAGCCCCGAGTTCATCGTCTGCGACGAGCCTGTTTCAGCGCTGGACGTTTCCATACAGGCACAGGTCGTCAATATGTTCGAGGAGCTGCAGGAACGCCTGGGACTGACATATCTGTTCATCGCCCACAACCTCAGCGTAGTCAAGCATATTTCAAACCGCATCGGCGTCATGTACCTTGGAAAACTTGTGGAGCTGGCGGACAGCTTTGAGCTGACGTTCCACAGCGTGCACCCCTATACGCGCAGCCTTGTTTCGGCAATCCCCGTCGCGGACCCCAAGACATCCAGAAGCATGCAGCGCATTGCGCTTCAGGGCGACGTGCCCAGCCCGCTTGATCCTCCCTCCGGCTGCCGTTTCCGCACCCGCTGCCCTTACGCGGACGAACGATGCGCGGCCGAGGAGCCTGAATTCAGGCAGGTCTCCCCCGGGCATTTTGCAGCCTGTCACCATATTGAACGCGTAAGCAACTGAAGAGGTTATTTAATCGCAGCTTTTAAGCTGCGAATTAAATTAATAAAAAGACAGACAATAACAATGAGGTGTAATAATTATGGTAAAAAAGATCGCGATTCTGCTTGCTCTGGCGATGCTGTTGACGCTCGGCCTGGCAGCATGCGGCAAAACAGAAGAAATCCCATCAACTGAAGCCCCGGGCGGCGCTACCGCCGAAGGAAAGCAGCTTGTAGCTCAAATCGGCCCCAACCCCGAGACTATCGACCCGGCGCTCAACAGCGCGGTTGACGGCGGCAACTATCTCCTGTTTGCGTTTGACTGCCTGCTCAACATCGATAAGGACAACAAGGTTATACCCGGCGCCGCCGAATCCTACGATGTCAGCGAAGACGGCCTTACCTGGACCTTCAAACTGCGCAAGGGCCTTAAATGGTCCGACGGCAGCGACCTGACCGCGAAGGATTTCGTTTACAGCTGGAAGCGTGTGGCCGACCCCGCCACAGCCGCACCCTACGGAGAGACCGTTCTGGGCATGGTGAAGGGTTTTGACGAGGCCGCCGCGGGTGATGTCGACGCTCTCGCCGTATCCGCCCCGGACGACACGACTCTTGTTGTCGAACTGGCCCATCCCTGCGCTTATTTTGATAAGCTGGCCGCTTTTGCGACGCTGAGCCCTGTCAACCAGGCGACAATCGAGAAAAACGGCGACGCCTGGGCCACAAAGCCCGAGACTTATATCTGCAACGGCCCCTTCTATATAAGCGAATGGGTACCCGGATCCTATATCCTCTTTAAAAAGAATCCCTATTACCGTGACGCAGACTCCATTAAGCTCGACTCCATGAAGATGCTTCTTATGGAGGACCCCAACGCCTCCTACGCTGCCTGGCAGACCGGCGAAGCAATGATGATTAAGGATGTTCCGACCGAGGAGATTCCCTCCCTGCAGGGCAATCCCGAGTTTCACATCGACCCGCTCCTCGGAACTTACTATTTAAGCCTGAATGACAGCCTGCCCCAGTTCTCCGATCCCCGCGTCCGCATGGCTCTGAGCCTAGCCATAGACCGCAAATATGTTGCCAATACTCTGATGCAGGGCACATATTCGCCTGCCCCCAACTTTATCGGCACCGGCGTTGTCGACTGGGACGGCAGCAGCTTTATGGAAAACGCCAACGGCGGCAAACCCTATATCGACATTGAAGACTTTGCAGGCAATCTCGCAAAGGCCAAGCAGCTTCTGGCCGAGGCCGGCTATCCGAACGGCGAGGGCTTCCCGGCTATAACCTATTCCATCAACGACGCCGGTTATCATAAGGTCGTCGCGCAATATCTCCAGCAGGCCTGGAAAGAGCTTGGCATAACAGTGAACGTAGACATTGTCGAGTGGGCGACCTTCACTCCGATGCGCCGCGCCGGCGACTACGAGGCAAGCCGCAACGGCTGGCTGTTCGACTACAACGACCCCTCCAACATGCTGGAACTGCTTTACAGCACAAACGGCAACAATGACGGCAAATACAACAACCCCGCTTACGATGCGGCAATGGATAAAGCAGCGGCCGAGGCCGATCCCGAGACCCGTTCTAAGTATCTGCATGAGGCCGAGGATATCCTGATGGCCGACGCGGCCTGCATCCCCGTCGCGTATTACAACGAATTCTATCTGCAGAGCGACAAGATCACCGGCTCCTGGCACTCGCCCTACGGCTACTGGTACTTCCAGTACGCGGATATAGCGGAGTAATAAACAGCCGGGCTTATAGATAAAATCAATATTAAGGAACGGCAGGCGGTATCCGGCTATCGGGCACCGCTTGCCGTTTTATTAGAATAAGATGTGTCCGTATACAAAACAGGAGCGTCAGGTATTCGGGGCTGCAGCGTATTGCTGCAGCCCTCTCTTATGCTGTGCGCAGGGGCGAGCGGCAAAAGCTGCGAATTGCCGGCAAAAGCGGATATGCGGAGTGGAACCAAAGAAAATGCGTGCGGCCAGCGAATTAATTTGTTTAACTATTCCCTGTACAAATGATATTTTACATGAGGACGGTAAGCATATCTGCTTACTCAGACATAATACACGAAAGGAAGGTCATATAGTGGACTACATCAAGCCGATCAACAAAAGCGAGCACAGCAAGATGCTCTATCAATGCACCTGGCTGGTCGAAAATACCGTGCAGTTTTCAAGGCTCCAGATCTGTGAAAAAGCACAAATCATCGCGCCGCAGGGGAAAAAGGTTACGCTGATAGTCAACGGCATCGTGAAAGATATTAAGCCAGGCCTGTATACCGGCAGGGTAATACTGTACGTATCCTCTCTCTATATCGCGCGGCCTGAAGGGCTTATGGTGTTTAACCAGATCCATGCTCCCATGGCGGCGGCAATATGCCTGGAGAACGGAAGGATTGTACCGGAGAAAAGCGTCTCCGCCGCCGTTTGGGGCGGAGCAGTCAGCGACAAAAAGGCGGAAGGGATCTATATCGGCGCCGGCGCAGAGTTTATTAACGGCATCATCATAGACAATACTGATTACTGCGTTGAAAACGTCCGCATGGATATGGAGGGCTTTGGCCGCAACGACTATGCCGGCTGTGACTCCGGCGTGCTTTGCGTGGGAAAAAGCAATGTTGAGATAAGAGACAGCAGCTTCAACCTGTCCGGCACGACCCGCTGCGCCATCCATGTCTCGGGCGACAGCCGTGTAACGGTGGATAACTGCGACATAGTAAATATCAGCCCGGACATAGGCTGGATCGGCCGCTTCTGCTGGTCGCTGCCGCTGCGCGGCTCCAATCGTCTCTGCCAGCTGGCCGGAAACGGACAGGTCGTGTACCGGAACTGCCGCTTAAAGACCAACGGATGGGGCGTGCTGTCCATAGACGGAAGCGATGAATTCGTCAGCCTGTATGTCAAGGACTGCAAGCTGGAACTGTCAGGCCCGGATACACACGGCTACGGTACCTTCTGCATCGGCCCAAACGAGGTAACTATCGATCATTCCGTCGTGGACGTCTATGGATTCCCGATGCTGGTCATGGGCATGGAGGGCAAAGGCCGCCCCAGGATCATCAACGGAAGCGTCATAAAAGGCCGCCGCTTCGGCGCTATGTGCGTGGGCGACGATTGCAGCATTTTCGACATTATTGATTCCACGTTTGATACTGAGAAAGCCAATATCGTAGTCAAGCAGTCATCCACCACCATAAACATCAGCAATTGCGTTATGAAGTCAAAAGATAAAGTTCTGCTCCAGCTTATGGACACTGACGAGTGCGGCATGGATGTTGTGAAATTCCGCCTGCCCATCGGCGAGGAGGACAAATATATCGACGGGCGGGATCTGGCCGCCGTGGATCCGGCTTTGGATGTAACGCTGAATCTCTCAAATATGAGTGTGGAAGGAGATATATATAACTCCACAACCAACCTGCGGGCTTATCTCAACTGCGAGCGTGACGGGATGGGGCGCTTCCACGACACCCTTGTTGGGCCGGTGGAATTCAACGGAGACAACAATGCCAACAGTGACGCCGCCGTCGAAAATGGCGGAAAGGACCAGCGCGGCCCGAAAAACCTAGCCGTGAATGCTGTCAACACACATATTACCGGTGTCATCAGTTCGGCTGTGCAGGCATATCCCGACGGCGTGACAGAGCTGACAGTCGACAACTGCCTTGATGTCTCGAATATCACTCAGAGAGCCGCCAAACCGGTGAACAACGGCGTAATCCTTCATCTGGACAAAAACAGTATCTGGACCGTTACCGGCGAGAGTTGGCTGACAAAGCTTGTGATAGAAGAAGGCGCAACTGTCGAGGGAATCATAATCGTCAACGGCGTGCAAATGCCTGCCATAGCGGATGAGTATATCGGTATGATCAAAGTAAAGCCGCTCTGAAGCAATGCTCTCGAAAACGCGCGAGCAAATGCCGGTTGGCCTGGAGCCGGGCTCTATGTATCGGCTGAGCCAGTTCCGCGAGCAAAGGCCGGCGGCGTCAGGCCCGCCTTGTGAACGGTATAAAATGCCCGGAAGCAATTTGCAATAACCAAAAAAAACGAGAATCTGTGATGCTTTTCTTTGTTTAACACCGGGCTACGGCGATGATATGATTAATAATGCTTTGTTGCGGTGCGCTTCACCTATTTAAATTTTGCCCGCAGTCCACAAAGCCTCTGCAAAACCAGAATCGAGAGCCGGCGAAAACGACGCGATACAGGACCGGTGTATCACGATTTGATGAAAACCAAGGCATAAATCTTTGACATGGAAGGATGATTTCATGAGGAATGAAAATCCGGCATGGTTTGTCAAAGCAGATCATGTCGTACTTAGGGTGTATAAGGCCGTCTCCTATCTGGCAGCCTTGTCACTTATCGGCATAATGCTGATAGCGTTCATCAATGTCTGCGGAGAAAAGCTGGGAAGAGCGGGGCTTCCCGTTTCCGGCCTCAACAGTTATGTGGACTGGATAGCATATCTGCATGTTGTGCTTGTTTTTTTAAGCTGCGGATTTGTAACAATCGAACGCGGGCACACCTGCGTGGATATCCTCACCAACCGCTTCGGCGCAGCGGTACAGAAAGGCACGGCCTATTTGGGCGCCGTGCTAGGAATGGGAATCAGCGGTCTTATGACATATCGCGGATTTGCATTCCTGCTGACAGATATGATAAAGCATAAAAAGACCATCAGCACTTCATCCTTCAGCTTCCCGGCGTGGCCTTTCGGTCTGGCCTACTGCGTAGGCCTTGCGCTGCTGACCTTCTCGTTTGTCTGGATGATTCTGCGTTTGATCTTTCGTTACACACCGCCTCCAGTCAAAACTGTGGATGAAGCGGTTCCGGAAGGAGGGGAGGCACAATGACTCCCGCATTAATAGCGCTGGTAGTATTTATTTTTCTTATGGCCATGGTCTTTCTTGGCGTACCGGTGTTCGTAGCTATGCTCAGCTGCGGATTTGTCGGCATGATCTGGTTGGCCGGCGGCAATCTTGCGCTGGCAATGACGACGTTTACCCAGGCTCCGTTTACAACCGCGGCCAGCTTCAACTATTCGGTCATCCCGCTTTTTATGATCGTCGGCACTCTGGCAGGCCTGACGGGCATTGCCGAGGGCGCGTTCCGTTCCATGAAGGCCTGGCTTGGCAGGGTAAAGGGCGGTATGCTTTTCACGGTCATCGGGGCTAATGCGGTCTTTGGCGCCTGCTCAGGCTCCTCCGTAGCCGGAAGCATCGTTTTCGGAAAGATTTCCCTGCCGGAGCTTAGAAAGCAGCACTATGACGAAAGCTACTCCATGGGCTGCATATGCTCGGCAGGCGCCTTGTCGACGCTGATCCCGCCCAGCATGGGCATCATCACTTTCTGCCTCCTGTCGCCGAGTCCCGTAATGTTTAACGGAAAGACCATGACGATGTCTGTCGGAGCGGCGCTCAGCAGCGGCATTATACCCGGAATAATTACGATGATACTCCTCGGCGTCACGGTTCGTCTCATCGGATGGATTAAGAAGGGCTCGATCCCCTCCGGTGACGGCCCAAAAGCTCCATTGAAGGATAAACTGGCTGCGCTAAAGTTCCTGTTGCCTATTCTCCTGCTGTTCATGCTCATAATCGGCGGTACAATGCTCGGCTGGTTCGCCGCGACGGTCGGCGGCGCCATCGGGGCGGTAGCGGTCTGTATCTATGCTTTTGCAAAGCGCATCCCGGCTAAGAAGGTTTTTGACTGCCTATGGGATGCAGCCGTCATGGAAGGATCCATATTTATGATCATCCTTTCCGGTTCCATCTTCAGCAAGTTCATTTCCGCCACAGGCGTCGCGTCAACAATCGCAAAATTCATCGCGGGAATGAACGCGCCGGCATTCGTCATCTTTGCCATCGTTATCGTGTTTTACATTTTCTGCGGATGCGTCATGGACATGATGAGCATGCTCATCATCACGGTTCCTGTGGTGTTCCCGGTTCTGGCAAGCATTGGTTTCAACCCCTATGTTATCGTCATCACACTCTGCTTCATGATGGAGATCGCCAGCATAACGCCGCCTATCGGCATGAACGTATTTGCTACGGCCAATGCCTTGCGCGAGAGTCCTGCCAAGATATTCAAGGGGATATTACCGTATTTCATATGTGAAACGGCTATCGTTTTCATTCTGGCGGCCATTCCCAACCTCGTCACCTGGCTGCCGGGGATTCTGGGCTACAATATAGGTTAAAAAACAACCAAATAATAAAGGAGGCACAATATGAAAATGAGAAAACTGCTGGCATTGCTGCTTGCGCTTGTAATGGTATTCGCCCTGGGCGCCTGCGGAAGCAGTGCCGAAACCGTGGAAGAAAAACCCGCTGAGGAAAAACCCGTCAGCAAGCCCGTCGAAGAACCTGCGCCTGCCGACGGCGAAGCGGACTGGGCCGCCATCGCGGCGGAGATCGAGCCGCTCACCATCACCTATAACGCAACGGTGAATGAAAACGAGCTTGTCGGCGATATCCTCAAATATTTTGAAAGCAGCCTTGCCGAACTGTCTGACGGCAAGATTACACTGAACATCTACTGGGGCGGTACCGTTTACGACGACCTCACTCAGTTCGATGCTCTGCGTAACGGCGCGGTTGACATGATATCTGTCAACCCTATGCAGCATGGCGAATACATCTACTTCCTCAACTTTGGTCAGTATGGTATCGGCACCTCTGAAGACATTATTAATCTTTGGGAGACAATGCTGTTTGAAGACGAGGAAACGGCAGCGATCCTGCAGGGACAGGCCGCTGAGAATAACATGTACTATTTGAACGTCCTCTACAACGGATCCGACGCACTTGTCTCCACCTATGAGTGGGATACGCTTGATGAAATGATCGCCAAATGCAAATGCATGGGCAGCGGCGACAACGCCAAGTTCGACATAATGGGGCTCAACTCCGTCTTTGTTGTTCCCTCCGAGACATATGACGCGCTGCAACGCGGTATCTGCGACACGGCAAACTGTGCTCTGGCGGCGGTTTATGCCATGAGCTGGGATGAGGTCGCGCCCAACGTGATGCTTAACGGCCTCATCGCCGCCGGCAGTTGCTATACCATCAACCTGGATTTCTGGAATAAGCTAAGCCAGGGGCAGCAGCAGATAATACGCGAAGCGGCTCTTCGTACCGGAAGTTACAGCGTGGAAGTGCAAAACTCGCAGGAAGATACCATGATTTCCACCATAGAGGAGCGCTCCAACAAAAAGATAAAAAGGCTCAGTGAAGAGGATGTACTGAAGTATTACGGCTATCAGTTTGAATCCAACGCTGCAAACTGCCTAAACCGCGTTGCCGGTGACGCGGAGAAGACAGCTAACATGACAAAGCTGCTTCAAAAAACGGCGGATTATTACGGCTATGACTGGACGCCGCCGGAAAGCTGAGCTTAAATAAGAATAGTAAATGCGAAAGACGCGGGGACTTGCACAGTCTCCGCGTCTTTCGCGGTTGCCGGTACGAAAATGAAAAGGATTGCAGCCGGGGCTTTACACATAAGCTGCAATACAATATAATTCAAGTGTACAAGCGCGGGCTCTAGACGGCCAACGTAATTGTGAAAGGAGCTTGAACGACTTGAACACGATGAATATTGGCTGCTTTATGTCTCTGGCCAGCACCAAAAACCTATCTGAGACATCAAATCTGTTGAACCTCAACAAGCCTGCAGTCGTGCAAAACATCAAAAGGCTCGAGGAGGATCTCGGCGTTAACCTGTTCATCCCAAATGACGGCGAAGTAGTCCTGTCGTCTGCCGGGCGAAAGATGTATCAGTTCTTTTTGGATTTTGAGTCAGATATGAGGAAAGCATCAGTGGAGCTGTCCCGGAGAAAATCTTCAAGCGAGCTGAAGATCGTGGCGTCCGAATATGTATCCTGCCCTGAATGGTTCATAAATGCTGTTAATTCCTTCCGGGAGCAGGAACCCGACGCGGATATACAGCTGTATCAGGCGTCGCCGGCCAACTCGCTGGAGCTCCTGTCAAGCGGAAGCGTAGACATGATGCTCTCGTCCCGCTATCTTGCCAGCAACGTCAGATTGGCGCCAAGGATATGCGTATTAGGTGAAATTCCGCTGTACCTGATCGTGGCAAAAGACAGCGCTTATGCCGCGACGACCATGAACGATTTGAAAATAGCAATGGGGCCGCATTTCGCAGCTTATGCGTGCGAGGAAGACGAGGCCGCCGTGATTTTCAGGGAAGATCAGGAATTTGTCCGCGGCAATATGACGCCGAAACGTTCCGTTGTATTGGACAATCTTGACAGCGTGTATCTGGCCGTTCGCATGGGCAGCGGAGTGACGGTAAGCCCAATAAACAACAAACTTAAAAACGCGGATGTTTTTCACATGAAGAGAGTGGCGCGCACAGTGACACTTTGCCTCACACGGATACAGGTCAGAACGACGCCCCTCGCGGTCCGGTTTGAGGATTACATCCAAGCATACTGCGCCTCACTGGAGGACGAGATATGAACTATAACCAGATCAAGGTCTTTCTGGAAGCGGCCCGCACCCGGAGCTTTACGGTCACCGCGGAAAACCTGTTCATGTCTCAGCAGTCAGTATCCAACCAGATTATCAATCTGGAGCGTGAACTGGGTCATCAGCTCTTCAAACGCAGCAGGCGGGGGCTTGAGTTAACCCGGGAAGGCGCATACTATAACGATTTTTTTACAACCAAATACAGCGCGGAAAGAAAGTGCTCAGAGACGCCGCCCTGGAGACGCAGTGGAGAAAAAAACATTTGCGTCTGGGATACTCGGTTATGATCTCCCCATTCGGCGAGATCGATAAAGCCGTCACGGCTTTCCGTGCACTGAATCCGAGCGTGCTTATAATGGGTTATCAGCATCACCACAACACGCTCCTGCAGAAGATACGAAACGACGAACTGGACGTCGCCATCATCCCGCCGGATAATGCGATAATTACGCAGGATCTTGAGGTTTATCCATTTGCCGAGCAGGACATGTGTCTTTGCGTCCCGGCTGACATCACAGACGACCGGATTGATCCTGCCTGCTGGAACCTTCCGCTGCTTTGTTTTGCCTCTTGGGAATTCCAGAGCTTCGAGTTTTCGCGGGTCTGCGCAAAGATGTTATCTGACCTGGGACTCGAGCCGACCACGACCCGGTTGCTGCCGAATGTGCAGTCTATCTGTATGCAGCTGGAAACCGGCAGATGTGTGGCCGTCGTAGACCGTCGATTCGGCTTACAAAATAATGTCTCGAATGTTCGTTATATCCCCCTGGATGGGATAAATTGTGTTTGTTGCTGCGTAAAAAGCAGGACGAGCGAAAGCCCGCTTGCCGATACCTTCATCCGGTTCTTAAGAGAGTATTACGGCCAACGCAATGATGTCTGATTGATGTTTTAACAAAATCTGTTTTTGCCCCAACATTTAAGCCTCCTGTCGTAGTAAATCTACAACAGGAGGCCCTATTCATTCCAGTTACACGTGCTGCTGTACCTCTACCTACTCCGTTAAAATTAGGCTCAGCCGTAATGACTAAGCCCGTTTTATTGCCCTGATTGAAAGTTAGTCCTTCTAGGTTTTCAGAACGGCACTACTCGACCTTCTGGGCCGGCGCGGGCGCCGGGGCAGGCTGCTGCGCGGCTCCGACAGACTGGCGGAAACGGCTGCGCGACTGGCGGACGCTGTTTAACGCCTCGGCTATCGCATCCTCCGTATTTTTCATTATCTCGTCTACATACGCGTTTGCGGCCCGGCGCAGCTCCTTGCTTCGCGCCTCTGCCGAGGCGATTATCTCCCGGCTCTTCTGCTTCGCCATACGGTAAATCTCCTGCTCTGAAACCAGGCGTTTTGCCTCCTCCTCGGCAACCTGCTTTATTGCCTCGGCCTCCCGCTTTGCGCCGGAGATATAATCGGCGCGGGCAGCTACAAGCATCTGCGCCTCCGAGACCTCGGTGGGAACGCGGGCCTTTATCTCCTCTATGAGCTCAAGCACTCTTTCCTTTTCCAAAACGCATTTTTCCGAATTGAACGGCATATTCTTAGCTTCCTGAACCATGTCGTAAAGCATGTCAATGAGTTCTTCAACACCGCCTGCCATCAGCGTCCCCTCCTCTGTTTGATTTTTAAATCTATGTCGGGAATAATTTCTCTAGGTACATAGGGGCTAAGATCAGCTCCGAACCAGGCAAGCTCTCTTACCGCGCTGGAGCTGAGGTATATATATTCTTCTCTTGCCGGGAGGTAAACTGTCTCAACCTCCGGGGCAAGACGGCGGTTGTACACCGCCATTGTAAATTCCATTTCGAAGTCGCTCCCTGTGCGCAGCCCTTTAACGATTGCCTGCGCTCCGCGGTCTCGCGCGAACTCGGATATAAAACCGTCCACTATTTCCACTTCGGCCGGGATATCCCCTATGACGCGCCTTATAAGCTCTGCCCGTTCCGCGGGGTTAAAAAGGCAGCTTTTGCCGCTGTTTTCAGTGACGCAGATGATGATTTTATCATAAATAGCGGCTGCGCGCCTGAAAACGTCTAAATGGCCGAAAGTTACCGGATCGTAGCTGCCGGGGCATAATGCCGTTCGCATCAGACCACACCTTTATTAAACAGGGAGATTTTAATTTTACCGTACTTATACTCTTTCAGCAAACGCAGCGGTTCCTGCGCGGCCGGAGTGGGTTTTGTTTCTGAACTTTCGCAAATTATTATACCACCATCTGACAAAATGTCAAACTTTCTGATAATATTCAGAGCTTTTTCAATATGATTTGTCATATAAGGAGGGTCGATAAAAATCAGGTCAAACTGACCCCGGCCTCCCGACAACCAGGAAAAAGCGTCGCTTAAGAATACCTGCGCGTTTTTAACAAAGCCCGTCTTTTCCAGGTTGCGCCTTATGACTCGTATTGCCTCGGCTTTCTGGTCGACAAATACCGCTTCCCTCGCGCCCCGGCTGAGTGCCTCAATGCCCATCTGGCCGCTCCCGGCAAAGAGGTCAAGTACGCGGCGGCCCTCTATGTCGAACTGTATGATATTGAATACGGCCTCTTTTACCATATCGGTCGTCGGGCGGGTTATTGGCCCCGGAAGCGTTTCAAGCTTGCGCCCGCGGGCACTTCCAGTTATTACTCTCATTTATGTTTCCTTTCGGCTTTGTCCGTGTGGTAATACTCGTAAACGGCTTTCGCCGTGTTTTTCGGCACTGCCTTGGCCAGCTCTTCTTCGGACGCTTCCTCTATTTTCGATACGCTTCCGAAATGTCTCAGAAGCGCGCCGCGCCGCTTCGGGCCTACGCCGGGTATCCTGTCCAGGCTGGAGGAAGCTACCGTGCCCTGCCGCCTCTTGCGGTGGAACTCTATCGCGGCCCTGTGCGTCTCCTCCTGTATCCTTCCCACGAACGAGAACAAAGACTGATTCTGTTTAATGCCGATCTCGGAGCCGTCCGGAGCCAATATGGCCCTTGTACGGTGCCTGTCGTCCTTGACCATGCCAAAGACCGGGATATTGAAGCCCAGCTCCTCCTCGACCTGTTTGGCGGCGTAGGCGTGTACGCTGCCTCCGTCGACTAGCAGGAGGTCGGGCATTGTTTCAAAGCCCTTGTCGCCTGCCTTAAGACGGATTAAGCGGCGGCGCAGCATCTCGCGCATCGCGGAATAATCGTCCTGAGCATCCTGCTCCTTAATAATATAGCTTCTGTAGTCGCGCTTTCGGGGCTGCGCGTCCTGAAATACAGTCATCGCACCGACTATTTCGCTCTTACCGGTATTTGAGATATCGTAGGCCTCAATGCGGCGCGGGAGCTTTTCCAGCTGCAGTGCGCGGCCCAGCAGCTCCAGAACTCTGCTCTGCTTTTCCTCGCGCGTGGTTACTCTCTCCGCCTCCTCGCGCGCGTTAAGTGAAGCGAGCTTTATAAGCTTTAGGCTTTCGCCGCTTTTGGGCGCAAAAAGCCTGACAGAAGAGCCGGCTTCTCCGGAGAGGAGTTTTTCAATATCCTCCCGGTCCTCAAAATCCAGGGGAAGCAGAATTTTCGGCGGCAGCGCCGGGCGGCCGGCATAATACTGTTTTATAAAACCAGAAACTATT
>JBMNQI010000049.1:0-16499 GCA_050944055.1 Oscillospiraceae bacterium | reverse complement strand
TTTTTCGATTTCTATCGTGTATTCGCCTACGATATCGTCCTCAATGTTCGCCAGAATTATGGCGCTGCCTTTGCGCACATCTTTTCCGCTTGCCACCGGTATTGCCGAACCCTCCCACGCGGCGCCGTGTTTCATGATTCCGAAAATACCGCAGTCGGAGTTTAAATACAGAGTACCGGCATCCTTCAGGAGATTGAAGCTCCCTTCAAGCCCGCCGGGAGCTCCGGCCGAACCTTTTCTCACAGCCGAGACGGTTGAATGCATAATCGAACCTTTCTGCAGCGGCATCAGAATAGACGTGTCCACATCGTTAATTCCGTGCCCCAGAGCCCCGAATACCCCGCTTTCGGGATCGTAAAACGTCACGGTTCCTATCCCGCCCATACTGTCTCTTATCCAGGCGCCGATCCGGTATACTCCGTCGTTTTCCGATTTAACTGGTTCGATTTTAGTCTGGCTTTCATGTCCTGCCCGCTTATATCGGACATTCAGGCCTGAACCGCCGCACTTGCTAACAAGCTCTATTACCTGCTCCGTTGAGGTAATCTTCTCCGAACCGATGTGTGTTATCAGGTCTCCCTCGCGAATCCCGCCCAGTTTCGCCGGGGAGAATGAGGCTCCGCCGGTATTGATATTTGACAGTCCAACAACCATTACCCCGTCGGCAAAAAGCTTGATGCCAACCGTGTGTCCAACCGGCACAAGCATGTCCGGTAGCTCCTCGACAGACGGTATGGCGTCATCTGCGGCAGATACGGAGCCCGAGCCGCCGAAGGCCGTAAATGCCAGAGCGCAGGCAAGCGCAATGCCAACGGTTCTTTTTACACTTTTTTTAATTCTCAGAATAACACCCCTTTCCGCACATAAAGTATTTGCAGAAAACGAGGCCTTCGGCCTGACAATAAAACACTTGATTGGTCTTATCCCAGGCAGAAATCGCACCGCCGCTAATCTTCGTGCGGACCGGTAGTATTATTTTTTCTGTTTTCAATATTTTTTCCGGCGCTGATTTTTTTATTGCCGGGGAAATTCGGAAAATCGCCGTTTGCCCGCGAAACAGTGCTTAATTAAATGGAAAAGGGAGCCCGGACGGGCTCCCAGATTCTTCTAATTTTCTGTTATTTGAAAAACTTTATAACAGCGTCGATATCGTCGCCGTAATCCGCCGAATTATTGATAACCTCGTCTATATCCTTCTGCCTCTCCTCGGCGGTGGCGGCCCCTGTTGTTGCGGTGCTGAACAATCCGGTCTTCACGCCCGGTTTCTTCTCGTCAAAGCCAGTCGCAATTACAGTTACCCTTATTTCGTCCTCAAGTGTTTCGTCAAAAGCCGCGCCGAAAATTATAAGCGCTTCCGGATGCGCCGCCTGCTGGACAAGGTTGGCCGCGACTTCGACATCCTCCAGGCCAAGGTCCATAGAACCGGTGACGTTGAGCAATACGCCCTTGGCGCCGTTTATCGACGTCTCCATGAGAGGGCTTGTAACGGCCATCCTCGCGGCTTCCTCCGCTTTGTTCTTGCCGTCCGCCCGGCCAACGCCCATGTGAGCAAACCCGGCGTCCTTCATTATGGTCGTAACGTCCGCAAAGTCGAGGTTAATGTAGTTTGTATTCTTAATAAGCTCATATATGCTGGTGACAGCCTGGCGCAGAACGTCGTCCGCGATTTCAAACGCGTTTGCGAAAGTAATTTTCTGGTCGGTAACCAGCTTAAGTCTGTCGTTCGGAATGACAAGCAGCGAATCCACTTCCTTGCGCAGCTCCTCTATGCCCTTCTCGGCCGCCGCCATGCGCCGGCTGCCCTCGAATCCGAAGGGCTTCGTAACGACGCCTATTGTCAGCACTCCCGCCTCCCTGGCGATATTGGCAATGACCGGAGCGGCGCCCGTGCCGGTTCCGCCGCCCATGCCGGCGGTAATGAACACCATATCGGTTTCTTCCAGGACTTTTGTCAGCTGCGTGCGGCTTTCCTCGGCGGCTCGCTTCCCGATCTCCGGATTTGAGCCGGCCCCCTGGCCGTGCGTAAGCTTTTCGCCAATCTGTATTTTTGTGGTCGCAGAAGAGACGGCGAGAGCCATTTTATCTGTATTGACAGCAACAAAGTCAACGCCCGCCGCCCCGGACTTCGTCATTCTATTGACAACGTTATTGCCGGCGCCGCCCACTCCGATTACCTTGATCGTAACCACATTTTCGGGGCCTGTCTCATTTCCGAACGGCATATTGTTTTCCTCCTACTTAATTATATTAAAAAACGCCCTTTTTCGCACTCATAATAAACATATAACTCATTTTAACTTTAATTCTTTTCAAGGTCAAGTAGTGATATGCTATTTCTGCAAAAAAAACTTGATTTAATCAGCTATAAAACGGGCTATTTTTGTTCCGCTGAGGTCTATGGTTCCCGATACGTCCGGATCAAGCTCTTCCAGCACTTTTTGCAGGTAACGCATCTTATAATTCAAATCTCCCGCGTCCCCGATATGTACGCTATATTTCCCGTCCATCCTGAAGCTTATATCGGAAACCTGAGAAACATCGATTAAAGAGACCCTCTTAATCAGGCCCACATCATCGAATTCCGACAGAATTTCCCCGAGCTTTTTCAGCTTAAGCCTGTCCTCCTCCCTGACAACCGCCTCCCTTGCCGTAACATACTCCGACAGCTCTATACCCTCTATAAAAATATATCCTTCGCTTGAAGACATGTTTTCCAGGACTCTGAGCTTCTTGTCGACAAGCCAGTACCCTCCGCCGCCCTGCATAACGGCGGCCGGCTCGCTGTCAACCACCGTTATTATGAGCTTGTCCGGAACCTGGCGATTAATATCAGCCGAAGACGCATAAGGCAGCGTTTCGACAATACGGCGTTCCGCCCTCGCGGCGGAAAAGCGGAACAGGCCTTCGCCCACGTGCAGGCCGGAGGCTTCAATTATTTCCTCTGCAGTATAGTAAGCGCTCCCGGAGACGTCGATCTCGTTTATTTTGAAAAAAAAACCGACGCCGAACACGACCGCGGCTGTCATTGCCAATACCGCGAAAAAGCTGTATATGCGGCCGCGTCTCCGGCGGCGTTTTTTCTTCTTTGGAAAAGCCAAATTTCGTTCTCCTGTGTGCATATGTTCCGTTTGCCCGCGCTGAAGCCTGCGGCATTGAGTCTGCAGCGGCCTTTATGCGATAGCGGGAACGGCGCGTTTTATATCCGTGCCGAGGGCCTGCAGCGATTCTGTCAGCCCGTCATAGCCCCTGTCAATGTGCAGGACCTCGCTGATTTCGCTCTCCCCGTCCGCGCCGAGCGCGGCCACAACCATGGCGGCCCCGCCGCGAAGATCCGTTGCGCGCACGGAAGCGCCGTATGTTCTCTCTACGCCCGTTATAATAGCTGTGCGCCCTTCGATTCTTATGTCGGCCCCCATACGGAGCAGCTCTCCAACGTGGCGGTAGCGGTTTTCAAATATGTTTTCCACTATGACCGACGTCCCCTCCGCACGCAGCAGCGCAGCCATAAGCGGGGCCTGCGCGTCCGTCGGGAAGCCCGGATACGGAGCCGTCATCACAGGCCGTACGGCGCGCAGACGCTTATCGCGCTTAATGTACACGCTGTCTTTCATGATACGTACCGTGCACCCGGCCTCAGCGAGGATCTCGCTGACTGTGCTGAAATGGCCCGGTATGACGTTCCTGAGAAGTACCTCGCCCCCCGAGGAGGCACATGCGCAGAGGAATGTCGCGGCTACAATCCTGTCCGGTATAACTTTGTGCTCCGAGCCGTGGAGCTTTGATACGCCCCTGATGCGTATTATCGGCGTCCCGGCGCCCGTGATATCGGCGCCCTGGGAAACGAGGAAATTCTGAAGATCCTCGATTTCCGGCTCGCAGGCGGCGTTTGAAATTATGGTCTCCCCTTTGGCGCAGCATGCCGCAAGCATAATGTTTTCCGTCGCGCCGACGCTCGGAAACTTCAGATTCAGTTCGCAGCCGCGAAGATTGGCGGCTGTGCAGCGTATGTGGCCGTCGGTCTCGCTTATGTCTGCTCCAAGGCTCCGCAGCGCCGCGAGATGAAGGTCTATGGGCCGGCTTCCCAGTTCGCAGCCTCCGGGATATGTCATCTGCGCGCAGCCTGTTCGCGCAAGTATGGCGCCGAGGAATATTACGGATGAACGCATTTCGCGCATTAGCTGATCGGGTATTTCACAGCCTGTCAGTGTGGAGGAGTCAACGGTTATGCTGCCGCCTTCGCGTCTGACTGTGCAACCGAGATGCCGCAAAATCCGTACTGAAGCGTCTACATCGGTGAGGTCCGGGCAGTTTACTATTACGCTTTCTCCGCCGCACAGAAGCGTTGCCGCCAGAATCGGCAGGACGCTGTTCTTTGCGCCGTGAACGTCCACCTCTCCTCTGATAGGTTTGTTCCCATTTATCAAGAACTTACTCATTTCGGTGCCTCCGCATCTTTGTTTAAACTAAAGTATAGGCGCTTTCCGCCTCGCACCATACTATGCGGAGTGGTTTTGTAAAGTGATACTGTCAATAACCTCAAGAATACGATACGCGGAATCTTCAACGGCGAGAGCTTTTTGGGCCTCTCTCATCTTTCTCCGGCCCGGAGCGTCCAGCAGCAGGGCGTTGGCGGCCTCAAACAATGACGCTCCGGTACATTCGCTTTCCAGAATCACTTTTGCCGCGCCGGCTTTTTCAAGCAAACGGGCGTTTTTTTCCTGGTGGTTATTCGTCACATTTGGCGACGGGACTAAAATAGCGGGTATTCCGCAGGCAATTATCTCGGCCAGGGTGGAAGCTCCCGCACGGCATATTACAAGGTCTGCGGCGGCCATTACCTTCGGCATATCATATATATATTCGCGCAAATCAAGGTTTGGGCAGGTGTCTGGCTCTACGCCGCAGGAACGAACCGCGTTTTTAAAGTCCTCGAGCTTGTCCTTACCCGTTGCGTGTATTTGCATGAAGCTGCCCGCGGCTCCGGCTAAGGCGCAGAATTCGGCCATTTTTTCGTTCATATAGCGCGCCCCGAGGCTGCCCCAGAAGGTCAGCAGCACCAGCTTGTCCTGTTTTATTCCCAGCTGCGCCCTTGCCTCCTGCCTGCTAAGCTCGGTAAAACCGGCTCGGACCGGAGTTCCGGTTACAACAACCTTTTTGGGGTAACGGTATGCGTTTCTGCTCTCTTCATACGCGACCATAATACGGTCCACATGCCTTGCCAGCACTTTGGTGGTAAGGCCGGGCATGGCGTTTGACTCGTGAACCGCGGTAGGGATATTGCGCCCGGCCGCCGCACGGAGTATAGGGTAGCTTGCATAACCCCCGGTTCCGACAACTGCGTCGGGCTTAAAATCGTCGAGTATGCTTATAGCCTCTTTTCTTGCGCGCCACAGGTTTTTTATTGTGTTTATATTGTGTTTTATACCGTTTAAGCTAACGCTTCTGCTGAAATTTGATATCGTAAGCGTACGTATCTCGTACCCTTCGCGCGGCACCAGCTCAGTTTCCATTCTCCCTTTCGCCCCGACAAATATTATTCCCGATTCGGGCCGATTCTTTCTTATTAAATCCGCAACCGCGACAGCTGGATAAATATGCCCGGCGGTGCCGCCGCATGTAAAAATAATTCTCATTTGCGCCTCACATTCAGTCGACTAAGCGGTTATGGGGGCGTTGCGCGCGACTGACAGGACGATGCCCATCTCCGCCAGCTGCATAACCAGGGCCGTGCCGCCGTAACTGAAAAACGGGAGTGAAATTCCTGTGACCGGAATAAAATTCGTTACAACCGCAATATTGAAAAACACCTGAAATGCCAAAAGCGTCGATATCCCGGCCGCAATAAGCGTGCCGTACTTGTCTCTGGCATGCGCCGCAATCCAGTAGCCGCGCACGATTAAAAGCATAAACAACAGAATAACGATTACGGCCCCGATGAAGCCGAGCTCTTCGCAGAGCACCGAAAAAATAAAATCGTTGTGCTCTTCGGGGAGATAAAGGAATTTCTGGCGGCTGTTGCCGAGTCCGAGCCCGGTGAGTCCTCCCGAACCTATTGAATACAGGGACTGTATAATCTGCCAGCCGACACCCTGAGTATCCGAAAACGGGTCCCTCCAGGCTGCAATACGCGAGCTTGCGTAACCAAGCTGCCCAATGATGAGCCATGCCGCCAGCGCGACGACCAGAACGCCCCCGACAAACCAGAATTTTCGGGTGCCCCCGAGGAACATCATTGTCGCGCCTATGCATAAAACTATAACCATTGCCGAAAGATGAGGCTCAAGATATAGCAAAAAGCAGACTAAGACAAGCAGAAGCGCGAAAGGCAGCACGCCGTACCTGAAGGTCCTCATCTTATGCTTATAGGCGCAGATCATTTTGGCGAACAGAAGTATTATAGCCAGCTTAACCAGCTCCGAGGGCTGGAAGGTAGTAAAGCCGAGGTCAATCCAGCGCCGCGCGTCGCCGCTTCTTACTCCGATAAAGAGTACAGTTATAAGCAGGATAATCGAAACGCCCATAATGAGAGGCGCCATCTGCTTGTATTTCCTGTAATTTATACGCGACACCAGCATCATAACTACTATGCCGAGAACTGCGAAAATACTCTGACGCATAAAATAGTGGGTCGGCTTACCGGTCTCGTAATATGCAGAGGCATAGCTTGCCGAAAACACCATCACTACTCCGAAGCAGAGGATTATTACCGTAAGCATTAGGAACGGCAGGTCCAGAGGGCCTCTTATAAACCACCCGTCGGCTTCACCCGGCCGGGCAGTCTCTGAAACGCCCTGCTTTTTTGCGTCGATCGGCGCCTTCGGCAAATCGCCGTAATACAGGTCGCTTTTATACCCCGATCCCCAGTTGCTGCTCATAAAGCGGCCTCCGTCCCTCACATCATGTATTTGAAAGTAAGCGCCCAGAATCCTAACAGGCAAAACGCCACGGTTATCAGCGTGAAGGTCCAGAATATCTTCCCTTCCTTCCAGCCCTTCATCTCAAAATGATGATGTAGCGGCGCCATCAGGAAAACGCGCTTCCCGCCCGTAGCTTTGAAATAAAGCACCTGTATAATATCTGACATCGTCTCGATCAGATATATGATTCCGACCGGAACGAGAATCAGCGGAATATCAAGAGCAAATGCCAGCCCGCAGATTGACCCGCCGAGAAAGAGGGAGCCCGTATCGCCCATAAAAACTCTGGCGGGATGGTAGTTGTAAAAGAGGAAGCCTATCAGCGCCCCCGCCAGCGCGGCGGCAAACAGCCCGACGGCCTGATTGCTCCAGTAATAGGCCGCGGCCGCGAAAAACAGTGCGACCGGCGTCGTAACCCCGGCGGCAAGCCCGTCTATCCCGTCTGTAATATTTACGGCGTTGACAAATCCAACAATGATAAAGGCCGCTATTATCGTATATACAATCCACGGCAGCTCCCATGTTACGTTCAGAAACGGGATATACAGCCTGGAGGACAGGTGTCCGAAATATCGCAGCAGGGCGATAAAAGCGACGGCAACGGCTATTTGCAGAAGAAGCTTCTGAAGTACTGTAAGCCCTGTATTCTGTTTCTTTTTCACTTTAACATAGTCGTCCGCGAAGCCGACAAGCCCGAATATCAGGGCCATCCCAAAAATGAACAAATGTATGTAATTGCCGTTTTTCATGCTGTTCCAGCCGAAAGCTATTGTGGCGGCGCCCGACGCCGCGATGAATATGATGCCCCCCATCATTGGGGTTCCCTGTTTGCTCATATGCCATTTAGGCCCTATTTCCTTAATACTCTGGCGGGCGTCCATGCGTCGAAGCATAGGTATTATGAATTTCCCCAGTATAAGCGACAGCACAAAAGCGGCCGCGAAAGCGTAAAGAGTCATAAGGTTATCTTCCGATCCTGATTATTTGCGGGCCAGCCATTCGGCCACAATCTCCCTTTCATCCATATGGCGCTTAGTCTTGCCGACAATCTGGTAGGTCTCATGTCCTTTACCCGCGAGGATGATTATATCATTGGATTCGTGGCTGTCAATGGCATAGTGAATAGCCTCTATGCGGTCCGTTATCACAGTATACGGCGTTTTTATTCCTTCCATACCTCCCACGATTTCCTCGATGATCTTTTCGGGCTTTTCGGTTCGCGGGTTGTCAGAGGTCACTATGACATAGTCGGCAAGCCGGGCGGCAACCTGTCCCATAAGAGGGCGTTTAATAGGGTCTCGGTCTCCCCCGCAGCCAAAAAGCACTACAGTCCTGCCCTTTGAAAAATCCTTCACGGTTCTAATTACGTTTTCAAGAGCGTCCGGCGTATGAGCGTAATCAATTATTATCGTAAAATCCCGCCCGCCTGTAGGCACCACCTCCATACGCCCCTTAACTCCTTTTGCCGACTTTATAGCCGACGTGATAGTCGTCAGCGGTGCGCCGAGCTCGAGCATTGCGGCTATGGCGGCCAGCGCGTTATAGACTGAAAAACGCCCCGGTATATGCAGCTCCGCCCGGGATATTGCGTCTATTGTAAGAGCCTCAAACTCCACGCGGTCGGGTTTCAGATTGATGTTCTTCGCCACGAGGTCCGCTTCGTTGCGAATCGCGGAATAAGTAAAGATCCGGCAGGCAGCGTTTTTCATAAGCTCGCCGGCGTATTCGTCGTCTATATTGAATATCCCCGCCTCGCACATTCCGAAGAGCTTTGCTTTCGCGGCTAGGTAGTCTTCCATCGTACGGTGGAAATCAAGATGATCCTGTGTCAGATTCGTAAAAATCCCCGTGCGGAAGCTTATGCCATCAACCCTGTGAAGGCTCAGAGCGTGAGATGAAACCTCCATAACGACATGAGTGCAGCCCGCATCGGCCATTTCGCGCAAAAGCGCCTGCAGTTCAAAGCTTTCAGGCGTCGTGCGTTCTGCCGGCAAAGCTTTGTCGCCTATCATATTCTG
Source organism: Oscillospiraceae bacterium (assembly GCA_050944055.1). Taxonomy (GTDB): domain Bacteria; phylum Bacillota; class Clostridia; order Oscillospirales; family Oscillospiraceae; genus JBMNQI01. Next base: position 7,564 of record JBMNQI010000049.1, on the reverse strand, counting down.
ATTAGTCCCTATCAGACCTACTTTCGCCCCAAATGCCTTTTCCAGCAGGGTCTTAAGAATATATGTGGTTGTGGTCTTCCCGTTCGTGCCCGTAACTCCAATTATCGTCATCTCTTCCGCCGGATTTCTGAAAAAGTTTGCGCCGATTCGCGCCAGAGCGGCACGGGGATCGCTGACCGTTACGCAGGGAGCGCCCGCCGGAGCGTGCTGGCATATTACGGCCGCCGCGCCTTTTTCAAGAGCTGAGCTTATATATTCGTGGCCGTCCGTCTCAAACCCCGCCATAGCAACGAAAAGACAGCCGGGCAACGCCTTGCGGGAGTCGTAAACCACAGCATTTATATCCGTATTCAGATCAACTGTAGTCCTGAGAACATCAATTCCCCGCAGCAGATCTGACAGTTTCATAGATTTTTCCTCCGTATTTTGATGTTAGGGCGAAGCTAGTCGTAGACAGAGGTATCGATAAACGTAGCCGTAACGACAGTGCCGGGAGCTACTGAGACGCCGGCGGCTATGCTCTGGTTTGATACCGTGCCGCCCGCGGCCCCCGAGGAGCGCAGGAACAGGCAGCGCTCTTCGAGCGCCTCTTTTGCCTGCGCTTCCGTCATTCCGTATATATTCGGAACCGCAATGTCTTCCGTCGGCTTCGGGGCTCCCAAATATATTATTACGTCTGCGGTTCCCGGTATGACCGAACCTGAGGCCGGCAGCTGGTCCGTAACGGTTTCGCCGTTTCCGAAGATCCTGTACCCCAGTCCTTTATCGTCCAGCTTTGCCATGGCCTCTTCAAGGCTCAGGCCGGTTATCTCCGGGACTGTTATATCCACGCGCGCTAATTCCTCTTCCGTATAGTCAGGCTCTATGCCCATGTAGGGCAGCACGTCGGCTAAAATCTTGCCCACTGTGGGAGCCGCCATCTGTCCCCCGCTGATATATATACCGGTCTCAGTGCTCGGCGTGTCCATCATAACGAGCACCGCTATCTGCGGGTCGTCTGCAGGCGCGATCCCAAGAAACGAGACAATTTTATCGGTTTCATTCTGCTGCCCAACCTTTTCGGAGGTGCCTGTCTTCCCGGCGATTTTGTAGCCTGTTACCTGCGCTCCCTTGCCGGTTCCCTTGGCGACAACGCCCTCAAGTATCTCGCATACCTGTTTCGAGGTCTCCTCGCTTATAACCTGCCTTGTTACCGTGGGCTCGTGGCTTTCTACGACTGTTCCGTCGGAGGAGGTTACGCTTTTTACGACGTAGGGCTTCAGCAGGTAGCCGCCGTTGCAGGCTGCCGACGCGGCGGTTATGAGCTGAATCGGCGTGATATTGAAAGTCTGCCCGAAGGACGCAACCGCCAGCGATCCAAGATTATCCGGGTTTGTAAAATAGTCTTTCTTCCACCAGATGCTTGCCGATTCGCCGGGCACGTCGATGCCGGTTTTGTCGAAGAAGCCGAAGGCTTCCGCATACTTCCAGAAGGTTTCGGCGCCTACGCGCAGGCCTATTTGAACAAACGCCATATTGCAGGAGTTCTGAACGGCCGTCGCCAGATCCTGGTCGCCGTGGCCCCAGGTTCTCCAGCAGTGGACAGGCTGAGTCCTTCCCACTACGTCCATCGACCCGCTGCAGTAGAAGTGGTTGTCGGGCGAAATGGCGCCCTCCTCCAAAGCCATGGCAAGCGTCATTATCTTGAAAGTGGAGCCCGGCTCATACGTATCCGCAACCGCCTTGTTGCGCCACAGCGAAAACAGCGCTTCCGTAAATTTCTCATTGTATTCGTCGCCGGAATACCGGCTCAGCTTCTCAAGCGTCTTCGGGTTTGTAATCTTGTTATACTCGTTGAGGTCGAAACTGTCTACGGTCGCCATAGCCAGAATCTCGCCTGTATTGACGTTCATTATTATTCCCGCCGCCCCGTTTTGGACGTCGTAGTCCTCGACCGCCGCCTCAAGCTGCTTTTCAAGGAAATACTGTATAGTGCTGTCAATCGTCAGAACCACATTGTTTCCGGTTTCGCCGTCGTAATAGTTTTCATAATTGTACAGCATCTCGGTGCCCTTGCCGTTGCGCGTAGATACCACATATCCGTCCGTACCCGCCAGCAGCTTATCATAGAGGGCCTCAATACCTTCAAGCCCGTAGTTGTCGAAGCCAACAAAGCCTACGACATGCGACGCCAGCGTGCTGAATGGATAGTAACGCTTCGTGTCCGGCGCGAGATAGATGCCCGTAAGACTGTTCTCGTTTATGAATTTGCGCACCTCGTCGGCCAGATCCTTTTCAATCTTTGTCTTTATTGTTTTGTACTGGGAATTCGTATCGGCGGCCTTCTTTATAATCGAATCGTAATCCACGTCGAGTATCTGCGAAAGGCCGGACGCGATGAGGCTGACGTCCTGTTTGTCCTCTTGAATCTGCTTAGGCGATATAAAGACGGTTTCGGCGCTTGCGGATATCGCCAGTATATTGCCATTGCTGTCAAGTATCTGGCCGCGCGACGCGCTTACCTTTGTTTCACCCGTCTGCTGCTCAACTGCTTTTTTCTCGTATATATCGTGGTCGCGTATCTGAATTTTGTAAAGCGTATATATAAGCGGCAAAAACACGAGTATGCCGCACAGCGCCATAAGCGCCACTGTACGACGAAGCATGCCCGTATCCGCCCGATCCTCGATTCTTTTTTTATTTTCCCTCGCCAAGGCCGTCTCCCCAAAGTAATTTTTAGGAGCAGAGTTATCCCCGCTCCCTAGATTTATATGGCTTGTATTATTTGAAATATTCCACTATTGCAGACAGCAGCCCGAAATTGCCGGACGTCTCTCCGGTGTCGGTCCGCGCGTTTTCGTCCGACGCGCCGTTGCCGCTGATGACGACCTTATCAGGGCCCGACATGTCAATGTAGACAATGTTGTTGGCGCCGGGCACCATCATTCCAAGCTCTTCTATCGCATATCGTTCGATCTCCTTGAGATCGATTGCGCTCTGATACTGCGCCTTTAGCACCAGCTCTTCTTCCTTGAGCTGTGCGAGCTCTTCCTTCAGGCGCACCGACCTGTCCGTTATACTTGTCATATTTACGTAATTCATCAGAAGCATAACGACGAGGGCTAATGTGCCCAGAAGGCACAGCACCGTCGAGAACGAAATGCCGTATGCCCTGACGGGTCTTGCCTGTACCTCGGCACGTACTTGCTGGACCGCCTCCGCTGCTTCGACAGCTTTGCGTTTAGGCGCGGCGGTCCCGTGAACGTATGCTTCACGGTAGCTTCCGAAAGCCGGATTATATCTCTTTTCCTTTACTGCTGCTGTCATAATTCTGCCTCTGGCTAATCGCCTGTCCGTTCCGCGATGCGGAGCTTGGCGCTCCTTGCCCGCGGGTTAATCTTTAATTCCTGTTCGCTCGCCGTTATAGGTTTTTTTGTAATAAGCCTGAAGATGGGCTTTTTGCCGCAGACGCAGACCGGAAATTCCGGAGGGCAGGTGCAGCCCTTAGCGTAGTTCTGAAAATAATTTTTTACGCATCTGTCTTCCAGCGAATGGAAGCTTATTATGCAGACCCTCGCGCCCTCGCTCATGCAGTCCGGCAGCGACTCAAGCAGGCGCTCAATCTCCTCCGTCTCGGAGTTTACCGCCATGCGTATGGCCTGGAAGCTGCGTTTTGCCGGATGCTGCTTTTCGCGCAGCGCCGCGCCTGGCATTGCGCCGCGAATGACTTCGGCCAGCTCCAGCGTCGTTTCAATCGGAGAGAGCTCTCTGCGTCTGACTATCGCGGAGGCTATACGTGACGCGTAGCGCTCTTCCCCGTATTCGCGTAGAATTCTTCGAAGCTGCTCCTCCGGCCAGTAATTGACAACATCGCGGGCCGTGAGAGGCGCTTCCCTGTCCATTCTCATATCCAGCATCGCGTCCTTTGTATAGGAGAAGCCTCTTTCGGCCTCGTCCAGCTGCGGCGAGGATACTCCGAAATCAAACAAAAGCCCGTCGGCTTTTTCAATATTAAGTCCTTCAAGAATTGTTCGCAGGTCGCCGAAATTCCCGTGCACGGGAATAAAGCTGCCGCCGAACTGTCTAAGCCGGTCCCGAGCCGCCTCCAGCGCCTCTTTATCGCGGTCGATGCCTATAAGCCGTCCTTTGCGCAGCCTTTTTAATATTTCGGCTGAATGGCCCGCCCCGCCCAGGGTGCCGTCAACATATACGCCGTCCGGGCGTATGTTCAGCCCCTCAATGCATTCGTTGAGCAGGACCGGTAAATGGTAAAACTCCATATCAGAATCCCAGCTCGCTCATAGCCTCGCCCAAAGCGCTCGGCTCCATAAGCGGCTGCTCGAATTGGCTGTAAGCTTCCGGGTTCCAGATTTCCGCGCGGCTGGAAACGCCTATGATCAGTACGTCCTTCTTTAAGTTTGCGTATCGCCTCAGTTCGGCCGGAATAAGTATGCGCCCCTGGGCGTCCATCTCGCATTTAGCCGCGTTGGCGAAAAGCGGGCGCATACGGCGTGACTGCGAGTACGGGAGCTGGTCAAACTTTTCGGTAAAGCTGTTCCAGCTCTCCATTGAGTACATGGAAAGGCAGGCGTCCATGCCTATCGTGACATAGAACACCTTGCCGAGTTCGTCCCGGAGCTTGGCAGGGATAAACAGTCGACCCTTTGAGTCTATTGTGTGCTGATATTTCCCTGTCAAAGTTACACCTCCTTGCCGAACTGTGGGATTTTACTATGTATTTGCTCCCTATTCCACCACTTTCCACCACTGCAATAAGTATAAGACATGAATTCCCGGTATGTCAATAGCAAATCCTGAAATTTACATAACTTTTTCGCACTCATTTTATTAGCTTGTATAAGCGCGGCTATACAGCCCCAATATATTGTGTTCTCGGTAAACATAAAAAACCGCCGGTGGGGCGGGTTTCCAATCTGAGCCTGGCAATAAATTTTTTCGACAGGTTTTGTAAGCTTAATAGATTAATATATAAGCCAATCAACAAGACACAAAGGAGAATAGACATGAGCCTGAAGAGTGCTTTTCTCAGAAAAACAAACAACTCTCACTACATTCAGGAAAAGCTTCAAAACTGCCGGGGCGGAGAAGCCGAGAGCAGAATAGTAAATACGTTCATAAAAGGGCCGAAATTCTTCGCAGTTTTATCGAGCGCCGAAGATACAATACGTTTCATTAATGATATTCCCTATCTCAACCGTAAAGGCACCGTAACGTTTGTAAGGCCGGAAAGCAACGGTTTCCGCCTGTTCACCGGAGGAAAAATCTCGAAACAGGAAGCGCTGAGCATACTTGAGCTGATTAAGAACACTGATGTAAATCACGGGGCGTATTTTTACGACTGGTCGCCTTCAGCGCAATAAAAACGGGTGTTTAAACGGGCAGGCCATGCAGCCTGCCCGTTTAAACACCCTGAAAAGTATTGGCCTAAGACTTATTTGCGCGGGCCGTCTAAGCTCAGATTAATAAAATTACTGACGGAAGGGTTTGTATTATCTTTTCTGTATACCAAAACAACATCGAGCGCCATGCCGGGTATATCGAGCATCAGCATGCGGCAGTTTGTCCGGTGTGATCTGACGGAACCGACGCAGGCCGGGAGGACCACGATTCCCTGGCCGGCATACATGCGCTGCAGGGCGGTATCAAGCGAACTGATGATGTGGTGTTCAGCCGGGGTTTTCAGCTCTTCCTGGAGCTCGGGAATAAGAGCTCCGCAGCCGGAGTTCTTGACGGAAGAATCTCCGAAAAACAGGATCTCATCTGTCTGAAGCTCGCCCAGCGAGACCTTTTCCTTGCCTGCAAGCGGATGCCCTTTCGGCACCAGAACGCAGAGCTGATCGGAGCCGAGCTTCACGCTTTCCAGCTCGTCCGTTTCCACCTCGTGCTGGAACGTCAGGCCGATATCCGCCTTACGCATCAATATGCATTCCGGGATCTGCCAGCTTCGCTCCGCCGAGATTTCAAGATTTACCAGAGGGTAATCCTGCGAAAACAACTGGCAGCGCTCTGAAAAAGGCCCGTAATAAAAGTCCGGCGCCAGTATGGACAGAACACCTGTTATGCCCAAAGCCATATCCTTCAGCCGGTTTTCAAGATAATACAGGTCGTCCAGGATGCGGTTGCCTTCCGCATACAGTATTTTCCCGGCTTCCGTCAATGTGACGTAACGAGTATCCCTGTCCAGCAGCCTGATGCCCAAGGAGCTTTCCAGACTGGCAATGCTCCGGCTCAGCGAGGGCTGCGTAATATACGCGCGTTCGGCGGCCTTGGTAAAGCTTTGGAACTCAGCCAGCGCTATAAAATTTCTTATCTGATCTAGCGTCATAAGCCACCTCTCGATGCTAATATGCTTTCTGCCATTATATCGCAAGGCTATTATAAGTCAATGGTTTGAATGCATAAGCTTATGCATTAGAACTATTTAACATTGCGTTCGGGCCGTGCTATGATTAAGGTAAAACTAGCGCTTCTGCGTATTTGGAGGCTTTTCGATGAACGAATACTACCCTAAGCTTTTTGAGCCGCTGAAAATAAAAGGTATTACCTTTAAAAACCGGATATTGGGTGCGCCTAATATGATTTCGTGGCTGACTGCGAACAACTATCCGGACGACAACTTCATTGCCTATTATGAGACGAAGGCCAGGGGCGGAGCAGCCCAGGTTACAGTCGGCGGTGGCATGGTGGAGGCCGAGATATGCAAGCTTGGCGGAGGCTGGCTCAACTTCGACAGAGGCATATTGCCAAGGCTCTCAGAACTCGCCCGGGCTATCAAGCGGCACGGGTCGGTCGCGTCTTTGGAGCTGTGTCACGGCGGTTCAGCCTATCCCGTTGACAAATTCGGCAGAAATCCTGCCGCTCCCTCGGCTTTTATCAGGTGGGACGGGCAGCAGGTCGATGAAATGTCGATCGAAAGAATGGAGGAAATCGCTGATTCCTTTGCGCGTTATGCAACTCTTCTTAAGGAAGCGGGCTTCGACATGTGTATGATACACGGGGCTCACGGATGGCTTCTGGGCCAGTTTTTAGCTCCCGAGTTTAACAAGAGGACAGACGAATTCGGAGGCTCGATTGAAAACCGCGCGAGATTCCCGCTGATGGTCATCGACCGTGTAAGAGAAGCGGTCGGAGACGACTTCTTAATCGAATACAGAGTGAGCGGTGACGAGCTGTGCGAGGGCGGTCATCATATAGACGATACCACCGCCTTCTGCAAGCTGATTGCCGACAAGGTTGACCTTATTCACGTGTCGGCTGCGAGGGACTCTACAGACGAGGGCGCCGTGATCACGCATCCGACAATCTTCCTTGAGAACGGCTGCAATGTTTGGATGGCCGAGGCCGTTAAGAAGGCGGTGCCTAACACGCCGGTGGCAACAATTGGCGCGATCAATACCCCCGAGCTTGCCGAGGAGGTCCTCTCCGCCGGGAAAGCGGATTTTGTCGCCATGGCCAGGGCGTTGATGGCGGATCCGGATTTCCCCAACAAGGCAAGGCTCGGCAAAGCGGGCGAGATCATCCCGTGCCTGAGGTGCCTGGACTGTCTGACAGGGCTTCAGGAGAA
>JBMNQI010000048.1:0-16968 GCA_050944055.1 Oscillospiraceae bacterium | reverse complement strand
CGGGCGACGCCATACACTGCTCCGTAAACGCAACGCTTGGCTTCGAGAGCCTGCTCCGTTCGCAAAAGCCGATTTCCTCCGGAAAACGCGTCATAGTCGTGGGGGGCGGGCCAGCCGGGCTTGAGGCTGCCCGCCGCCTCGCTGAAAACGGAAATAACGTCACTCTGTATGAAAAGACCGATAAGCTCGGCGGGCTGCTGCTTGACGCCGCCGCCGCGCCTTTTAAGACCTATCTAAGGCGCTATCTTGAGTGGAGCGTCAACTCCGTGAAGGAGGCCGGGGTCAATATCGTACTGGAAACCGAGGTAACGCCGGAATTGATTCTCCGCAAAATGCCGGACGCCGTAATCGTCGCCACCGGTTCTGATTATGTAAACCCGCACATACCGGGCATAAGCGGCAAAAAGGTCATATCGCTTCAGGACGCGGAGCACCACAGAAAGCCTGTCGGCGACCGCGTAGTCGTCTGCGGCGGCGGTATAGCGGGCTGCGAGTGCGCCCTGGCTCTCTCTCTTGAAGGCCATGCGGTCACTGTAATTGACGCGCTGCCTAGGAAAAAGCTCTGCCGCGATATGCCGTTTTTGCCCCGGACCGACCTTTTCCGCGCGCTTGAGGAGCACGGCGTCGAAATCCTGGTCGACACGAAGGTGCTCCGGTTCTCTCCCGAGGGCGTTACGGTGGAAGGGCCCGACGGGAAGTTTACCATCGCCTGCGATACTGCCGTAAAGGCCTTCGGCGTCAAGCCGAATATTTCGCTTCTCGAGGCGCTTCAGTCTCATTACTCGGCGGGCGTTTATCCCGCGGGCGACTGCGCCGGAGGCAAAAACATATACGACGCTACGCATACGGCGCTGTTCGCCGCTATGAAGGTGTAGCCGGAGGCGGGCCTGCCATTTTTCTTTTGGGGCTGGTTTGCGGTTTTGCGGCAAAAAAGAGCGGCTCCGTTTCAGGCAGCATTCTGACGCACGTGATAAACAATGCTGTACCACGTTCTGAAGCCGCCGGAGCGCGCTGATTCCGGCCGTGGACGGTATATTTACTGTCTGCGTTTCCCCGCACTTATTCGCGGGATAATCAGAAGGCAGAGCGATACGGGAATAAGAATAAGGCTTATCCACTGAGAGGTCGAAACCCCGAGGAAGAACCGGCGGGCCTCGTCCCAGCGGAAGCGCTCGGTAATTAGCCGTATAAACGCGTAAATCAGCAGATACAGGCCCGTAACTGAGCCTCGCGGGCGGGGGCGCCGGGCGTAGACCAGCATAACGATGAAAAGCGCCATCAGCAGGCCCGCTTCAAGCAGCTGTACAGGGAAGAGGCCTATGCCGTTGGGCGCGCCAAGCGACTCTGAAAAAGTTACGGCCAGCCTGCCGCTCCACGGTATGCCGAAGCAGCAGCCGGCCATAAAGCAGCCTATGCGCCCTATTGAATGCATCAGCGGTATTGAGGGCACGATAGTCTCAAAAAGCGGCCAGAATTCTATTTTGAAGGCTTTGCAGTATATAAAAGCGCCCAGTATGCCGCCGAACAGCCCCCCGTAAAACACAAGCCCGTAAGCCTGGGACAGCCATACGAAAAAGCCTTCCCTGCCGATAAGCTCCGCGGTGCTTATAAGCAGCGGTATGTTAATCAAAAAGTGCAGCGCGGCCGCACCGACGCCGACGCCTATCACGCCGAAGAGGCAGCAATAAAAGACGTCTTCGCGCTTATTATGCTCTGCGCGCAGGACCGCAATTACAATGCCTGCTGAAATGCCGAGAGCGTTGAGCAGTCCGTAAGACGGTATTCCGATTCCGAAGACATTAATAAAAGGGCGCATAGTATCTCCTTGACAAAAATGTCCCCCGCCGCAGACGGGGGACATTTTAATATACTATTATTTTAATACGCAGCCGCCCATCTCGCCGCGCGACCGATGTTGCAGGCGGTGCAGCCGACGCAAACTGTACATGTGATGGTGGTGACAAAGCAGAGAATAACTCCTATGAGGCTGAGCACAAGGCCGGCTGTGGCCATCGAAGACGGGCCTTCGTTTTTCTTGGAATATACGCTCAGAATAACGCCTATTATACCGACTACGAGGCCGATCGGGGGAGCCGCGTATGTGAAGCTGAGGCAAAAGCAAACAACTGATATTATGCCGAGTATCATTGACGCAACAGCAAGGTTGCCATTTTTATTTTCCTTCGGTTCCATTTCTCTCTCCTCTTTCAAATATTTTGCATACTGTATATTCTCTTCTCACCTTTTTCAATGATACCGTATTTTATTTGCCACGTCAACCAAAATATTACTTTTTGCCCCGGCTTGCCTGCAAAGCGCAGCAGGCTTTGCCAATTGCCGCTGAAGCGAAAAAGGCAATGTTATTAAGCCCTTCCGGTCCAATCTTCCATTAGCTTGCGATATATGTTATTATACTATTTAAGTTGCATCCTAAGTATTGTTTGAATAAGATTCGATATAGGTTGCATAGACAGCAAAAGGCGGTGAGAAGATGAAGCTGAATAATGTCCAGAGAAGCGCCATTGAAAAGTATTATAAAGAAATGTTTTATCAATTATCGGCATATGCACAAAGTGCGCTGAATGACCGCGCATTGGCTGAAGAAGCGGTTCAGGACACATTCAGAATCGCGTGTGCAAAAGCCGATTGTTTTTTAGCCAGCCCAAATCCTAAAGGCTGGCTACTGAATACTTTAAAAAACGTTATTCGCAATACTGTTCGAAGCAGATCAAGCCTCAGCAGTTTGCTGGTTTCTATAATAGAATTTGATGAAAGCATTGCCGGGGACAGAGATACGCCGGATATTGATTTCACATATTTTAATTTAGCCGATAATGAAGATTTCAAATTGCTGAAACTGATGCAACAAGCTTGATAAAGCATATATTGGCGAGAGGGAGCCTCAATTGTATCGTATTTTTAATTTTAAATGAAAGCGCGATAAGATTTAGTTTGGATGAAACTAAAATTAACAGAAGAAACAAAATTTTTATTAGAGACGGCAAATAACGGAGCAATTAGATATATTTTTTCAGTCCCAAATTATAAGCTGGAAAATCCAGCAGCAGAAATGTGGGGCAATGCTTGCTATAAGCGGTATTGCGATTTTATGTCAAAGCATTTTCTTGCTCAGATTGAATTGGCATTTGCTGCTTGCTTCATTTATTCTTGTTTTCGTAGGATATTGCCGATTTGGGGCAACTGAACAATCTGCCTGAAAGCATAATTCATAACTGATAAAAAGCGGTGTTCATGGTAAGCGCCCTCTCAATAAACCACGCGATTTGCGCACCGTTTATATAAATTCACTCAGTGCTGATAGCGCCGCCGCGTCCGCGCTTTTCTTCAAAGCCGGAGGCGGCCTTTTTATTTTGTTGTGCTGCACAAAGCGCGCGTGCGGCCCTATATCGGCTGTATTTACATTGCGCCGGATCTGTGTTAAAATTCAATTTAATGTACAGCGGAAGCGGCGATGAAAGAGAGTGATCAGGTGCAAAGGGATATGACCCAGGGGAAAATAGCGAAGCAGATTTTCCTGTTCGCGCTGCCGCTTATGGCGGGGAACTTCCTCCAGATTTTCTACAATCTTGTGGACGGAGTCGTGGTCAGCAATTTCGTAAATCCGACTTTGCCGACCGCATTTTCATCCGTGAACGTCAGCACGCCGCTGACCATGCTCTTTGTCGCCATAGCCATGGGGATGAGCATAGGTACAGGGATCATGGTTTCTCAGTATTTTGGCGCGAGGCAGTATGAGGACCTTCGAAAGACAGTGTCCACGTCTATGATTTTTCTTATAGCCGTTTCCGTTGCTTTGTCGCTCACGGGCTGGTTCTTCTGCCGGTCCATGCTTAAGGGCCTGCTGAAGCTTGAGGACGGGGCGATGCTCGACGGCGCCGTCGATTATCTGTCCATCTATTGCCTCGGCCTTGTGTTCCAGTTTGCATACAATGTGATTGCCTCCATACTCAGGGGGATCGGCAACTCCAGGGCAACGCTTTATTTCCTTTTGGTGTCCACTTTGCTGAATATTGTGCTTGACCTTGTATTCGTCCTCGTTTTCGGCTGGGGCATAGCCGGCACCGCAACAGCCACGGTCATTTCTCAGGCGGCCAGCGCTTTTACGGCTTTTGCCTACATGTATAAAAAATACCCGCTTTTGCGTTTTAAGCGGAGCGAATTTAAGCTCGACGCGGGAAAGCTTAAGACTGCAATACGCATGAGCCTCCCCGCGACGGTGCAGCAATGCATCCTGAGCCTGAGCTTTATCTCCATGCAAAGGCTGGTTATCAGCTTCGGGCAGGAAACCATAGATTCGTTCGGGGCGGTCACCCGCGTACAGGAGTTCACGCTTATCCCGGCGCGCAGCCTTCACGTCGGCCTTCTCAATTTTACAGGGCAAAACGTAGGCGCAGGCCAAATAGGGCGCGTGAAGAGGGGCCACTGGCTTACAGTGCTCATGGCAATATGTATCTGTATCGGCATTTCCGTTTTGCTGTATGTGCTCACGGGGCCGCTTCTTCACATGTTCAACCTTTCGGGAGAGACTTTTCTGCGCGGCCATTCGCAGCTTAGGTTCGTCGTCTGGGTGCTATGGATACTTGGCCTCCTGTTTATATCCTACGGCGTGCTTCAGGGCTCGGGAGACGTCGTCTACCCCACGGTGGCAAGCATGACAGCGCTGATTCTCCGCGTAGTATTCGCCTACATTGCCGCAAGATATACGAGCTTTGGCTGGAGGTCCGTATATATCGCGCACCCCATATCAACGGTCCTGGCCCTGTTTATCACTTTCGGCAGGTATTTTTCGATGAAATGGGTCGACAAGGCTATTGCAAAGAAGAAGGCCGATCCGCAGGAAGACGAGGCTGAATCGGTAGCCGCGGACTGAGCCGCTCGTTTCGGACGTCTATCGAATGGAGGCGCTTTATGGCAAACGGATTTTTCGCGCTGCTTTCCCGGATGAGGAATATCGCCCGGTGGAGCCTTATGCGCAACACTTTTACAGACAATGTTCAGGAGCATTCCCACATGGTGGCGGTTCTGGCCCACGGCCTTGCGCTGATAAGGCGGGACATACTGGGGCTGCCCGCAGAACCTGATAAGGCGGCCGCCGCCGCCCTGTACCACGACGCCCCCGAAATACTGACAGGCGACATGCCTACGCCTGTTAAGTACTTTGACGACGAGCTGCGCGACGCGTATAAGCGCGTGGAGCGCGTTTCGGCCGAAAAGCTTATTTCCATGCTGCCTCCGCAGCTGCGAAAATCCTACCGCGAGGCGTTTTTGCCCGACGATAAGGAGACACTGGAAACCGTGAAAGCCGCCGACAAGCTCGCGGCCTATATTAAATGCCTCGAGGAGCTCAGGGCGGGCAACGAGGAGTTCAGGCAGGCCGCCCTGAGCACAAAAGCTATACTTGATAAGAATTCCCGGCCGGAGGTTCGGTACTTTATGGAGAACTTCCTGCCCGCGTTTAATACGACGCTCGACGAAATATCGCTGTAAATAAAAATCCGGAGGAGCAAAATGCGCGCTATAGTCACGGTCACCGGCGCCGATAAGGTCGGAATAATCGCGATGGTCTCGACGCTGCTGTCGTCCTGCCAGGTAAACATACTCGACCTTAGCCAGACGGTCATGCAGGAGTTTTTTACCATGGTCATGCTTGTCGACATCGGAAACTGCACTCTGCCTTTTGACGAGCTGGCCGATATGCTCGCGCGTGAGGGCGAAAAGTTCGCTCTGAGCATACGCATTCAGCGCGAGGACATATTCAACGCAATGCACAGGATATAAGTAAAGTTTGAACGGGCCGGGCTCCGGCGGGTGCGGCGCGATAAGGCCGGGGAGCGGCCGCCTCATTTTGCGCCGCTCTTTGCAGAAAGGACCACAGCATGCTTAATTCACACGAGATACTGCAGACCATAGAGATGATAAACAGGCAGCATCTGGACATACGCACAGTCACAATGGGCATATCCCTGCGCGACTGCGCCGATTCTGATATAAACGCCGCCTGCCGGAAGGTATACGATAAGATTACAAGCTGCGCCGAGCGCCTTGTCAAAACCTGCGAGGAGATAGAGCGCGAATTCGGCATACCCATAGTGAATAAGCGAATCTCCGTAACGCCGATAGCGCTTGTGGCGGAGCCGAGCCGCGCGCAGAGCTATGTGCCGTTCGCCATTTCTATGGACAAAGCCGCCGCCGCCGTCGGCGTGAACTTCATAGGCGGTTTTTCAGCTCTTGTGCACAAGGGAGAGACCGTCGGGGACAGCAGGCTCATCGCCTCTATCCCCGAGGCGCTCGCTTCGACAAATTGCGTCTGCTCCTCGGTTAACATCGCTACGACGCGCACCGGAATAAATATGGACGCCGTCGCCCGTATGGGTCATATAATAAAAAGGACTGCCGCTCTTACGGCGGACGTGGGCGGCATTGGCTGCGCGAAGCTCGTCGTCTTCGCTAACGCGGTTGAGGACAATCCGTTTATGGCCGGGGCGTTCCACGGCGTGGGCGAGCCCGAGTGCGTTATCAACGTCGGCGTCTCAGGCCCCGGCGTAGTGCAGCACGCTCTTGAGAGCGTAAGAGGCGAGCCCTTCGACGTAGTCGCGGAGACTGTGAAAAAGACCGCGTTCAGAATTACAAGGATGGGCCAGCTGGTCGCTCAGGAGGCCTCGCGCCGTTTGAACGTGCCCTTCGGCGTCGTCGATTTAAGCCTCGCGCCGACGCCGGCTGCAGGCGACAGCGTCGCCGACATACTTGAGGAGATGGGTCTTGAGTCCGTCGGCACGCACGGCACTACCGCCGCCCTCGCGCTGCTGAACGACGCCGTCAAAAAAGGCGGGGTCATGGCCTCAAGCCACGTCGGCGGGCTTTCCGGGGCGTTTATCCCGGTGAGCGAGGACGCGGGGATGATAGATGGCGCAGAGAAAGGCAGCCTCACGCTCGACAAGCTCGAGGCTATGACCTGCGTATGCTCCGTAGGACTCGATATGATAGCCGTCCCGGGAGACACGCCCGAGGAGACGATATCCGCGATAATTGCCGACGAGGCCGCCATAGGCGTCGTCAACAATAAGACGACGGCCGTCAGGATCATACCCGCTCCGGGCAAAAAAGTCGGCGACCGGGTCGATTTCGGCGGGCTTTTGGGCAGCGCGCCGGTCATGGCCGTCCATCCTTTTTCATCAAAAGACTTCATCGCGCGCGGAGGGCGCATTCCGGCGCCGCTCAACAGCCTGAAAAACTGAGCGCCAGGCGGGCTCGCGCAGGCGAATATCAATTAATTTTTTCCGAGGTTTCTAAATGACCTATAATATAGGAATCGACATAGGCTCCACGACTGTCAAGGTCGTGGTGCTGGACGAAAATAAAACGCTGCTCTACCATTCTTACGACCGGCACTATTCCAAGGTTCGGGAGAAGGCGTTAGAGCAGCTTTCAGCCGTATCTAACCTGCTTTCCGGGAAGCGCGTGCGCTCCTGCATTACGGGCTCGGCGGGCCTCGGCGTGGCGAAAGCGGGAAACATGAGCTTTGTTCAGGAGGTATTCGCGACCGCCGCGGCCGTGCGCGAATACATACCGGATACGGACGCCGTCATTGAACTGGGCGGCGAGGACGCGAAGATAATCTTTTTCGCGGGCGCGCTTGAGGAGCGCATGAACGGCTCCTGCGCGGGGGGCACGGGCGCCTTCATAGACCAGATGGCAACGCTGCTTAACGTCACGACCGCCGAGCTGGACGAGCTGAGCTTCGGCTATAAAAAGATATACCCGATAGCTTCGCGCTGCGGCGTTTTCGCCAAGAGCGACATACAGCCCATATTGAACCAGGGCGGACGTAAAGAGGATATAGCCGCTTCAATATACCAGGCGGTAGTCGACCAGACTGTCTCGGGACTGACGCAGGGGCGGGAGCTCGCGGGCAAAATCGTTTTTCTCGGCGGGCCCCTGACCTTCCTCAAGGGCCTGCGGGAGAGATTCATAGAGACGCTCTCTCTTGATTCGCAGCACGCAGTCTTCCCTGAAAACGCCGAGTGCTTCGCGGCCATCGGCGCGGCGATCTGCGCCGATAACTATCCCGAATCGGACTATGACGAGCTGCTCTCCCGTCTGGAGGACACAACCAGCCAGAGCGCGGTCACGGCTTATATGGAGCCGCTTTTCAGCTCCGAGAGCGAGTATGAGGAGTTTAAAGCTCGCCACGCGAAGGCGACGGCTCCGATGGCGGACGCCGATACATATTCCGGCCCCGCATATCTTGGAATCGACGCCGGCAGCACGACGACAAAGCTCGCGCTTATAACACCCGAGGGAAAGCTCCTTTATACCTATTACGGCTCCAACATGGGAAGCCCTGTCCCTATCGTCCGCGACCAGCTGTCAGGTATTTACGAGAAATTCGGCTCCCGAGTCGAGATAAGAGGAAGCGCCGTCACCGGCTACGGGGAGGAGCTTATAAAAAACGCCTTCAGCGTCGACCTCGGGCTCGTCGAGACTATGGCCCATTACAGGGCCGCGCGCTTTTTCGACCCGTCCGTCGATTTCATAATCGACATCGGCGGGCAGGACATGAAGTGCTTTAAAATAAGAAACGGCGCTGTCGATTCTATAATGCTCAACGAGGCCTGCTCCTCCGGCTGCGGCAGCTTTATAGAGACCTTCGCGCGGGCGCTCGGCTATGAGATTGCGGAGTTCGCGCAGCTCGGCATCTTCGACCAGAGGCCCGTGGACCTGGGCTCGCGCTGCACGGTGTTTATGAATTCAAGCGTCAAGCAGGCGCAGAAGGAAGGGGCGACGGTTGAGGATATTTCGGCCGGCCTGAGCTGCTCCATAGTAAAAAACGCCGTTTACAAGGTCATACGCGCGGCCTCGGCGGACGACCTGGGGCAAAACATAGTCGTTCAGGGCGGCACATTTTTAAACGACGCGGTCCTGCGCGCATTTGAGCGCGAAATCGGCCGTAATGTCACGCGCCCGACCATAGCCGGCCTCATGGGGGCCTACGGCGCAGCCCTGACGGCCATGGATGCGGACAAAGAAGTACAGGTCGGAGATCCGGGAAACCGCTCCTCCCTGCTCACGCACGAACAGCTTAAAAGCTTCAGCCATACGTCCAAGCCCGCGACCTGCAACCTGTGCACCAACCACTGTAGCCTGACAGTCAACATGTTCGACGGCGGCAGGCGCTATATCTCCGGCAACCGCTGCTCACGGCCTCTCGGCGGCAAAAAATCAGTACTGCCGAATCTGATGGCCTACAAATACAAAAAGCTGCGCGCACTTGGGGGCAGGGGCAAAGGCAGCGGCATAAGAGGCCGCGTGGGCATACCTTTCGGCCTCAATATGTATGAAAACCTGCCGTTCTGGTTTGAGTTCTGGACAAAGCTGAATTTTGAGGTCGTCCTCTCGGACGAGAGCTCGAGGTCCCTCTATAGGAAGGGCCAGCACACCATCCCGTCGGACACTGTATGCTATCCCGCCAAGCTAATGCACGGCCATATCGAATCGCTTATCGAAAAAGGCGTCGACTTCATTTTCTATCCCTGCATGCCCTATAATTTTGATGAAAAGCTGGGCGACAACAATTATAACTGCCCGGTAGTCGCCTATTACCCGGAGCTTCTCGGCGCGAATATTCCCTCGCTGCGCCGCGTCCCCTATCACGCCCCGTATTTCGGGCTGCACCGCCCGAGGGACTTCTCAAAGCGCGCGCAGAAATGGATGCTGGATACGTGGAACATACCGAAAAAGGAGACGAAGGAAGCCGTCCGGGCAGCTTACGAGGCCTACAACGCTTACAGGAAAGACGTTGAAAACACGAGCCGGGAATATATAGAGCTCGCCAGAAGAGAGGGCCGGAAAATCCTGGTGGCCGCCGGCAGGCCGTACCATGCGGATCCGGAAATCAACCACGGCATAGACGAGCTTGTTACCGGCCTTGGTCTTGTGCTCATAACGGAGGACGCAATATCGTCCCAGATGGGCTGGGAGAGCCGGAAGGTGCTTAACCAGTGGACATATCAGTCCAGAATGTACGCCGCGGCGAGGTGGGCCTGCCTCCAGCCCGACGCGGAGCTTGTGCAGCTTGTCAGCTTCGGCTGCGGCACGGACGCCATAACGGGTGACGAGATGCGCGATATACTTGAGGGCGGCGGGAAGCTCTATACGCAGATAAAGATTGACGAGATAACAAACCTCGGAGCGGTGCGCATCAGGCTCAGGAGCCTTGTCGCCGCAAGCGAGGAGCGCGGAAAGGGTGGGCTTAATGGCTGAACTGATATACGATAAGACGGGCCGCCTGCTCTTTACCGAGGAGATGAAACGCGAATACACGCTGCTTATGCCGCAGATGCTGCCCGTTACCTTCACGCTGCTTAAAAAAATATTCGAGCTTGAAGGCTATAAGATAGAGATGCTCACGACCGACCACCGGGCGATAGTGGATACCGGCCTGCGTTATGTACATAACGACACCTGTTATCCCGCGCTGCTCGTAATCGGCCAGCTGCTCGACGCCATCCAGTCGGGGAAATACGATATTCACAAGCTCGGTTTGCTGATCACGCAGACAGGCGGCGGCTGCCGCGCGTCCAATTATATACATCTATTGCGAAAGGCTCTGAAAAAAGCCGGGCTGGAGTTTATACCCGTCGTGTCGGTCAATCTCTCCGGCCTTGAGAAGAACCCCGGTTTTAAGCTGACGATACCGCTCATACGCCGACTGCTGCCGGCTCTTCTGTATGGCGACATTCTGACCTGGCTCGGCAACCAGTGCCGCCCCTATGAGATGAATAAGGGGGAGGCGGACGCTCTTATCGCGAGCTGGACGGAGAGGCTCGTATCGCTTTTCGACCGCAACAAGGGTTTGTGGCGGCGCCCCATGGGCAGAATAATGAGGGAGATCGCCGCAGATTTTGCCAAAATAAAGCTCGAAGGCGCGGGGACGAAGCCGAAGGTCGGCATAGTCGGGGAGATATACGTAAAATTCTCTCCGTTAGGCAACAACAAGCTGGAAGACTTCCTGCTCAGCGAGGGCTGCGAGCCCGTCGTCCCCGGGCTCACAGGCTTCATGATCTTCAAAATCAACAACCGCGATGTGGACGTTGACCTATACGGCGGGCGGAAGCTGAAAAAGCTTATAGTCCGCGTCTTCCAGAGGTATATCGAGGGACTGGAGAGAGAAATGATCGCCGCCGTAAGAACACAGCCGCAGTTTTCAGCTCCGGGATGCTTTAAAGACCTGCAGCGGCTTATAAAAGGCTATCTGGGCTACGGCAACAAGATGGGCGAGGGCTGGCTGCTGACCGCCGAGATGCTCGAGCTCATACATTCGGGCGTCAAAAATATAGTCTGTACTCAGCCCTTCGGCTGCCTGCCGAATCACGTCGTCGGCAAGGGCATGATAAGGCGGCTGAAGGATGATTTCCCGGACAGCAATATAGTCGCCATTGATTATGACCCCGGGGCTACGCGCATAAACCAGGAAAACCGCATCAAGCTCATGCTCTCAAACGCGGCGGGAAGACCGGGAGAAAGGTCCGGGCAGGAAGCCACCGTATAAAGCGCCGAAACAGACAGGCCCGCCGGTAAAATCCGGCGGGCCTTTTATTATAGTTTTTGTCGGCGATTCTCACTTATTAAGGCTTTCAGCGCAGACCCTTCTCAGCCTTTCCGGGCCTCATTGCACACGCCGTAGGCGTAGGCGGCGAGGTCGAGAAGCTTGTTTGAGTAGCCCCACTCGTTGTCGTACCAGGCGATGAGCTTGACGAAGTGGTCGTTAATCATAATGCTTGCAGTGGAATCAAACACGCAGGTGCAGGCTTCGCCTATGAAGTCGGCCGAGACGACGGCCTCGTCCGTATAGCCCACAATTCCTTTATGAGTCGTCTCGCTGGCCTTCTTTATGACGCTGCAAATCGTCTCAAAATCAGTCGGGGTTTTCAGGTGAGCCGTGAGGTCTATTACGGAGACGTCGGCGGTGGGCACTCTGAAGCTCATTCCGGTTATCCTGCCCTTAAGGCTGGGGATGACGAGGCCGACCGCTTTGGCGGCGCCTGTGGTGGAGGGGATGATGTTCCCGAAAACGGAACGGCCCGTGCGCCAGTCCTTCATTGAACGCGCGTCGACAACCTTCTGCTTTGCCGTGGCGGCGTGTATTGTGGACATCAGGGCTTCCTCTATACCGAAGTTGTCCTCAATAATCTTCGTTAGAGGCGCAAGGCAGTTGGTTGTGCACGAGGCGTTGGATACTATGTCCATTTCGGGCCTGTAGTCACTGTGATTTACGCCCATGACGAAGGTCGGTGTCTCGGTATCCTTTGCCGGCGCCGAAATAAATACTTTTTTAGCGCCTGCTCTGAGATGGGCCAGCGCTTTTTCGGTGGTCACATAAGCGCCTGTGGTCTCCATTATGTATTCGGCCCCGCAGTTTTCCCATCCAATCCTTTCAGCATCGCTCTCTGAAAACACCGGTATGCTCTTTCCGTTAATTATCAGGGCCTTGCCGTCTGTCTCCACTTTTCCGGGGTACCGGCCGAAGACCGTATCGTAGCGCATCATGTACACCATATAATCGAGGTCCGCGTTGCGCACGTTTATGCCGCGTACTTCGAATTCCTCGCCGCGCTCCAAAGCGGCACGAAGGCAAACCCGCCCAATACGCCCAAAGCCGTTAATTCCTATTTTAATACTCAAGACAATCTCCCTTTTCTAATTGGAACTATTTTACATAGATAACCAAACTGTACCAATTTATTTGAAAATAACCAAATTTTATTGATTTTTGGTTATTTTCAGGACTATATTCAAAAAAATTATATCACAAAAAACAAGCAAATCCAGGGATTTCTTTTTCCGCGCTTATTTTTTATAACAATGCACAAAGAATTACTGGTTTATAATCAATTTTAACAGCTATTGGTATTACACCATATCTGGCATCATAAGCCTCCGTCCTACTCCCATTTGGTTCAGCATAATTCCATATTGAAATGGAATAAGATACGCTCCAATTATGCTTTACATTTTTTAATGTGCAATATAATATAAAATAAGACACGTTCTTCGTGAATTTTTGTGGAGGTATAACGATGAAGAAGCCGATATCCGTATTAATCGTCTTAGTGCTGATCCTATCCCTCTGCGCAACGGTTGCCTGTTCCAAAAAAGAGACGCCCAAGTCTCCAGATGCTGAAACACCCGCGACAGCCTCCGAAGAACCAGTTTCAAAACCCGAGCCGGATACTCCGCAGCCGGCAGAACCCGAAAAACCCGAGATTGACCTTGAGAAAACAAAGCCAAACGAATATGTATTTGAAAAAATCGAGGCGGGCATGACCCCGTATATTGGTATATCCTTCCTGAATATCGGCGATGAATTTCAGAAAATGTACACTGACGGTTTGCTCGCCGACATGAAGGCCCTTGGTTTCGACGGGTCTATAGTCGACGGCAGGGGCGACGCCATAGTCCAGCTTGAGCAGATTGAGAACTTTGTAACAATGAAGGCGGCCGCTATTGTTATTCGCGTCGGCGACGTCGATATGTATGAAGACGTATACAAGCGCTGCCAGGAACAGGGTACATATATGGCGATGTTCGCCGCCATTCCCACTACCTGGCACCCCGACCTAACCGCTCCTGTCGATCAGGTCGAGCAGGGTACGCAGGTCGTTAATATGACGCGCCACTGGCTTGATCTCCGCTACCCCGACGCAGAGCCCGAGAGCCTGCACGCCGCCGTCTTCGGCCGCATGGACAATACCGAAAACGTTACGCGTTACGAGACGATGAAAGAAAAGCTACAGGAAGACCCCAGAGTAAAACTGACTTTCACGATTGACTCGTGCCTGACCCTGGAGGAGGGATTCAACGGAGCCCAGCAGGCGCTTTCATATGACCCCGATATCAGGATCTTCCTTGCCAATTCGGGCACCAGCCTCGTCGGCGTCAACAACTATGTTTTCACGCAGCCTCAGTATGACCCCTCCGAATTCTGCTGCTTCGGCACAGGCAAGGACAATACGGCTATGGAGATGATTGAGGCCTCAAAGACAGATGAGTCGATATTCCGCGGCATCATCGCCACCGGCTATGATACTCTGTGGGGAGCTGTCTACCGCGGACTTGTAGCCCTGTTCAAGGGAGAAGTTAAGGCGCCTTATACCTATTGGGAGAGGCAGTATGCTATCGCCAGCTTTGATTACTATTACGATTCGGACGACAGCAAAGCGTAAAGCTGCGTGTGATACGCCCAGCTCGCGGGCCGGGCATCTATGCGTGCTCAATTCAGCCCGGTAAAGAGGCGTATGTATTCCGCCTTACTGTCATCAACAACACGCTTTTGCGTGAAAAAATAAGTGGAGGTATTCCGATGAAAAAGACGCTATCCCTAATTATGGCATTGGTACTTATCCTATCCCTCTGCACCATGGCGGCATGCACAAAGGAAAAAGCCGCCGAGACACCGGCTGCGCCAACCGCAGCCCCCGCCACCGAAGCGCCTGCGGCCCAGCCCGAGGAGCCTGAGGAGCCCGAAGAACCCGAGATTGATTTGTCCAAAACACTGCCCTGCGAGTACGTTCCTGAAAAAATTGAAGCCGGTATGGAAGTTCTGCTGGCCTTCGTTCCCCCCACGCTTCAGGACGAATTCATGCTTATGCTCGCGGAAGGGCTTAAAAAAGACTTCGCCGATATGGGAATGACGCTCAACTACGCTTCCTCAGAGTATGACTCCGCGAAGCAGGTTGAGATTATCGAGAACTTTGTTACGATGGGCTGCGCTGCCATAGGTACGATAGCAATGGACGCCAACGCTCTCAAAGACCCGATGGAACGCGCACGCGAGCAGGGCTGCCTTATTTGCTTCCTCGGCACTATACCCCAATTTGAATGCCCGGGCGCGTGCAATGTAAACGTCGTTGACTCCGCGACCGCCTGCTACAATATGGCGAAGGCCTGGATCGCCGAGAATCCCCAGTGCCTCGGTTCAGACGGCAAGGCCCACGTCGCAGTCTCCGCAATGACCAACAACCCCGACAACAAAAAGCGTTCCGAGACGCTGCGCGATCTCGTAAAAGCCGATGCGGATATGGTTTTGAGCTATTGGGTCGATAAGTCCAACTCAGTTGACGAGGGCTTTACGGACGCGCAAAACGCGCTTCTCACCGATGCGGAAGTCCGTGTATTCCTTAACTTCTCCACCAGCTCGACCGTCGGCAACAACAACTACATCACCGGCGAATTCCCCGACAAGCTGGATGAGTTCGGCGCTTTCACAATGGGCAACAACAATTCTCTTGATGAGCTTATCAGCCAGTCTGTAAAAGGCGGACCCGCTATTTGCAGGGGCACAATTAAGCAGGGCGGCGCGGAGCCCTGGAAGGGACTTGAAAAGGTTATTACGGGCCTCCTGCTCGAGGGTGAAGAGCAGCCCTACATATTCTATGAGCACATGTGGTCCTCAACCTCCGGAGACTATGCCTTCGAATACGACAACGGCGTAGTCCAGTAAACAATTAAAAGCGGGGGCGTGCCGCGAAACGTTTTTAACGGAGAGCGGCACGCTCTTCTTATGCAAAAAATCCGCAACAAGAAGCCGCGGAGAAGAGCCGCTGTCGCAGCAGATGCGCATCAGCGGCTCCGTCTATATGCTAAAAGGCTTTTTACAATATCGCCGCGCGGGAAGCCAAGGCGGCGGAAGGCTTGCAGCCGCGCGCCTTCATTCAAGCGCCATAGCCCGCAGTTTCTCAAGCACGGCTTTAAAATAGGGCGGCAGAGGCGAAACGAAGCTCATTTTCTCGCTCGTGCGCGGGTGGACGAAGCTTATTTCGCAGGCGTGGAGGCACTGAGTCTCCATGCCGAATTTCTTTTCACCGCCGTAGAGCATATCGCCCAGTATCGAATGGCCGATGGCGGCCATATGGACCCGTATCTGGTGAGTGCGCCCCGTTTCAAGCCGGCACCGGACGTGCGTCCATCCCCTGTAACGCGCAACGACCTCCCAGTTCGTCGCCGCGGGGCGGGATACGGGGGCGTTAACAGACTGTTTTTTCCTGTCGACCCGGTGGCGTCCGATAGGCAGGTCTATACGGCCCGAGTCCTCGCGCAGGGAGCCGCGAACGACGGCCTCGTAGACGCGCGAAAGGCTGCGGTCCTTAAGCTGTGCGGACAGCGATCTGTGTGAAAAGTCGTTTTTCGCGGCTATTATCAGCCCCGAGGTGTCCTTATCTATACGGTGGACGATTCCGGGCCGCTTCTCGCCTCCGATGCCGGAGAGCGACTCTCCGCAGCGGGCAAGCAGGGCGTTGACCAGAGTGCCGTCAGGATGCCCCGGCGCGGGATGGACGACCATACCCCTGGGCTTGTCGACAACAATGAGGTCATCGTCCTCGTATATGATATTAAGCGGAATGTCCTGCGCGACAGGCACAGGGTCGGCCGCCTCCGGCAGATCGACGTAATAGACTTCGCCCGGGGAAACTGCGCGGTTCTTCCTGGCCTTCTCCCCGTCGGGCGAATTGACGCGCACGCGCCCCTCCTCACAGAGCCTTGCCGCCTGGGAGCGCGAGCCGATTTCAGGAAAAGCGGCGAGGAACTTGTCAAGGCGTTCCCCACCGCTGTTGGGTGAATATTCAGGCATTTTCGTCCCGCCTCCCGTCTTGCTTCGGGTAGATGAAGATTAGGTAGGCGATAAACAGTATCCCGCCGCAGGTTATAAAAATGTCCGCTACGTTGAATATGGCGAACCTGACAAAGTCGAATGAAAACATATCGGTGACGCTGCCGAAGGCTAAACGGTCGATGAGATTTCCGACCGCGCCCCCGAAGACGCAGGCCAGCGACCAGCGCCCAAGGCTATGCTTAATAATCCCGGGCGAAATGAGCAGCCACATTATTACGGCGCAGGCCACAGCGGATATGAGGGCGAGAAGCCAGGTATGCTCCCTGAGTATCGAGAAG
>JBMNQI010000047.1:0-18165 GCA_050944055.1 Oscillospiraceae bacterium | reverse complement strand
GCGCCGTATCCTGCCCGTCCCTGTTTTCCACGATAAACTCGGTGCAGTAAGTAAATTTTATGTCCTCGTCCGTAAAAGCCCCGAAGGAAGCGGCGCCGTCATCGCTGTCCGGCATTACGCCGTAATCGGCTTCTGTGGCTCCTCTCAGGGCGGAGAGCATGCCTTCAAGTATAACGACAAAGCCTCGCCCGCCGGCGTCTATTACGCCGGCCCTGCGGAGCACCGGATTTTGATTGACTGTATTCTGAAGAGCTCTCTCGGCCGCCTCGATGGAAGCTACCATGACGCTCTCAAGCTCACTGTTCTTCTCTCCCGCCTCCCGGGCGGCGACGGCGGTCAGGCGCGATACTGTAAGTATCGTGCCCTCGGCGGGCTTCATAACCGCTTTGTAGGCCGCCTCCACGCCTTCGGATAAAGCGTTCGCGAAATCAATTCCATCCATATAATCGCGGCCCCGGAGCGCTCTGGAAAACCCGCGGAACAGCAGCGACAGTATTACGCCAGAATTTCCCCGCGCGCCGCGCAGAAGCGCGTTTGCGGTTATCTCGGCGGCTCGGCCCACGCTGTCGGGCAGCGAGGCGCGCAGCTCCTTTGCGGCGCATCCGATAGTAAGGCTCATATTTGTGCCCGTATCGCCGTCCGGCACCGGAAAAACGTTTAAATCGTTGATCTGTTGTTTATTCTGCAGGACGGCCGCGCTTGCGCAGAATATCATCCGGCAAAAACCGCCCGCATCGACTTTTGATTGCATTACAAAGTTACCTCCAGGAGGGGCGCATAATACGTCCTTATTATCCAATCACCATGGAATCAACATAGACGTCCACGGATTTTACCTCGACGCCGGTAGCCTTATTTACCTTGTAGCCTACCTCTCTGATAATCGAATGGCAGACGGCGGGTATATTTACGCCGTGATCTACAAATATATGCAGCTCGATTGATATCGTCCCGTCGTCGTTGTAGGTCACATATACTCCCTTGGCCATTGACTCGTGCCTGAGCAGGTGGACAAGCCCGTCGCTCCTGGAACGCAGCGCCATACCCTTCACCCCGAAGCAGCTTACAGCCGCAGCGCCGGTGATGGTTGTAAAAACATCGTTGCTAATCCTGAGGTCACCCCGCGATGTCTCTACTTTTATCATACTAAGAACCTCCGTTCCCGATGTATTTTGATATTCTATTACAATCCGGTAAAAAAAACAAGTGGGTAATATAAGTCTTTCCATATATTACCAATTTTCATCGCAGTATTCGATGGTTTTTGTTGCAAAACAATTGTTCAAATGGTAATATACAAAATTAGGAAGACAACCTGTTTTTTTTATTCTATTTTTTGCATGTCAAAGCTCTCAGAGGATAACGAGAAAGCGAGGACAGCAGGTGGCATACAGGAAAAAAACGGCGTTCTTATTGGAAAAAGCGTATAATAAAGCGCCCGGGCTGTGGAACGCGCTTTTCACTATATCGGCTCTTGTGTTTTCCCTATTTTATGCCAGCGCTTTTGTCCGCGGCGCAACCGAACGCAATATAAGAGGCGAAAGCGCGAAAAACTACAGTATAGCGCTGTGCCTTTTTATTATAATCGCAGCCGTTTTATTGTTTCTGCATTTTAAAAAAAGAATTGTTAAATCAGCGATATCAAAAGCCACTATAGAGGGCATAGCGTTTTCCGCCGTATTGGGCTGCTTCGGAGCGCACCGTTCGGCCGAATCCTTTTACAGGACTTTTTTTAGTAAGATAGTTCACGGGAAGGGCCACCCCCGCCTTGTCAAAGCTGTCTATGATCTGATACCTGCTTCAATAAGCATTAAAAACACAGTCATCAATTACGGCACTGTCTTCCTGGGCTTAATCTCGGTTTTTGCCTACTTTATAATACTGCTTGCCTTATACAATATCGTATTGGAGAATGCAGGAATTCTCATTTTTAAGCGCTGCCTCAGATGTCCCGGAAATCCGGATATCATTATTTCCAGGAAGCAGGCCCTTGCAAACCTGAAAAGTAATCTGGGTTTTATAGTATCCTCATTTGCCTTCTATTCTCTTTATTTGCGGGAGAAGCTGTATATATTTTTTTCACTTTTGATCGCCGTAACCGCAGTAGTATTCACAGCTGCCCTGATACCCGATATTTATAAAACGGCGAAAACCTCGGTTTCAGTCAAAATCGTCTCCGCCCTGTCCGCGGCGGGCGCCTGTGCTAAGGCCGGGCAGATCGCATACAGTTATTTTCGCACATCGGGCAAACTGGCGGCGCTCGCTTCGCTCCTGGGCGTACAGGCGTCGGCAATTGTGCTAATACTTGCGGTTTTGGGCGCTGCGGCGGCATTCTGGTTCATCTTCACGCTGTTAAACCATTTTTTCGCGTGGTTCCTGCCGATACTAAATAATATTTTATCCGGAATAAGCAAAGCGGAGGCTATTACTATTACGGTTATTGTCCTTTTGCTGCTGGCGTTCTCAACATACGCTTTTAATATTTCGGACGCGTTTTACGGCTCAGAAGCGAATTATGACGTCATATATACGTCGGACTCCGGCGAGCTTGTTAAAAACCACTCGTATCTGCATCTGACATTTCATGAGAATGATATCCGGCAGGCATTATTCGCTGTGTGCTCTGCGCCTTTTATCGGCCTTCCGCACCTGCTCTCATATGCGCTGCCTTTTATACCGAACGCAAATGCTCTGTTAGTGAACTATGCGCAGCTGCTGCTTCTTATTCTGTCTTACTTCATGCTGTTAAAACTTCTGGATATAAAAAGCCCTTTTGGCCGAGTCTGCTTTTTAATCATGATAAGCTCCATGAATGCTACCATCCTTTTCTCCGTCATGATGGAGCAGTATATTATTTCTTTGTTTTGGCTTATTCTCTTTATTTACCTGGCTTTAAACAAGCACGAAGGAAGCCTTGTAGCCCTCATCGGGGCGGGCGGGACGCTTATGACAAGCGCTTCTTTGTTCCCGTTTATGCTCGGCGACGAGGAACTCCGTTCGCCCAGGGCAATTTTCAGGAGGCTTATAAGCTTCGCCTCAATAGGCGTACTGGCTCTGGCTTTTTTCGGAAGGTTTGACGTGCTGCTGAACAACAAGTCTAACTTCAACATGCTCACCGGTTTTGCCGGAAGCGGAACTTCGCTCTTATCCAGACTATTCCAATATTTGATTTTCGTGCCTAGCTGTTTTTTTTCGCCCGATTCGGGTATGAAATTTGTAAGCTTCGTGTCGGCCTACCATATTTCATGGCAGCTGGTCCCCGCCGATTCCGTTGATTACGCGGGGATCATTATTCTCTTTATTTGCGCGCTGGGTTATTTCCTCAGCCGAAAAAACAGAATTTCACAGGTCTGCGCCGCATGGATAATAGTTTCGCTTTTGGTGCTTTGGATTCTCGGCTGGGGCACAATGGAGAACGGGCTAATCCTGTACTGCCTGTATTTCGGGTGGGCCTTCCTTATACTTATATACCGGTTCGTGGAATATATCCTGACAAAATTAAATCTCCAGATACTGATGCCCGCATTCATGCTGCTTTTCTCGGTTTTTATGCTGGTTTTAAACATTCAGGGAATGAGTGAGATTATTCGGTTTGCCGCCAAGTTCTATCCTCTATGAATTATATACAGCGTGAACAAAACGCAGTAGGGTGAGCTGAATGAAAAAATACCTGAGGCTGATGCGCGTGCACCATTACATCAAAAATTTTCTGATCTTCGCCCCCCTGATCTTCAGCGGGCTGCTATTCGACGCGCGGCGGCTCATTAGTACTGTAGTCGGTTTTTTGGCGTTTTGCCTTCTTACTTCAGCAGTTTACGTTGTAAACGATATATTCGACGCTGAAAGCGACCGTTCGCATCCGACAAAATGCAGCAGGCCGATTGCTTGCGGCGATATTTCGGTAAAAAACGCCTGGGCGTTTGCTGTGTTTCTTTTTTTGTTGGGCGTTCTGCTGCACTACCTGTCCGGTTTTGACGTGCTCGGCTCTGTCTACGTGCTTTTATACCTGGTTTTTAACTTCTTCTACAGCTTCGGGCTCAAAAACATTCCGATTGCGGATATAGCGATTCTGGTGTCCGGGTTTTTGCTTAGGGTGATGTACGGCTCTGCCGTATCGGGCATCGAAGTGTCTGAATGGCTGTATCTTACCGTTATTTCCATATCGTTTTATTTCGCGCTTGGAAAACGGAGAAATGAGCTTGCAAGGCACGGGGGAGGAGGCTCGACAAGGAAGGTCCTCAAGTTTTATGCAAGGCCGTTCCTTGATAAGAATATGTATATGTGCCTCGCTCTTGCAAACGTTTTTTATGCCCTGTGGGGCATGGCGCACCACAACAAGCTGCTGATTTGGACGGTCCCGGTCGTTATTCTCATCTGCATGAAATACAGTCTGGATGTCGAGGGAGATTCCGATGGGGACCCTGTGGAGGTCCTGATGAGGGATAAGGCGCTTCTTATACTTTGCGCGGCCTACGCTCTGGCAATGATGCTAATCCTCTATATATTTTAAATAAGAATGAGTCTGTTTAAATGAATGCATACGATTTTGACAATACCATATATAAGGGCGACAGTTCGGTCGATTTCTATTTCTATTGCCTGAAAAAGCAGCCTTTGCTGATTCGTTTCATTTTCCGGCAGGCATACGGGCTTATTCTGTATGCTCTCGGCCTGGTTAACAAAACTAGGTTCAAGGAATACGTCTTTTCATACCTGCGCGGCGTAAAGGACGTCAGCCTGGCGGTTGAAGCTTTCTGGGAAACGCATTACCGCAATATCGCCTCATGGTACCATAAACAGAAGGAGCCGGACGATCTTGTGATCTCCGCTTCGCCTGAGTTTTTGCTATCAACAGCCTGCGAAAAGCTGGGCGTTGCGCTTATCGCGTCCAAAGTAGAGCCCTCCACAGGGAAATTCCTGGGCGAAAACTGTTATGGGGAGGAAAAAGTCCTCCGTTTCCGCGAAAAATACTCCGAGGCGAAGCTCGGCTCGTTTTATTCCGACTCTCTTTCAGACGCCCCGATGGCAGGTCTAGCCGACAGAAGCTATGTCGTAAAAGGCGACAAGATTACGGACTGGGGCGAGTTTATAAAAAGCCGCGGCGGGAAAAAAGACGTTAAAGATATCTTTTTCTCGGCGGAGTTTCTGAGGTTTATTATAGTCGGCTGCATCAATACGTTTAACGGAATACTCTTCTCCTGGATTCTTTCTTTGTTCCTCCAGCCTAATATCGCATTCGCAGCCGGTTATTGCCTGAGCCTTACGATATCGTATCTCCTCAATTCGTTCATAACCTTCCGCGAAAAACTCAGCATAAAAAAATATCTTAAATTCTGGGTCGGCTATATCCCAAATTTCATAATACAGAATATTGTCGTAGGCCTTGTGTATAACCTGCTTAAATGGCCTAAGCTCATCGCCTACGCCGCAGCGGCAATTATAGGTGTGCCCGTGACTTTTCTCTGCATGAAGCTTCTGAGGTTCGGCAAAAAGGTCAGATAAAAATATTTGGGGCATC
This sequence comes from Oscillospiraceae bacterium, assembly GCA_050944055.1. Classification (GTDB taxonomy): domain Bacteria; phylum Bacillota; class Clostridia; order Oscillospirales; family Oscillospiraceae; genus JBMNQI01. The sequence continues at coordinate 12,647 of JBMNQI010000047.1, read as the reverse complement.
CGCCGCCCCCGCTTTTCCTGCGTTATGTTTAAAAAACGATTTGCATGCGGATACATTTAGTAGACAATTCCCAGAATCAATGCTAATATGCAGTTAAACTCAGAGTTTTTAAGCCAAACGGTACACATTTTGCGTTCAAAAAGATTGAAGGGAGCGTTTGTCGATGCCAATACCGGGGAAGAAGAAATCACGGATAGTTAGGAGCGTATTTTGCCTGTTTCTGGCGGCAGCAACCGTTGCGTTAACTGTTTTCCCGCAATACGTATCCGCCGCTTCAGCGAAAAATTCAACAGAAAAATCGGCGTCAGCGCCAAAGCTTGAGCTGGACGGCACCCAGAGCCAATGGGCTGAGCCGGAAATCCTAGATGCATATGAGCTGGGGCTTACTTATCCGGACATATTGAACCAGTTTAAAAAAGACATAACCAGATATGAGTTCTGTATGATGGTTATCAGGCTCTACGAAAAGCTGACAGGGAGGCAGGCAGTTGTTGGCGACGACCCTTTTACCGATACCGACAGCCCGGATATTCTGAAAGCTTATAACCTCAAAATAGTAAACGGAACTTCCGCGACCACTTTTGATCCCGACGCCAAGGTGGAACGTCAGCAGATCGCGTGCTTCATTGACCGGGCCCTTGCCGCCGCCAATAGAAAGGATGCAGCCAGCTTGCTTACGGACTCGTTTCCGTTTGACGACGCTAGCAAGGTGGCCTCATGGGCCATCGAATCGATGAAGTTCTGTTACAGGAGTGAAATCCTGCAGGGTTATAACCGCCAGATCTCCCCGCTCGGCAACACGACGCGCGAACAGGCTATCGCGATCATAAGGCGCACATATCACAAGTTTAAAGGCGCTTCCGGAGAGCTGAGTTTTATTGACAGCCTCAATATTATAAAACCGTCCGTCGATTTGTCCATGCTGCCCCTCGAGGGCATAGCGGTCGAGATTCCGGACCTTACCAACATAAGCGAGGAAGCAAAGTATGACGCTATAGATTTTGAGGCAGGCGACTTGTTTTTCCCCAAATTTGATACGCGTCTTGAGCTCTACGTCGCAATGACGTCTGAGAAGCCCGGCAGTAAACCAAGCGTTAGCGTTGTGACGGCTCAAGCGTCGCCTGGTTTTACCGCCCTAACTCCCATCCCAACAAACCCGCTTCAACCCATCCCTACTAAACCTCTTCAACCTATCCCTACCAACCCTCTTCAGCCCATTCCGGTTAACCCTCTCCAGCCTGTAAAACCGACTACACCTTTCAGCCCGGCTGCCTCTTGGTATACCAACGCTTCCCATACCGCTTTTATTGATGGCGAAGGGGATCAGACCCGCTGGTTTTATTATTATCTGAGCAATACAAGCGGCGCCGCGAAGGTGGTCTGGCAGGTTGCAATGAGCCCCTTCGACGGTTACGCTAACAATTGGCGCAATCCCACGGGACTTGTGGCCTCGGGAGAGGTACCGGCGTCGGCGGGAGAGTTCAAAATTGATTTTGGCAGCTTCAGCTGGAAGTACCAGGGCAATCCAGCTATACAGGACAGGAAAGTCTATTATGTCCGCGCCGTTCCCGTTACGGCGGCGGGCCAGCCCATAGGAGATCCCGGCGAAGGCCTTGCAGTCCTGTATGGCAAAAAAACCACCGACGAGCCAAACCAAACCGTCATTCAATCCTCCTTTGAATTGTGGACGCCCAAATATACGCACCAGGGGAGATCAGCCAGAGAGTTTTATGATCCACCGCAATTGCTTTACGAGGCCAAATTTGATTGCGAATCCAGCTTCCCCCGCTTTTTCCATTTCCACGGCATTGATTCGGACGTCCATTCACTGATTATTCAGGTATCCTCGGTTCCCTTCCCCGCCGCCGGTGGAGGCTGGCCGGAAACGCCCGCCCTGGTATTTGAAAAGGAATTCAGCCTGCCTACAAATACATACGCCAATGCGGAATCGGCGGAATGCATCGAATTAACGGACCAGCAATTCCCGGCGACAGTCCCGGTCGATTTCCACGATTTCGCCCCGCCGGCCGACCAGCTTAAACCGGGAGAAAGCAAAAAATATTACGTGCGTGGCATTACGCTGAAAAGCACAGACGGGCCCGGAATTATGGAAGCTAAGTATTCCCAGCAGATAACGGTAAGTTACCATAAAAAAGAACCCATCACCGTGATCGTCCCCAAGGTGGAGTATGTGAACGCTGCCCTTCCGCAGGTGCGGATCAAGAGCTATACGCCGGCGCAGTGGGAGACCTCCGACTATATGCAGCACTACAGGGTATACCGTGCGCCCGCCTGGCATGAGATCAACTCCAAATGGGTGAATACCCAGACGGGAGTGGAGCTTTACCCATACTTCTTTTATAAGGACCAATATACGACGGCGCAGTATGAGAGCCTGATTATCCCCCAGGTGCTTCCTGTCGGCGCAGAGGTCTATTTTCCTCCCCCCAAGCATAAAGACCAGGCCTGGTATGAAGACCTGTGGGACATGGTATGCTCCTTCTTTGAAAACCTTTGGGATGCCGTATGCGAGATCTATAATGCCGCGCAAAGCGCCTATAACGGGCTGAAGGCCGCAATCATCAATAATCTGGCAAACCTCTGCCCGATTCCAAGCCTTCGGGATGAATTCAAGGCTGCCCTGGAATTAATGGCAAACACGGGACTTATGGCAATCGGCCTGCCCCCCAGCCTTCCGAACATGGATAAGTTAATGGAACAGGGCGTCGATTATTTGGCGGGGGTTGCTCTCGCCGAAGCGGGTATCCCGCCAAACGATATCACCGACGCCATGGTTAAAGAAATTGCGGGCGGAATTCAATCGGAGATCGAAAAATCGGGCAACCGTCCTGACTCCAATCCAATCGATTCCCCCTTCCTGGAGCTGAATCCCAGGAAAATATACCGCCCGGCGTATATAGATCTGGAGGTCAAAAACCCGTCCACAAAGGTGGCCACCGTGCCCGGCAGTATTGATCTGAACGTGACCTTTGAGATAGACGGCAACAATGTATCAGAGCTTGGAATGCAGTTCCCAAGCAATCACATACCCGGGTCCGATGCCGCCATTGATGATTACTTGAGATACAGCAAACATTTCGTATTCGGGCTGAGCGGTGGCTGGGAGGATATATACAACAGCGGGGACACGATCGTATACAACGTGTTCCTTCCCGTTACAGGCTGGACGATACCGTCGGTGCAGCCGGGTAAAACGGAAACCATACGCATATACCTCCAGCCAAAGATGTACGGTATCCAATACCCGTATGGCGATCAGATGGAGGAAGACGATTTTTACAATATGTACTTTATGAATTACGGCTATACGCACTTCACCCTGCGCCAGTCCTACCCGACCCCTGTCGAATATGTCAGGGAGATTCTCAAATACAATCTCGATACCTCACAGGCCGATATTTTCCTATACCATGGCGAGACCTGCAACTCGATCGGTCCCGTTACACCGCACTCCTACAATACCGAAGAAAAAATCAACAAACCGGTCAGGACATACTGGTCAAGATAACGCGTAAAACAGGGCTGTCGCGCTAACACAGCCCGATAAGAAGGCTTCATAATAAACGCTGGGGGGCGGCTGCTCCGCACCCCAGCGTTTATTATGAAAAAAACATCTAGGCTTCCTCATAATACCGGGATAAAAACTGTCTTGTGCGCTCTCCCTTCGGGTTTCCGAAGACTTCCTCGGGCGCTCCGGATTCGGCCACAACGCCGTCGTCCATGAAGATTACCTTGTCGGCGACGCTGCGGGCAAAGCTCATCTCGTGCGTGACTATGACCATTGTGGTTCTCTTTTCCGCTAGGCTGCGTATAACCTTGAGAACCTCTCCTGTCAGCTCGGGGTCGAGTGCGCTCGTCGGCTCGTCAAAGCAGAGTATGTCCGGCTCCATTGCCAGGGCCCTCGCAATGGCGACACGCTGCTGCTGCCCTCCGGAGAGCTGGTGCGGGTAGTTGTTGAGCTTGTCGGACAGGCCGACCTGGTCGAGCAGGGAGCGCGCGTTTTCTTCAATTCGTTCAAGTATTGCCTTTTTGTCCTGCTTGTAATCGGGGCGTTCCTGAGCCAGAAGCTCGGGGGCCAGCATCACGTTGCGCAGCGCCGTGTACTGAGGGAAAAGATTGAAATTTTGAAAAACAAGGCCGAAGTGCAGCCTATTTTTCCTTATTTCGGCGTCGCTTCGGGCGTCCTTATCCTCGGCGTCGAACAGCTTCTCCCCGCGCACGAATATCTCTCCGTCATCGGGTATTTCAAGGAAGTTTAAGCAGCGCAGCAAGGTCGTCTTGCCGCTGCCGGAAGAGCCGATGATGGCAAGGACTTCACCCTCCCCGAGGGATAAGTCTATTCCACGCAGGACCTCTGTGTTTCCGAAGCGTTTTTTTATGTTTTTTACTTCAAGTATGTCCATATTATCCTCTCAGACACGGAAGTAGCTCAGCCTGCGCTCTATATAGCCGAAGAGGAGCGTAAGCAGACCGTTGAAAATGAGATAGAACGCCCCCGAATAAAAAAGCGGCCAGATAAGCGCGTAAGTGGAGATGTAGGCCTGCGCCTCCATGATGATCTCGCGCACCGCAATTATGCGCGCAAGAGAAGTGTCCTTAACAAGCGTTATAATCTCGTTCGACATGGGCGGAACGATCCTCTTAATAACCTGCATCAGGATAACCTTGAAAAAAATCTGCGAACGCTTCATGCCCAGGACCTGCCCGGCCTCATACTGCCCTATCGGTACTCCCTCTATGCCGCCCCTGTAAATGACGGAGAAATAACAGGAATAGTTTATTACGAAGGCGATGACAGCCGCGGTCGTGCGCGGCATCGAGGACGCCTCCCACATAAGCCCGGGCCCGTAATAGACAATGATCACCTGCAGCATAAGCGGCGTGCCGCGTATTATCCAGACAAACGTGCGGACAAACCAGCGCAGCGGGCGAAAACGCGTCATGGAGCCGAAGGCCACGATAAGCCCCAGGGGTATCGAGAGGACCAGCGTAATAATGAATATAAAGCAGGTCGTGCCGAAGCCCTGAAGCAGTTTGATTGTTACTGCCGCAAAATCCATGTTTCCCTCTTAACGCAACATTGTAAGGGGCAGAAAGCTTCTGCCCCTTTTTCGGGATTCATCTAGTTATCTATTCCACCCCGGCAAGCGACTTTGCCTCGGTCTCGCCGGCTGAACCCGCTTCCGCGACGAGAGCCGCTTTTTTAAGATCGTCTACGGTTTTAAACCTGTCTTTGTTCTTGGAGGCGATGACGGGGACCTGCATGTTCTTTATGTAGGAGGCGCTGAAGTCCATGTTTTCCTTTCGCTCTTCTGTAACTGTCAGCCCGTTCCATATGCAGTCGATGCTCTTAGCCTGAAGCTCTATCTCCTTGGTGTCCCAGTTTATAACTATAAACTCCGGGGTCACGCCCAGAATTTCGCAGACCGCCTCTGCAAACTCGGTGTCGAAGCCTATTAAGCGGCCGCTCTCATCATAGTAGTTCATCGGGGCATATTCGGTTATGCCTATTATAAGCTTGCCCTTTTCCTGTATATAAGCCCAGTCGTCCTCCTCCGCCGTTCCCGCCTCATCCGAGGGTGTGAAGCTTTCCAGCATTGAGAGCGTGAGGTCATATTTCTCAGCAATTTCAGCCAGCGTGCCGTCCTGCAGCAGCTTATTCATCGCGTCGTTTACCTGGCCTACAAGATTGCTGCCGTTGCGGAAGCCGATCGCGTATTCTTCTACGGCCAGCTCGATTCCGTCTATAATCTGGAGGTCGCTGTAATCGGTGCCCTCGCCGGTCATTGTCTTAGCCATCGTGTAGTCTATAATCGCGACGTCGGCCGTTCCTGATTTGACCTCCATAAGCGCGTTTGCCTGCGTGTCAACGGCGGTATATCCCGGCTCGTTGCTCTTACTGCAGCCCGCGAAAAGCGAAACGCACATTAAGAGCGCGAGAATAAGAGCGCAAGGCTTAAATCTGTTTTTCATAATAACTCCTCCGGTATGATTATTTATCACAGACATTTTATCATATTAGCACGCTAATGCAAGAAATAATTTTCTGATTTGACGTTTTTTATGTTTGCGCATATAATCCACATGCGGGGTGACGAAATGACCGGGCTCTATATTCACATCCCATTTTGCATGGTTAAATGCGATTACTGCGCCTTTTATTCGCTAAAAGGGCGCGGCGACCTGATGGACGCATATTGCTCCGCCCTGAACAGCCAATTCAGGGCTTACAAAGGCGTATGCGCCGACACTGTTTTTTTCGGCGGCGGCACACCTTCCCTGCTCGGTTCCTCGCGCCTGTCGGGGCTGCTCCGAAACATTTTTGAGGTTTTCAACGTCCAACCACTGTCCGAGATAAGCCTGGAGGCCAACCCCGAGAGTTCGCCGGACTCTTTTCTGGCGGAAGCGCGCGAAGCGGGGTTTAACCGCGTAAGCCTCGGGGTGCAGAGCTTTATTGATTCGGAGCTTAAAAGTGCAGGGCGCGTTCACGACGCTTCCCGGGCTATAAAATCAGTCCTCGCAGCGCGCAAGGCGGGCTTTGACGATATTAACGCGGACCTTATATACGGGCTCCCGGGCCAGACCATGGAAACGTGGCGGGAGAGTATTAGGACTGCCCTCTCGCTCCCTCTGACGCATATGAGCCTGTATGCTCTGACGCCCGAACCGGGCACCAGGCTGTATGAGCGCTTCCGCGAGGCTGACGGTGACCTCCAGGCCGATATGTACCTTGAGGCGTGCGCTCTGCTGGCCGACGCCGGTTTTATTCATTATGAGGTGTCCAACTGGGCAAAGCCCGGCTTTGAATGCCGTCATAACCTCAAATACTGGCGTTTGGAAGAATACCTCGGTTTTGGGCCGGCCGCGGCCTCGGACTTCGGAGGCCGGCGTTTCACAGCCGCGGCGGACCTCGAATCCTACCTCCGCTGCCCCGTGTCGCCGCCTCTTTCCGAGGATAGTTCTCCGGACGGCCCGGAGCGCGAAAAAGAGCGTCTGATGCTCTCCCTCAGGACGGCGGATGGTATAGAAACAGGCAGGTTTTTGCCCTATTGCGAGGAACTTGCCGAGCGCGGCCTGGGGCAAATCAGGGACGGCCGTTTTCGCCTGACGGACGCGGGCTTCCTTCTTTCCAACTCAATAATCGGCGAATTTTGGGACAGAATGTAATTGCCGGCAGGGTGCCACTGTCTAAGCTTGCGCGAGGGCAGATTATATTTCGAATTATGTCGAAATAGTAACCGCTTTGTAATTGCATTACGCCGAAAAAGCTATATAATAGGATTCCAATACCATATCCTAAACCATACGGATAGGCGGCGATCAACATAGGAAAAAGACAGGTAAAAAATGATAAAAATCGCAGGTACATCCCGATAATTGCCGGGGCGGCTGCCGCTTTGCTTGCGGCGGCGTACCTGGTATGCTGCGTTGCGGCCAACGCCCGCGACAGCGTTTTCCCCAATATAAGCGTTGCCGGAGTTAATATCGGCGGCATGACATACGAAGAGGCATCCTCCGCCGTCGCCTCTGTCTCCGGCGGCGAAAGCCTGCATGTGGACATGGGTTACGGCAATACCCTGGACATTCCGATATCTGAGGTAATGGGCGGCATCGATCTCAATTCCGCCCTGGAAAAAGCATGGGCTTTCGGCCGCGGAGGATTTCTGGCGGGAGGCGTGAGGCTTATTTCTTCACAGCTCAGGCCAAGGGATTTTGCCGTTTCCAACGCGGGACCGGACGAAGATGTTCTGCGCAGGTACGTCCAGGACGCAGTGAAGAAATACTCCGCGGAGACCCAGAAGTATGCATTGCTTGTCGCGGAGGATAAAATACTTATTAAAAAAGGAGTAACGGGCATACATTATAACGAGGACAAACTATATCAGATTGTCCTGGCTGCTTTCACAAAGCCCGACTTTTCGGACATCATATTCGAGCCGGAGGTTGACGCGCCCGAGGAGCCGGACTATCAGGCTATATACAACGAGGTGTATTCAGAGCCTGTTGACGCTTATCTTGATGACGACATGAATATCGTACCCGAGGTAACGGGGAAGGATTTTGACATTGACGAGCTTAAAGCGCTTGTCGACGGCGCGGAGCCCGGCAAAATAGTAGCTCTGGACATAAACGTCACTCAGCCCGAGATCCTGGCGTCGACAATTTCCGCAACGCTGTTTAAGGACGTACTGTCTGAGTATTCCACCTACGTCACAAACGACTCAAACCGCAACAACAACATAAATCTTGCGGCGTCCGCTATAAACGGGACGGTCCTCAAACCCGGGGAAGTTTTCAGCTACAACGATACCGTCGGCCAGCGCACGATTGAGCGGGGCTTCAAGTATGCCCACGCCTATGTAAACGGCAATGTAGTCGACGAGGTCGGCGGGGGCATATGCCAGGTCAGCTCCACAATATACATGACGGCCCTGCTGGCAAATCTCGAGATCGTCGAGCGCGTCTGCCACCAATTCACGGTATCCTATCTCCCCTTCGGCATGGACGCTACTGTCAACTGGGGCACAACGGACCTCAAATTCAAAAACAACACCGAATACCCGATAAAGATCGAGTCCAAGCTTGAGGACGGCATGGTCAAAGTCCGCCTGCTCGGCACAAAGACCGATAAGACGCGTGTCGAGATGACTTATGTCATAACGGCCACCTACCCGTTCGATACAATCGAAAAAGAGGATCCCTCTGTCGCCCCGGGCACTTCCTACGTTAAAACCACCGGCAGCACAGGTTATTCGGTCGTTACCTACAGGCATATATATGATGAGAACGGGACGAAGATATCTTCAAAGCTCGAAGCCAGCAGCTACTACACAAAGAGGGACAAGGTCGTGCTTGTAGCCGTCGGGGAGCTCAGCCCGACGCCTGACCCGGAGCCTTCGGAGACTTTGCCTCTCGAGCCGACACCCTCTCCCTCACCAACACCGGAGCCGACCGAGCCGCCTGTTCCTTTCCCGACCCCTACGCCCTCTCCGGAACCTTCGCCTACGATACCTCCGGAGCCCTCGCCTTCCCCCGGGGAGCCTCCGGCTGAGACGCCTGAGCAGGACTAAACACAGGCAGATCTACATAGGCGCGGCTTGCAGAGCGTGCGTTTTTCATACGGGAAAGCCAAATTCTGCTTTGGCGCCCGTGGCATGGAGAAATGCCGCCGGCAGCCGCCCTGAGAAAGCATTTCTTTCGCCTCCCGCGCTTTAGCTTATCTGAATGAGGGCGGCGCCCGTTTATAGCTCAGGCGCGCCGACGCGGCGGATTACTGCCCGGTCTTCGGAAGGGAGAGTCAATGAAAGGTCCCAGCATAAACCGACTTGCGATAAAACTTGAGGCCAAGCGGAGCTTCGGCCTGAATTGGAAGGTATGCGCAGTCTCCGCACTTATACTTGAGGTCGTTTCACGCCTTCTGGACCTGTTCCAGGCCAGGGTTTCGCCTGTTTTTTCGGCGATTCCCGAGTCCGCCCTGCAGAGCGTCGACTCATATATGAACTGGATGAGCAGTTATCTGGAAAAGCTTCCGGGGATCTGGGACTGGCGCTATACGGTCGTCACCATACTTGTGTCTATAATCGTGTTTATGGTCGTTACTCCTTTGCGCTTCGGTCTGTATGAAATCGCGATGAAGCTTATAAACGGCTCTGAGGCCAGCCTGAGGGACATCATGCAATGGTTCCTTTCCGGCGACAGAATAATCCGCAGCATCTTCCTGACCGTCGCCGTTTCCCTTCTCGCGGCTTTTTGGTGGGTGGTTTTTTCCATCCCGGCCGCCGTTATATTGCTTTTGATTCTGAAATTAAGCATGGCTGAGGCGGTCGCGGCGCAGCTTTTGATTCTTTGCGCGGCTCTCGCCGTAGTCGGTGCGATCGCCGCCGTTCTGCGTTCTTCTTCATATATCGTTTCGTTTTTTCTGCTTGCCGAGAACCCCGGGCTGACAGTAAGGCAGGCCCTCCGGGAGTGCAGGAAAATTGTTTCCGGCCGCCGCGCGGAGTTCTTTATTCTATTGCTAAGCTTCATAGTCTGGCTCATATTAGCGGCTCTGACTTACGGCGCATTGAACGTCTTTTTAACGCCTTACATGAATTTGACGGTGGGCTACTACATTAAAGCCGTAAGGAATTTAAACGGCCCGCCGCCTTTAATAGAATACGAATAGATAAAATTAGATCTCCGGATAAAAGCCGGAGATCTTTTTTTCAACCAGCAAGAAGTCTTTAAGCAAAAATCAGTACGTAAGCCAGTGTGGATAAAGCTATGGCAAACCATGTGCAGCCGCCCAGGAGTATCGGCTTTAACCCCTCCGTAAACAGGCTTTTTATCTTAATCTTAAATCCTATGCCCACAAGCGCCGCCGTAATCAGGAATTTGTAAGACTTAGACAGCAGGCTTGACAAAGTTAAAGAGCCAAGGCTGATTTCGGAAAACCTGACAACGGTGTTAAGTATCGTCATAACTAAAAACCCAAGCACAAACAAAGGGAAGGCTTTCGCGACCCTCGTCAAGAAACTGCTATCCCCGGACGCGCTCATATTCCCTGCCTTGTCCTTTTTGAACGTGGACACCAGCATTACGGCCAGAGCCACGAAAACCAGCATGACCGTCCTGGTCAGTTTAACGATGATTGCCATCTGTCCGCCGGTCAGCACATCGCCGTTAACAGTCGCGGCAGCCTTAACGCCTGAAATGGCGTCGAATGTGGCCCCGGCCGCGGTTACGCTCGATGTGTCGCTTATTGCAAGTCCTCCGAGAATACCGTATTGGCCGGCCGAAAGTCCAAGCCAACGGGCCGCATACGGCCACATGATAGCGGCCAGTATGTCGAAAAGGAATATAGCCGTCATCGCGTAAGCCATTTCATGCTCCTTGGCTTTTATAATAGGCGTCAGCGTCGCGATCGCGGTGCCGCCGCATATCGCAGTGCCTCCGCCCACCAGCACGCGCGTATTCGGTGAAACTCCCATGAGCCGTCCTATTGCCCAAGCGGCGAGAAAACTCAAACAGATATTGAAAGCGATAAGCGGCAGCGCGGATAGACCGACCCCCAAAACGGCTCTAAAGCTCAGAGTCCCGCCGGCGAGTATTATCCCGGCTTTGAGCAGGTATTTCGACGCCCATCCCGCGCCCTGCTTAAATCTGTCGATTATGCCGGGGCTAAACACATTAGCTATGACAATGCCTAAGAATAGGCCTATCATCGGCGAACCGACAAAATGCTGAAGCCCTCCGAGGTACATAGCCAGCACCGCGGCTGCAAGGCAGACTATCAACCCAAGTACCATATTATCACCTCTTATTTATTTAGTTTCATTTTATCACTTGCATATTTGTAATAAAAATATTAAATTAATTGTGGTTAGCTTAAGTGTTTACTTAATTTATCTGCAAATAGGTGATAATATGACGCTCAGGGACATGGAAATATTCTCAAAAGTGGCGCGGCGCCAAAAAATGAGTTTGGCGGCGGAGGAGCTTTACATATCGCCCTCGTCTGTCAGCCAGGTTATTACCAGAATCGAGCAGGAGTATGGAACACGTCTGTTTGAAAGGCTCTCGCGCACGCTTTACCTTACTCGGGAAGGCGAGGAGCTCCTCGCATATGTCCAAACCATACTGGCTGCCAGCCGGCAGCTGGAAATGGCCATGAAGAGTTCCAGAAGCCGGCGCGTCCTGCGTATCGGCGCATCGCTCACCGTAGGCACAAGCGTGCTGAGCCCTTTTTTATCCGGCATGCGCGAAAGGATTGAGGGCCTCCTGCCGGAAGTGTTGGTAGCCAATACGCACATTTTGGAGGAACAGCTGTTATGCAACGGCTTGGATATCGCTCTGGTGGAAGGAAAAATTCAAAATGAAAGCCTTATTGTGATACCTGCTATTGACGACAGGCTGGTAGTTGCGTGCGGTCGAAGTCATGTGTTTTTTGGCCGTGATTCGGTCAATCCCGAGGAGCTGACAGGCCAGCCGCTTATTCTGCGCGAGCAGGGAAGCGGCACCAGGGCCCAGCTGGAAACCGAGCTTTTATCCAGGGGCGTATCATACTACGTTGCGTGGACCAGTTATTCGCCAGAGGCAATAAAAAACGCCGTTATAGACGGACACGGGATAACGGTTATATCACAGCGTCTTTTGGAGAAAGAGGCGGCGGAAGGCATACTTTGGACCTGTCCGATAAACGGGCTGAAGCTTGAGCGCACTTTTGATTTGGTCTACCATAAGGACAAAAAGCTCACAGATGATTTAAAGACGTTTATTTCTTATTGTAAAAGCTTCCTGCGGTATAGTTTTCGATGAATGACCGTTTTCCACGCCATTATTAACACGTTTTTTGCGTTTCCCAAATCATACAAAAACAGGGCCGCAGTGACTGGCTTCGCAGCACTTCGGCCCTGTTTTTCACGCTGTTATGATTGACCGCGCAAGAATAGCGGTATCCTTAAAATCATCGAGGCAGTATAAGCAGTTGATACACGGAACAATGTCATCCGCCCTGCCCGCCTTTGCCTTATTCACACACGCAGCTCCGCATAAGAACAGAAGCATGCTCCTTGCCGCACAGCTTTCTTCGCCCGCATCACTCGTCATCGAGGCACTTTTCCGGGGGCGGAGAGGAAAAGTAGGAG
>JBMNQI010000046.1:0-18715 GCA_050944055.1 Oscillospiraceae bacterium | reverse complement strand
GGATAAGCCGCCAAAGCCTAATTCCGCCGCCTGCAGATACGCCGCCAAATCTTAATTACGCCGCCCACAGATCGACGCTTTGTCTATTTTCAACAGGCAGTTTTACTGTAAAAACATAGATTCTAAACAGAAAATAGAATAAAAATATCGTCATGGTTCGACAAAATACAGTAATTATTGTAACAAACTGGACAATACTTAGTATTTTTCCATTTTCTATGTCGAAACTTCTGATAAATAATACTGGATATTTTGATAAAATTGTATATTATTACAATTACAACTATTTTTTAGGAGGCGACAAAGATTAGAACCATCAGCGAAAGAAAAACGAAGGCGGTAACTGAAGAAGGTAAGGTAATATTTCTGCGCTACTGCGTTTTCGCAAAACCGCTCCGTTCCGGAAGGCGTGAGGTTGGGGAGTCGCTCGGCATACGGGTTGAAGCACGGTGTGATGGGGAAAAGACGGTAAAATGTGTTGACGATGTCACAACGGATATTGCTTTCGCTCTGCACCTCCAGGAGCTGTTAGCGAATATGACTGTTACGCCGACAACACTTCTTGATGTTATTATTGACGCAATTTAATACCAGATATTGTGTTTTTATTTATCCTGTGCTATTATTGTTTTAAATTCGGGATAACTCATCAATATATTTCATATAAGGATTGTTATTCCCGGGAGCAGGGGAGGCGCAGGTAATGAAATGCCCGTATTGCAGATGCCTTGAAAGTAAGGTTGTTGATTCCAGGCCTTCGGAAGACGGCTCCAGTATAAGGCGAAGGCGCGAATGTTTAAACTGCCAGAAGCGCTTTACGACTTATGAGACAATGGAGAGCCTGCCTCTGATTGTTATCAAAAAGGACGGAACCCGCCAGAGCTTTGACAAGGGAAAGATACTGGGCGGGATGATGCGGGCGTGCGAGAAGCGACAGGTACCCATGGCCGAGCTTGAGCGTATGGCGTCTGAGATAGAGCTGACGCTTCAGAATTCGATGGAACGGGAGGTTTCCAGCTCCAGAATAGGCGAGCTCGTTATGGAGAAGCTCCGCGAGGTCGACGAGGTGGCCTATGTGCGCTTTGCCTCCGTTTACAGGCATTTTAAGGACCTGGACACATTCATGTCGGAGCTTTCAAAGCTGCTTGAGGATAAGTAATTAATATGCCAATATAGATTAGTTGACCAGTGCATTGAACTTCAGCAGGTATGGCTCTGTAACATGACGTCTCCCGAATTTAACACATGCTGTACGAAAAAACCTGAGACTGCACGATTTACGTGTTTTCTCAGGTTTATCATTTCTTAAGGGAATTGATGGGTATGAGAGGATGTGGGCGGGACTATGTGTATACACCCGGAATCCATTAGAAACCGGTGCGACACTGCCGGAAAATGCAAGGTGCATCCTCTATGATAGCGCAAAGGATAAATTCCAATACGTGGCGCGAAATATACTCGAACAAGAGCGAATAGAAAAAGAGAAGCGGCAGATTATTTACATTATATTGCCGAAGGTGAGGGCCTCAGTCTCCTGTATCAGCTCAATATGCGAGATCAGCATTGAGCATTGAGAGCTGAAGTCTTCTTTGTCCCCTGAATCAAGGCTTCCCATGGCAGTTTGGAACTGAGTGTATATCTCGTCCGTCTCGGAATGGCGCAGTACGCAGCAGAAATAGGTTTTGTCGCGTTCCCAGAGGATTTGGGCTTCGGCAAGCTTTTCACGGCCTGTTTTTAAGTCGCCTTCGCGTACGCTGGCGAGGCTTTCGTTAACCAGGGACAGCATTACTTCTGTTTTTCTGTTAATAACGAACATGTTTGCAATACAGAGAAACATAGATAGTATCAAAACGGCAAGAGATATTATTATAACTTTCATATTAACTTCACTCTTATTTTTTATTTATCAGAGGCTGCCGCATTGATATATAAACACGCCCGCCCGTGTCGAGGGTCATAAGATAAACCTCGTCAGGCGAAGCTATCTTGCGCGACTTAAGCTCGTTTTCAAGCCAGCTCCGGCTCCGGCCGATTAATTGAAGGTTTTTATCAAGAACTCTTCCGGCATTAATAATAATTGTCTGCAGATCGCCGCCTTTGGCCTCCATGTTCATCATGGCCGCCGAGGGCGGTTTTTCTGACGGCCAAAGAATTACGGACATTCGCCCGTTTGTTTCAAGAATGCCGTATTTGACCTGCGAAATATCCAATACGCCCTGAAGACGAAGCTCCTCAAACAGCTCGTCGACGGTGATGCGGTTTTTTTTCATTTCGGACTGCACGATTTCTCCGCGCTCTATGACTATGCTTGATTTTCCGCTTACGAAGGTCCGGAAGCGGATGTTCTTAACGCTTAAGCCGGAAATAAGCAAAGAAACGGAAACGAGTATGATAATTGGCAGGATGCCAAACAAAAGGGGAATGCCCATATCCTGCATCGGGACCGCCGCAATATCGGCTATAATAAGTGCAAGTACCAGCTCTCCCGGTTCCAGTTGGCCAATCTGGCGCTTTCCAAGGACACGCATTGCTATTATTATCAGCAGATAAAGCACTATGACTCTTACAAATACAATTGCCAATTTTCAATGCCCCCGTTCAATCATGAGTTTTTGCCTTATTTGGCGTCTTTATTCCGGGGGATTT
Organism: Oscillospiraceae bacterium; assembly: GCA_050944055.1. Taxonomy (GTDB): domain Bacteria; phylum Bacillota; class Clostridia; order Oscillospirales; family Oscillospiraceae; genus JBMNQI01. The sequence goes on along the minus strand of JBMNQI010000046.1, from coordinate 16,069 downwards.
TCAGCAAATACTGCACAATATTGAAAAGAGACACGATTTATATTGCGTTTGAACGGCTGATGATGTAAAATCTTTCGAAGGAATTTTTTATGGGAGGGTAAGCGGTTTGAAGGCAGCCCTGATACTTGAAAACGGGAGAGTTTTTTACGGCCAATCTATAGGCGATTCGTCCGAGCGCGTTTTTGAGATGGTTTTCAATACCTCTATGGTAGGTTACCAGGAGGCGCTGACCGACCCCTCGTACACTGGCCAGGGCGTTATCATGACGTACCCGCTCATCGGAAACTACGGAGTCAATAAAGAGGATAACGAAACCGGCCACGTGTGGCCGGAAGCTTTGATAATCCGCCGCCTGTCGGAGCGGGGCAGCAATTTCCGGTGTGAGGGGTCCCTGGGAGAATACCTGAAGGAAAACGGCGTGACAGGGATTGAGGATGTGGATACGCGCGAGCTGACGCGCATACTCCGCGACGAAGGCACGATGAACGCGATGATAACCGCGCGGGATTTCTGCCTTGATGAGGTTCTAAAAAGAATACGGGACTACAGGATAAAAAAACCCGTATACCGCGTGACCCGTTCCGAGCCGCTGAACATAAAAGGCAATGGCCCGAAGGTGGCGCTGATGGACTTCGGTGTAAAGCGCGGCATGGTCCAATGCCTTGTTAAGCGCGGCTGCGACGTAACTGTACTGCCGGCTACGACCGGGGCTGAAGAAATCTTACGCGGCGGGTACGACGGCTTAATGCTCAGCGGCGGGCCGGGAGACCCGAAGGACTGCGCCGATATAGTGCGCGAACTGAGTATAATATATGAATCGGACATTCCCGTGTTCGGAGTCTGTTTGGGGCACCAGCTTATGGCGCTTGCGACAGGGGCGGATACGGTAAAGCTTAAATACGGGCACCGAGGAGGCAACCATCCCGTCCGCGATTTAACGCGAAACCGCGTGTATATAACGTCGCAGAACCACGGGTATACGGTCCTGGCGGATTCGGTTAAGCCGGAAGTGGCAGAGGTAAGCCATATAAACGCGAACGACAAAACGGTTGAGGGCCTCGTATATAAGCGCCGCCATATATTTACCGTGCAGTTCCATCCCGAAGCCTGCCCAGGGCCGGCCGATACGGAGTATTTGTTTGACGAGTTTATTTCCATGATAAAGGGGTGCCAGGTCAATGCCTAAGAATCCGGATATTAAGAAGGTCCTGGTAATTGGTTCCGGCCCAATAATAATCGGCCAGGCTGCCGAATTTGACTACGCGGGCACGCAGGCCTGCCGCTCTCTGAAAGAGGAGGGCGTGGAGGTCGTGCTTGTGAACTCCAACCCCGCTACAATAATGACAGATACGGATATTGCGGACAGGGTCTATATCGAGCCTCTGACAGCCGTCTCCGTTACGGCGATTATAGACAAGGAACGCCCCGACTCCATACTGCCGACGCTTGGCGGCCAGACCGGCCTCAATCTTGCCATGCAGCTGTACGAGGACGGAACGCTTGAAAAATACGACGTGCGTATGCTGGGGACCGGTCCGGATTCAATACGCAAGGCCGAAGACAGGCAGGGCTTCAAGGATACGATGCTCTCAATAGGGCAGCCCTGCGTTGACTCCAAGGTCGTTGAAAGCGTAGCGGACGCGCTGTCCTACGCAGCGGAGATAGGCTATCCCGTAATAGTCCGCCCGGCGTACACGCTCGGAGGAACCGGCGGGGGAATCGCGTATGAGGAAAAATCTCTGATCGAGATCGCTTCAAGCGGCATAAGGATGTCCCGCGTCGGCCAGGTGCTTATTGAGAGATGCATCTCAGGCTGGAAAGAGATTGAATACGAGGTCATGCGCGACGGCGCGGGCAACGTAATAACAGTATGCAGCATGGAAAACGTAGACCCCGTTGGCGTCCATACGGGCGACAGCATAGTGGTAGCGCCGTGTCAGACGCTATCGGACAAGGAATACCAGATGCTCCGGACATCAGCGCTTGACATTATTGAGGCGCTCGGCATAGAAGGGGGCTGCAACGTTCAGTTTGCGCTCAATCCCGAGAGCTTTGAGTACGCGGTCATAGAGGTAAATCCCCGCGTATCCCGCTCGTCGGCCCTCGCGTCCAAGGCGACGGGCTACCCGATAGCAAAGGTGGCTTCCAAAATAGCGCTAGGCTACACGCTCGATGAGATACCGAACAGCGTCACGGGAAAGACCTTCGCCTGTTTTGAGCCGACTGTGGATTATTGCGTGATAAAAATACCGAAGTGGCCTTTTGACAAATTCGTATCCGCAAGCCGCACTCTCGGCACGCAGATGAAGGCGACAGGCGAGGTTATGGCGATAGGCAACAGCTTCGAGGCCGCTTTAATGAAGGCGGTGCGTTCGCTTGAGCAGAGCGCAAAGCAGCTGTATCTGCCGTCTCTGGCGGAGCTTTCGACCGACGAAATCTATCATAGGCTGGCGCTGATTGACGACCAGAGGCTGTTTGTCATGGCCGAGGCCTTGAGGCGGGGCATCAGCCCGGAGGATATAAACGCGGTAACTAAGGTGGACGTGTGGTTTCTCGACCGCATAAAAAATATCATTAATCTTGAAAACATTATACGGGAACAAGGTAAGCCGGATTACGACACGCTTCACAGGGCGAAGGCACTTGGATTTACGGACGAGCTTATTGCAAATCTCTCCGGGATGACGAAGAAAGAGGTTTACAATCTTCGCCAAGAGTACGGCATACATGCGGTTTTTAAAATGGTTGACACCTGCGCCGCCGAGTTCAGCGCCGAGACGCCTTATTATTACAGCACGTATGACGCCGATAACGAGGCCGTCGATTCCGGAAGCGGAAAGAAAAAAGTTCTCGTACTTGGTTCCGGCCCGATACGAATCGGGCAGGGCATTGAATTTGACTACTGCTCGGTCCACAGCGTCTGGGCGCTTAAAAAGCTCGGTTACGAGGCGATAATAATCAACAACAACCCCGAGACTGTTTCAACGGATTTCGACGTGTCCGACAGGCTCTATTTTGAGCCTCTGACACCGGAGGACGTTGAAAACGTGGTCAGGACGGAGAAGCCCTGGGGCGCTGTTGTCCAGTTCGGCGGCCAGACTGCCATAAAGCTTACTCAGGCGCTTACTGAGATGGGAGTTAACATACTCGGAACCGACGCCGAAGGCGTGGACAAGGCCGAGGACAGGAAGAAATTCGATATTGTGCTCCAGCGGACGGATATTCCAAAGGCCGACGCACGCACCGTTTTCACAACTGAAGAGGCGCTGTGCGCAGCCAATGAAATCGGATACCCGGTGCTTATACGCCCTTCATATGTACTTGGCGGGCAGGGTATGGAGATAGCATATTCCGACGATGATATAGAGCGGTTTATGGAGATAATAAACCGTGAGGTCCAGGAGCACCCGATACTTATCGACAAGTACCTCATGGGCTGCGAGGTTGAGGTCGACGCGGTTTGCGACGGAGAGGACATTCTTATACCCGGTATAATGGAGCATCTGGAGAGGGCCGGAATACACTCCGGCGACAGCATATCTGTCTATCCCCCCGTCAGCGTCGGTCTTTCCCATATGGATACAATTACCGAGTATACTCAAAAGCTTGCCAATGAAATAGGCGTGGTTGGGCTTATAAACATCCAGTTCATCATTTTTAACAACCGCGTCTATGTCATTGAGGTCAACCCCCGCTCGAGCCGGACGATACCGTATATAAGCAAGGTGACGGGAGTCCCAATTATCGAGCTTGCAACGCGCGCGATGCTGGGAGAAAAGCTTCGCGATATGGGCTACGGTACCGGCCTATACAGGGAATCTAAGTATTTCGCGGTCAAAGTCCCCGTGTTCTCGTTTGAGAAGCTTACCGACGTCGATACCGGCCTGGGGCCGGAGATGAAATCCACAGGTGAGGTTCTCGGGATTGCCGAGACGTTCCCGCAGGCGCTCTTAAAAGCGTTTAAGGCGTCCAACATGCGTGTGCCCGACAAAGGCGGCAAGGTAATTATAACTGTACGCGACGAGGACAAGGGAGAGATAATCGGAATAGCCCGCAGCCTGCACGACATGGGTGTCGAGATTTTAGCAACGGAAGGCACGGCAAAGATACTCGCCAACGCCGGAATACCGTCGTCTATACTGCGGCGCGCCTCCGAGCCGTCGCCCAACATTCTCGACCGCATACGTCAGGGCGATATAGACATGGTTATAAACACGCCGAGCCGGAAGGACAGGGGACACCAGACTGACGGCTTTAAAATAAGACGATGCGCGGTAGAACACTCGGTCGGCTGCGTCACCTCGGTTGATACGGCAAGAGCCTGCGTAACGGCGCGCCGCCGCGGCAAAGCCCGCGACCTTGTGCCGATAAACATCGGAGATATAGATATCAGGAGGTAGCGGATGGAAAAGATAATAGTCCTCGACTTCGGGGGACAGTACAGCCATCTCATAGCCCGCCGCGTGCGCGAGCTGGGCGTTTACTGCGAGGTGCTGCCGCACAGCGTAAAGCCGGAAAGGCTTGTATCCGAGAACCCGAAGGGCCTGATTCTCACCGGAGGCCCGAACAGTGTTTACGACCCGGAATCTTTGACCTGCGATCCGGCCGTATTAAGCCTCGGGATACCGGTTTTAGGCATCTGCTACGGAGCTCAGCTGATCGCAGGGCTTGAGGGCGGTACCGTATTGACGGCCCCCAAAGGCGAATACGGCCGCGTCGAACTGACGGCGGGGGAGAGCGTCCTGTATAAAAAAGTTCCGCGCAAGTCCACGGTATGGATGAGCCACATGGATTATATTGCGAAGACGCCCGAAGGCTATAAAGTTACGGGCAGCACATCGACGTGCCCGGCAGCCTCGATGGAAAACACGGAAAAGGGCGTTTACGCCGTCCAGTACCACCCCGAGGTTGAGCACACGGAGTTTGGCAAGGAAGTGATTAACAGCTTCCTTTATGATGTCTGCAAGTGCTCGGGCGGGTGGGAGATGCACGGCTATGTAGAGCATACCGTGAAAGAGCTCCGGGAGAAGCTGGGCGGAAAAAAAGTGCTTTGCGCCCTCTCGGGCGGCGTGGACTCCACCGTCTCAGCCGTTATGGTGCATAAGGCCGTCGGCGACGCGCTGACCTGCATATTCGTCGATCACGGCCTGCTCCGGAAGAACGAGGGCGACGACGTCGAGAGGATCTGCCGCGGCAAATTCAAGATGAATTTTATTCGCGTCGACGCAAGCGAGCGATTTCTCAGGAAGCTGGCCGGCGTAACGGAACCCGAAAAAAAGCGCAGGATCATAGGAGAAGAATTCATCCGCGTCTTCGAAGCGGAGGCCAAAAAGCTCGGTAAAGTTGATTATCTGGTTCAGGGCACGATATACCCCGACGTAATAGAGTCGGGAACAGGCAATTCCGCAGTTATAAAGAGCCATCATAACGTGGGCGGCCTGCCGGACGCAATAGATTTTGAAGAGGTCATAGAGCCTTTGAGAATGCTGTTTAAGGACGAGGTTCGCATGGCAGGGCTTGAGCTCGGGATACCGCCCGAGATCGTCTGGCGCCAGCCGTTTCCGGGCCCGGGCCTCGCGGTCCGCGTCATAGGAGAGATTACGAAGGAAAAGCTGGATATACTTCGCGAAGCTGACGCCATTTTCCGCGAGGAAGTGGGAAGAGCAGGTCTCAGCCGCAGTATAAGCCAATACTTCGCAATACTGACAAATGTGCAGAGCGTCGGAGTAATGGGAGACTTCCGCACTTACGAATACACTATCGGCCTGCGCGCTGTTACCACCACAGATTTTATGACCGCGGATTTTGCTAGAGTACCGTATGAGGTCCTTGAAAGGACCTCGAGCCGAATAGTCAACGAAGTGCGCCATGTAAACCGCGTAATCTACGACATAACCCCAAAGCCTCCCGCGACAATCGAGTGGGAGTAAAACTATAGAATTGATACAAAACCTCCAATGTGGTACAATATACCAAAATGGAGGTTTCTGTATATGCTTAGAAAGAAAACGGCTGATATAACAATGCGCTTTATACGCGCCTGATGTAAAGTGAAGAAAAATTGAAAACATGAGTGTATATAGGGCGTTGGCGGCTCAAGGCCTGCATCATGCAATAGAGTTGATGATTGCTTACCGTCTGCTTAAAAGAGTAGGGAGAAACGAAATGGCACAGGCTGTGGATAAAACATATCTATTTGAAAGAATGCCGGTTCGCAGGGCGGTATTAAAACAGATTATCCCTTCGATAGCCAGTCAGATGATCGTATTAATCTACAGCCTGGCGGACACATATTTTGTAGGGCTGTTAAACGAGCCTAAGCAAACGGCGGCGGTTACCGTAGTTTCTTCGTCGTTTATTATGCTGACGGCGGTATCCAACCTGTTCGCGGTCGGCGGCGCAAGTATGTTAGCACGTTCGCTCGGGCAGAAAGACGCTGAAAAAGCTAAACAAATATCAGCCGTTTCTTTTTGGGGCGGGCTTATCAGCGCAGTAATGTTTTCAATTATTTTTTGGCGCTTTTCCTCACCGATTCTGCGCCTGTGCGGCGCTACTGAAGAAACATTTGAACTGGCTTTCGGCTATTCAAAGTGGGTGATCATCTTTGGCGCAGCCGTAACAGTATCGAATATCGTATTGGCGGTTTTAATCCGCGCGGAGGGAAACGCGTTTATTGCGGCTCTGGGCGTTTCGCTTGGAGGCGTCTGCAACATTATACTTGATCCTATTTTCGTCCTGCCGAGGTTTTTGGGAATGGGAGCGGTCGGAGCGGGCGCGGCGACGGCGATTTCAAATTTGATTGCGACGATTTTTTTCATTGCGTATATAAGAGCAAAGCGTTTAACAACGGTAGTCAATCCCTCGCCCAGGCGCCTAATATACGCCGCGAAGCATATCAAGGGCATTATTACCATAGGCATTCCCTCGGCGCTGCAGTATGCGCTGACTGTCGTGGCGGTGACGGCTGTACTGAAATTCGTATCCAGATACGCAACCGAGGCGGTCGCGGGACTTGGTATCGTAAGAAAGCTCGACCTGTTGCCGCTTTATTTCTCGATCGGCGTTTCAAACGGATTGCTTCCGCTTTTGGCATATAATTTCGCAGCGGGGAACTCAAAGCGCCGGCACGACGCATTTATATTCGGCTGTGCTATTTCTCTTGGCTTTTCTCTTTTATGCCTTGTATGCTATGAGGCGTTTGCGCCTGTGCTTACCGGCCTGTTCATTGATAATGAGCTGACGATTTCGTACAGCTCCGTTTTTCTGCGCCTCATGGTCATGGCCATGCCTATGATGTCTCTGTGCTACCCTATGATCATTCAGTTTCAGGCATTGGGCAAGGCAAAGGAGGCTCTTATTTGCTCCGTGCTGCGCAAGGGCGTTCTTGATATTCCGCTGCTTTTCATACTGGACAGTTTAATCCCGCTGTACGGCTGCATGCTCGTTCAGCCTATAGTTGACACAATTTCATTGATTGTCGCCATTCAATTTTACAGGAAGATTCTCCGGAAAGAAAAGAAGAACTGCCGCGAGGACGCTTCTATTGAGACGTCTAACCGTGCTGAACCTTGAAGTGAGGCGAAACGGCGAGATTGTCTAAGACAAGAAGCAAGAGCGGCTATCTCATGAGGCCGTTAGCGTATCAATCGGCAAAATACATTACAAGATAGTAATAAGGCGTATTCCTTGACCGGCCGGCACATTACAAGAATGAGCGCGGGTTCAGGATACGCCTTCTCTCTATTTTGAACCCAAGTTTACAATCGCTTATATCAATCGGCCCATGTTCTCCTTGAGAATAAGGCAAGGAGGGGGAGGATTTCCAGCCTGCCCGCCAGCATGTCGATAATGAAAACCATTTTTGAAACAACGCTGTAGCTTCCATAGTTTCCGACCGCTCCGACTATCCCAAGGCCCGGGCCGATGTTATTCAATGTGGCTATGACGCCGGATATGTTGCTGACCGTATCTTTATTGTCAAACGACAAAATGAGAACCGAAGCAACAAACATCATCATATACAGAATAAAGAAAGATGTGATGCCGGTTATCATTGCTTCGCCGACAGGCCTTCCGTTGAACCTGACTGATTCGACACGGTTTGGAGAAACAGCACACTTGAACTGCCGAAACGCTTCTTTTGCCAAAATCAAGATTCTCGCAACTTTTATACCGCCGCCCGTGCTTCCGACGCAGGCGCCGACGCACATAATAAGAAGCATTACCATACGGCTCAGTTCCGGCCATTTATTAAAGTCAACCGTTACATAGCCGGTAGTGGTCATCACGCTGGAAGCCTGAAAAGCCGCGTGTTTAAGAGCCACCCATGCGTTATCGTAATTCCCGGCTGTATTTATGGTTATGATCGCAATTGCGCAAATTAGAATGCCAAGATACGCGCGGACTTCTTCGTTTTTAAAGAAGTCCTTGAATTTTTTCAACAGCAGCAGATAGTAGCAGCTGAAATTCACGCCGAACGCGGTCATGAACACTGTAATAATAATCTGTGTCGCGCTGTTATAGTCCGCCAGAGAAGTGTCTCTGATTGCAAAGCCGCCCGTGCCGGCGGTGCCAAAAGAGAGGGTCAGCGAATCAAACAGGCTGTTTCCAAAGCACAGCAGGAGAACGATTTCCAACACTGTTATGGCAAAGTAAATGGAATATAAACGAAAAGCCGTGCCCCTGGAGCTGGGGACAAGCTTTGAAACATCCGGGCCTGGGCTTTCAGCACGCATAAGATAGATATTGCTGCCCCCGCTTGCCAAAGGCAGAGCGGCAATAACAAATATCAGAACTCCCATGCCGCCAATCCAATGCGTAAAGCTGCGCCAGAATATAATGCTTTTGCTGAGCGTCTCGACAGAGCTCAAAATGCTGGCGCCTGTAGTTGTGAAGCCTGAAACGGTTTCAAAAAAAGCGTCTATAAAACTGGGAATCTCTCCGCTGATAATAAAAGGCAGCGCGCCGCCAAGGCTGACGGCAAGCCAGCCAAGTGCTACCGCTACAAAGCCCTCACGAGAATAAATGGTTTTCTTAGGAACTTTTATACGGCATAAGAAGATTCCGACGAATGAGACCAACACCGCTGTTAATAAAAATGAGAGCAGAGGCTGCCATTCCTTATAAATAATCGCGACGAAAGTCGGGAGCAAAAGCAATCCGGCTTCCGCGAGCAGTATTACCCCGATTATATATGCGGTCATTCTTTTATTCATGAGCAGCTATCCTCTGATAATATCATCGAGAACGTCAAAACCCGTATGCGTCGTCACAACAATAACCGAATCTCCGCTTTGAAGCGCATCGTTGCCGCGCGGAGAGATAATCTGGCTATTCCTGATAATGCATGCAAGAATTATATTGTCCTTCAGTTTAAGATCCCGAATCGGGACGTTGATCAGCTTGCTTCCGCTGCTGACTTCAAACTCTATGGCTTCGGCCTTGTTATTGACAATACTGTACATCGTGAGAACGCCACTTCCGACCCCGTTCTGCTTTGCGCGGACATAGCTTAAAACCCTGTCGGCGGCAATGAGCTTCGGGGAAACAATGCTTCCTATTCCCAGAGGCTTAACAATCGGTATAAGTTCTGTTCGGTTAATCTTTGTCACCGTTTTTATTTTTGGCGCGATATGCTTTGCGTACATAGCAGCCAGAATGTTCTCCTCGTCAATGCCGGTCAAACAGCAGAAAGCATCCGCGCTTGAGATGCCCTTCTCATCGAGGACCTCCTGGCTGGTGCCGTCGCCTACAATAATTTCCGCATTGGGAAGCGCCTCGGAAAGCGATTGAGCGACGGCCGCATCATGCTCAATAATGGATACTCTTATGTGCCGCGAGAGCAATTGTTCCGCAAGATAGAAAGACGGACGCCCGCCGCCGCATATAATTACCTTTTTTATACTCTGATGCTTAACGCCCGATTCCTTAAAGAAAATGCTCAGATTGCCGGCGGGGGCGACTATTGTCATGACATCGCCTTTCTCAAAGCAAAAATCGCCGAAAGGAATTAAGACTTCGCCGCCGCGCTCAACCGCGCAGACAAGAGCGGAGCGCATATGGGCAAAAACGTCTTTCACCAGCTTGCCGTACATGGGGCTGTTGACGTCGACCTCATAGTCAATCATCTCAACTCTTCCCTGAGCAAATGTCTCAACCTTTTTTGCAAGCGGGAATTCAAGTATTCTTGCGATTTCCATGGCTGTTTCTCTTTCGGGATTTACGGACATGGACAAGCCGAGATCCTCGGCAATAATAGGTATTACGCTGTTGTATTCAGGCTGCCTTACGCGGGCGATGGTGTTTTTTGCGCCGAGTTTTTTTGCGATAAGACAACCGAGCAGGTTATGCTCGTCGTTGCCAGTGAGCGCGATAAACAGGTCGGCTTCTCCCGCCTTGGCCTCCTGTAAAACATACCTGTTTACGCCGCTGCCCAAAAAGCCCGCTATGTCGATAGTCCCAAGAGCGTGATTCAGCGTATCTTCGTTTTTTTCCAACAAAGTGATGCCGTGCCCTTCAAGCGCAAGCTGGCTTGCTACGGTATAACCGATTTTACCGGCGCCGACAATAACTATATCCATTTAATTACTCCTAATCCTAGCGTTATAGAAGTTAAATTAGAAACACGCTAAAAAACATAACGTATTATAGCACAACTGTTTTATTAATGCGACAATAAAAAGGAAAAACGCGAAATAAAAAGTTTTTATAGAGCGGCGTATCGTATGTACTTTTACATTCGCAGTTTTACTCGCGTCTGAACCGCCCAGATAGCAGCCGCTTGACGGACGGAAATCCGGCAAGCAGTGGCAAACTGCCTGCCGGATCTTTTGCTCTATCGCTTAATATATTATAACTCTATTTAGAATGGATGTTGTTGAGGTTGGGATTGGTAACGCTGTCAATCTCCACAGACGAAATTTTGTCCGTACGATACGCATAGGAGTAGGTCGGCTCTACGACGGGAATGCTCTGGAAGTTGTCGTGCAGCCACTGCTGCACCTTAGCATAGTTTTCTTCGCGCTGGGCTCTATCCGTGGTGAACAGCGCGGCGTCAAACCACTCGTTGTACTGCTCATCCATAATACGGGTCACAGGAAGGCCACTGTCGTCACAAGCGGAGGAAAGCTCCACATATGGCTCACAGAATTTGTTTCCTGCGGCAGACAGCATCACGTCTCCTGCGCCTCCCAAAAGCATTCCTATGGCGGTCATCATATCGTAGGTGCTGATTTTCACGTCAATGCCGATTTGCGCCAGGTTACCCTGGATTACCTCCCACATAATATCCTCGCCGATGACGCAGACTGCCTCCACGGTGAAGCCCTGGGAATAGGAGGATTCGGCCATGCACTGCTTGGCATATTTCAAATCGTACCCATATGCCCCGGTTTTCTTGTAATACCTGGTGCTTTCCGAAAGAACGGAAGTGGGCAGTTTGTACAGCCCGCCAAAGCAAACGGTGCCGACAGCCTCGCGGTCTATCGCATATGCAATGGCCTCGCGTACCTTAGGATCATTAAACTCCGGCCGGTTCGGATTCATGTAGAGGCAGTAATTGGCCTTATGACCAACCGTTCCGTATGCGACAGTATCCGCGTTCTTGACGTCTCCGGCAACCACACGGTCATAGTCCGTGGACGCCATGTTCATTACGATATCAAGCTCTCCGTTCTCAAAAGCGACAAACATGGCCGTCTGGTCGGAAAAATAATGAATAACTATCATATCCCACTCAGGCATGTTGTCCTTGTTCCAGTAATCATCCCGCTTTTCAAGCGTAAGATGGGAGCCGGAAATGTTTTCAACAATGCGATAGGGACCGGTAGTGATGGGCTGATCCCACCAGCGCGGATCGCTAACCTCCCAGTCCTCACAGGCGGATTTATCCACAATACAGGGTATCTCCAGCGTATATTCTTCGAACGGGCCGTATTCGTAGTTGAGCTTGAAAACTACCGTCATCCCGTCGTCCTTGACATATGAGTTCTCAATGTCGAGGCACGTAAAGTTGATTGCCATCATGCCTTTGGCCGACATCTGGAAGGCATATAGAATGTCCTCGCCCAGGACCGGTTCGCCGTTGTTAAATGTCACGTTTTCCTTGACCTTCACCTCGCAGGTGAGATTATCCGCCCATGTTATTGATTCCGCCAGCAGCGGATAGCAAACACCGTTATCCATGCGGACAAGGGACTCAAATATCAGGTAGTTTGCCAGCGTGTCACCGTGATCCGTGATATGGAAGCCTCCGCCAGACACCGTAGTGCCGACGTGAAGAACTCTGGCGTTAGGGTCGTCTTTCTTCGAAGAAGCGGATTCCTGCGCAGCCTTTTGGCCTGCAGGCTCCGCAGGACCGTTCACTTCCGCCGCTGCGGGAGTATCCGAAGCTGCTTTTCCCACGTCCGCGTCTGAACTGCAACCGACAAAGGAAAACACAATTGCAAGAACGAGAAACAGCGCCAAAAGCCTTTTTTCTTTCATTTTCTTTCCTCCTGTCATAAATTTGGCTTCCGGGTTCCGCGTGCCGCCAAGTGGCATAAAACAGACTTAAGCATTTTTCGGATGTAAATTACTAATCATATCTATAATACCAAAAATTACCAATCAGGTCGATGTCCAGCGGAGACAAAAGAAATCCTCAATTTTAGCGATTGCAACAAAGCTAGTAAATACGGGGTCTTTATTCTTAGGCAAAATAACAAATTTAATTGAGCGTGTACAGGGTAAATCGCAGCCCAGGCGAGGCTGCGGCGGGCGTTTTACAATGCTCCGTCCTGAAAATAATTTAAGGAGAGCATTCATGCCCTCCTTAAAAGCTTTTGCGTATCACATATTTTAAAAAGAAATATACGCGCTATATGACATAATCGCCTGATGAAACGTTTTTAACCAAATCACCCACTGTGATACGTTCAAGATAATCATTTATAAGACGGTCCAACTCAGTCCACATAGGAAGCGTTTTGCAGTTTGCCGCCCTATCGCATTTACTATGTCCGTTATCAAGGCAGGCAACCGGCGCAAGAGTCCCTTCAGTCAGTTTCAGAACGCTGCCAACCGTGTATTCGTTCGGGTCCCGGTTCAGCTTATAGCCGCCGCCCTTTCCATGGATCGCGTCCACAAAGCCGGCCTTTGAAAGCACGGCCATAATGCTTTCAAGGTATTTTTGTGATATTTCCTGCCTTGCGGCAATGTCTTTAAGTGGGATATAAGCGCCCGTATTGTGTTCCGACAGATCCACCATAACGCGCAGGGCGTATCTGCCTTTCGTCGACACCATCATTATAAGCACCTCCAACATAAACCTATTATACTGCAGGTAGGATATGGGTATCAAGCGTATATGTGTCAGCAAATAGTTCCACCGCCGACAACAATATCGCCTTCATACAGCACAACGGCCTGCCCCTTTGTAATAGCGCGCTGCGGCTCATCAAAGACCAGGTGAATTGAGTCGCGCCCGGTAGGCGTAACAATTGCCCATTGTTCCTTATGCCTGTAACATATTTTTGCTTTTACGCGCATTTTTTCCGGAGGATTGTCAGTAACGATCCAGTTGAAGTCACGCGCGTCCAAATCCTTTGAATATAAGTCTTCATTTCTTCCGAGCGTAACCGTATTATCAGCCGTATTTATTTTGCAGACATACATCGGTTCTTTAAGCGAGAGGCCGAGGCCTTTCCTTTGCCCTACGGTATAACGGATTATACCTTTATGCTCGCCGAGTATTATGCCTTCGCGGGAAATGAAATTACCGCGCGGATATGTCCTGCCCGTTAGCTTGTTAATTATCCTCGCGTAGTCCCCGCTAGGCGCAAAGCAAATGTCCTGGCTTTCGCGCTTTCCCGCGTTGACTAAACCATGCTTTTCGGCTAATTTACGCACCTCGGCCTTGCGCATGTTACCAAGCGGGAACATAATGCGCGCAAGCTGCTCCTGCGAAACGAAATACAGAACATAGCTCTGGTCTTTTGCTTCGTCAACCGCCTTTTTCAGAATGTATCGATTGTTTTCCTTCTCAATGCGGGCGTAATGGCCTGTGACAACGCATTCGCATCCCAGAATCTCGGCTCGCCGAAGCAGTTTGTCGAACTTCATATACCGGTTGCAGTCGATACAGGGATTAGGCGTTTCTCCGCTCTCGTAGGCTGAAATAAAGCGTTCGATGACCTGTGATCTGAAATCGCATGTGAAATTAAATACGTAATACGGTATGCCGAGCCTGTAAGCCACGCTGCGTGCGTCCTCTGTATCCTCGAGCGAGCAGCAGGCTTTCCCGCTCAGTATGCCCGCGTCTTCGTTTTGGAAAAGGCGCATTGTCGCGCCGATACAGTCATAGCCATTTTCTTTCATAAGCAAAGCGGCGACGCTTGAATCCACGCCGCCACTCATGGCAATCAACGCCTTTTTATTCATTGCCCAGCCTCAGCATTTCGTCGATGCATTTTCTGGCTCCGGCAATCTCGTCGCGGCTAAGATTTATTTCTTCGCCTCCCGTGCCTTTTACGCAGTTTAATACGTCGGCAAGCGTCGTGAGCTTCATGTTATGGCAGACGCAGTCCTTTGACAGGGAATAGAATCTCTTGTCCGGGCATTTAAACTGAAGATGCTCAACGATGCTGTTTTCCGTTCCTATAATAAACTCCTTGGCATTGCTTTTTTCGGCGTAAGACATGATGCCGGTCGTGCTGCCTACGTAATCGGCAAGAGCTGTTACGGACGGATGGCACTCAGGATGCACGAGAAGCAGCGCGCCCGGATGCGCATTGCGCGCCTTTTCAACATCCTTGACGGTCATGCGCAGGTGAGTGGGGCAGCCGCCGCGGACGAGCTTAATGTTCTTTTCGGGGACCTGTTTTGCTATCCAGTCGCCGAGATTGCAGTCCGGGATGAACAGAATGTTCGGATTCTCGATTCTCCGCACGATTTTTACTGCGGAGGATGAGGTCACGCAGACGTCGCAGACGGTTTTCGTCTGGGCAGTAGTGTTGATATACGCGACCACAGTGTAGCCGGAATACTTCTGCTTCAACTGCAGAAGCATTTCCTTATCCATCTGGTCGGCCATTGGGCAGCCAGCCTCCGGATGCGAAATCAGTACCTTTTTTTCGGGCGAGAGGATCTTAACCGTTTCCGCCATAAACCGGACCCCGCACATCAGAACTGTTTTTTGCGGAGCTTTTTCCGCCTGTTGGCTCAATCCGAACGAGTCCCCGACATAGTCGGCGACCTCCCAGATATCGTGGCTCTGATAGGCGTGCGCGAGTATGCAAATATCGTTTTCCCTTTTAAGCCGCAGGATCTCGTCCTGCATTTCCCGCGTTGTCATCGTTATAACCCGCAGTATTCACAGTTATCGCAGTCGGGGAAGTCTGAGTGATTATATTCGATCCCGTTATTGTCATAGTAATCCTTGACTGCCGCCTTAATTGCCTCCTCCGCCAGAACGGAACAGTGCAGCTTATGAGGAGGGAGACCGTCGAGGGCATCGGCCACAGCCTTATTCGTAAGCGCCAGAACCTCGTTAAGCGGTTTGCCCTTTATCATCTCCGTCGCCATCGAGCTGGAGGCGATAGCCGACGCGCAGCCGAAGGTCTCAAACTTTACGTCCGAGACGATACCGTCATTGATTTTCAAATATATTTTCATGATGTCGCCGCATCTGGCGTTGCCGACCTCGCCGATGCCGTCGGCGTCTTTGATTACGCCCACATTTCTTGGATGCGTAAAATGATCCATTACCTTTTCACTGTACAGCGCCATAATTAATTATCCTTTCTTTAGAGCATATGTTGCTTTCTGCCTTCCTCAAGATCGCGCCAGACCGGCGATATGCTCCGCAGATATGGCACGATCTCGTAAACGGCCTTCAGAATATAGTCAATTTCTTCTTTTGTATTCCATTCGCAGAGCGACAGGCGGAGCGAGCCGTGCGCAATTTCATGAGGCCTGCCGATTGCCAGCAGAACATGGCTCGGGTCAAGAGAGCCCGATGTGCAGGCGGAACCCGACGAAGCCATAATGCCTTTTTGGTCCAGCAGCAAAAGCAGCGATTCGCCCTCTATGC
>JBMNQI010000045.1:0-19053 GCA_050944055.1 Oscillospiraceae bacterium | reverse complement strand
GGGCGTAAAGGCGCTGATTTCGCCGAGCGGTGGTTTTGGAGATTATGACGTGATCGAGGAGGCCATTGCCTCCGGCAAATGCGATGCCGTGGACATGGCCAGAGCCTATATTGTGGAGCCGGAGTTTGCCCGCAAGGCAGCGGAGGGCAGAAAGGAGGACCGTATCCCCTGTATCGGCTGCAACAAATGCCACAATCCGCCCAAGAACAAATGGAGCACGATCTGTTCCGTCAATCCCATGCTCGGTCTGGCACACAGTACGCAGTCCATGGTCAGACCGGCGGTTCGGAAAAAGAATGTCGCGATTATTGGCGGGGGCCCCGCCGGTATGCGTGCGGCGATTTTCTGCCGGGAGCGCGGGCACAGCGTTACGATCTACGAAAAGAGCGGCGTGCTGGGCGGCCAGCTGACACATGCGGACTATCCGGACTTCAAGTGGCCGTTGAAGGAGTATAAGGACTATCTGATCCGGCAGGTCACAAAAGATGATGGAATCACAGTCAGAATGAATACAGAGGCGACGCCGGACATGATTTCCGCGGAGGCATATGATGCAGTGATCGTGGCAATCGGAGCTGAGCCGGTTATTCCGCCCGTACCGGGCGCGGATACGGTCAAGGCGTGGACGCCTATCGGCGTATATGGCCATGAGCAGGAGCTTGGCAAGCGCGTCGTGATCGTCGGAGGCGGTGATTCCGGCACGGAAACCGGCATCTATCTGGCCGACTGTGGCCATGATGTGACAGTGCTGACGCGTAAATTCGCCCTGGCTTCGGACAACATGGGCGTACATTTTTACGACACTATGAAGGAATACTGGGAGAGACTTCCGAACTTCCGCGGCGTTGTGAACGCGACAACGACAAAGGTCGAGCCGGGAAAGGTGTTTTATGCCGACGCGGAGGGCGACCACGTTTTGGAATGCGACAGCATCGTTCTCTGCGGCGGAGTCCGGGCCCGCGACGATCTGGTCATGGCCTTCTGGAACTGCGCTCCGGAGGTTGTAGCCGCCGGCGACTGCCTGAAGCCCGGTGCGCTGAATGATGTGAACTTCTCCGCATATTCTGCCGCGTGCAGGCTGTGAGCGGAAAAGAGATAGCAAACAATGAAAAGAAGGTCTCATCCAATCCAAACCGGATCGGATGAGACCTCTGTATTGCCTTGTTGACCGAAGGAATTTAGTATGTTCATGAGTGATCAGATCATGTCTTCGTTATTTCCCTGCCCTAATAGTAAATCTTCCCCGAGGTAACCGGCAAAACGCCCGTTACCAGATTGAAGAAGGTTGATTTGCCGGCGCTATTGGGGCCTATGAGCCTCTATTTTGCCCTAATCTATGCAGAAGTCCAGGCTGTTTTCCACCGTCAGGTTGCCGAAACGCCTGGTCGGCCGGCAGATTCCAGCAGCTTCAATTATTCGGCCTCCTTTTGAAAGTTCATGCGTTTCGTCCTGCCTCTTCTGCTGCGGACGAAGTCGGGTATTCCCGCGAGGCCGCCCGGGATCAGGTATGCCACGACCAGCATTGCCGCCGCGGACAGGTATGGGGCGTAGGAACTGAAGTCCCGGCTGAGCTCCGAAATCATGACGAATACGATTGTGCCTAATATGGGCCCGATAAACTTATCCATCCCGCCGATCATCATATACATGAGCAGCCATAGTGAAAAAGTCATCGCGTAGTTTGTGGTGGAAAGCACCGTCGAGTACAGGGCAAAGCCCGCTCCCGCCAGCCCCGCGAAGAAGCTGCCGAAACCTACCGAAAGAAGCTTGAAGAAGGCTGAGTTTATACCTATGCTCGCCGCGACCTCCTGCGACTGGGCCAGCGCACGGAGCGTAACTCCTATCCTTGAATGCTCGAACCTGTACATCGCTGCCAGCGAGAATACTGTCAGAGCCAAAAAGAAGTAATAATTGGCGTTTATATCGTCAAACATAGGAGGGATAGAGGTCAGTCCCCTGTAACCTCCGGTGATCTTAAGCGCCTGTATAACATAGATTATGGCGACGCCGAGGAACATGGAGGCCATGCAGTAGTAAACTCCCCGCAGCCTTACAAAGGGAAGGCCTGTGATGACGCTCATAAGGCACGCAAAAAGCGCGCCGGCAAGCAGGGTTACAGCGGGAGGCAGACCCAGCTCCTTTGCCAGTATGCCGGTACAGTAAGCCCCGAGGGCAATAAACGAACCGTGCGAGAATGAGAGATTGCCCGATAACGCGATAGTACGCAGGCTGACGGAGCCTATCGTTTTATACATCAGCATAATCATGATACCGAGCCAATACAGGTCCTGCGTAAAAACCGGGACAACGAGAAAGCAGAGAAGAATAACAGCGTACGGAATCGCCTTTTTCATGTTAAAAAACCTCCTCTTCACATCTCATGCCCGAAGAAACCCTTGGGACGTATGAGCAGCAGTATGACGATAATGCCGACGGAAACGGCGCTGGCGACATAGCTTTGATAAATGACGGGGAAAAATGAGTCAAGAAAGGCCATGATTGTGCCGGTTATTATTATTCCGTTCATGCTGCCCGCGCCGGCTAACATCACGAACATCAAAATCCGTGTCTGCATATTGTCGCCCATATAAGGGGACATCTGCTGGTAGGCGCCCATGAGGCAGCCGGAAACCGCCGCCAGCGCGCTGCCGAAGGCAAAAACGATGGCTGAAACCTTATTGATGGGTATTCCCTGCAGCGCGGCCCCCACACGGTCCTGGGCGACGGCCTCCATCTGCATTCCGAGCTTAGTCCTGTATACTATAAACATTGTGACAAGCAGCAGGACGAGCCCGATCGCAAAAGTGACCAGCTTCTCGTTGCTGACAGTCAAAGGGCCGAAGTTTGAGACGCCCTGGGCGTAGGATTCGATCTTCAGGTTTTTTGAACCTGTCAAAAGCACGGAGGTGGTCTGCATGATTGTCATGAGCGCGACAGAAATCATTGCGATACGGTTAAAGCTTGCGTAAAAAGGACGGTAACAGAAGCGCTCAAGCACTACGCCGAGGACAATCAGCACCGCTACGGAGCAGAGCATGGCAAGCCAGTTGCTCATGCCGAAGCGTGTGCACAGATAATAGCAGACATATGCCGCCAGCATGTAAAGCGCGCCGTGGGCCAGGTTTATCGTTCCGAGCATGTTGAAAATAAACGCGAAGCCGAGGGACGCCAATATGTACATAGAGGCAAGCACTAAGGTGTTGACGATTATATTGGGCAGCAAAGACAATGTCATGCCGATTACTTCCTTTCAAGAACCTTATGACGGTAAACACAGGCGGGGGAGAGAATTCTCTCTCCTCTCCCCCGCTTAAAAAGATTCAACGTCAGAAATCAGGGCACGATTGTGTCGTAGATGCCGCCGAATTCCTGCTTTCCGTCTACAAGGTACGTGATTCCCGTGGGATGAGCGACAAGATGGTTTACGCCGTAGGTCTCCTTGCCGCCTATAATGCCCGTGCCGTATATCGTATCCACAGTCTCAAGCGTATCCCAGTATGCTATTACGTCCCCGACGTCAATTGAGCCGCAGCCCTGCATGAGGTTTAGAAGCACGTACAGTGTATTGGAGAAGTTGCCGCCCATTGAAGCTGCCGATTCGGCTCCGAAGTCTTCAACATATTTCTGATAGATTTTCCAGAACAACGGGGGACAGTTGGCTTCCGTCGACAGATCCCAGCTCTCCGAGAATACTCGTGTGGAAGCCCCTATGCCGGCAATCTCCATCAGTGAGGCGGCGGGCATGCCGATAATTGGGGCGAAGACCTGATCGCTGCCGTTGTTGCGGACCTCCTTGAGTATGGACGCGACGTTTGCCGGCTGCCCGTTGCCCATGAAAATATCGGCTCCGGTTTTAATGATCTGCAGGGCTATAGCTGAAAAGTCGGTGGCGCTGGCGTCGTATATTACCGGTTCATCTATGTATGTAAAACCGTACTTCTCGCATTTCTCCCTCATTAGCTCCTGAAGAGCTTCCTGCTGGCCGTCGTCGTTCTGGCAGTGTATGACGGTCTTGGCTTCGGGATAAAGGTCTTTTATGGCCTGGAAGGCCGCGTCATAGTTTGCTACCGCGCCGTTGCAGAAGGTGAAAGAGTATTTGAGATCGGGGTTAATTGTGGCCGGGCTCATATTATTCTGAGCCATCATGTTCATAATTCCGTTCTTTTCGAAGATATCCATTGCGCTCTCGACCCAGAAGTCGTTTGTCTCAATGACATACTTGCACCCGCTGTTTACAAGCAGCTGGGCCGCGTTTCGTATGCCTGTGGCGTCGGACTGGCCGTCCTCGAAGACAAGCTCGACGGTGTATGTAGTGTCGCCGATTTTTACACCGCCCTCTTCGTTTAGCATATTCGCGTACGCTGTTATCTCGTTTTTGTTGTTCGCGTCAATTACCGAGAACCAGCCCGTCAGATTGATGAGCACTCCGATTTTCAGAACGTCGGTTTTTTCGCCCGGGGAAGTTGAACCGTCGGGGGCGGGAGCGGGGCTTTTGTCGCTTGCTGACGGAGTGCTGTCACCGCCCGGAGCGCCGGTTTCTCCTCCGGGTTCCTTCGTCGCGCCGTTGCACGCGACTAAAAACAGTAGCATTGCCAAAGCCAGGGATATTGAAACGATTTTTTTCAGCCAGCTGATTTTCATTATTCTCCCTCCTAAAAGAATTCTCCCTGAATTGGAATGAGCTATTCAAAAAATAGCATCAATTCCTAAAGTTGTCAACAAAAATCCTGTTATAATAGCCGATTAATTAGTTAATTATTCACAATTATTGTTTCGGAAAACAATTGTATTAAGCTGTTGAAAACCGACCCGCTATTATAAAAATTTTCCAAATCCGCTTTACTTATGACATGTGAAATGTTAGTATTAAAATACGACAGCACTCGGGCGTCTGTGGCGGGGCAGGAAATTAATAACGAGTTTCAAAAAGCTTGTTTGAAAGGACTGATTAGCTGCATGATGAATTATCCGCACCTGTTTTCACCGTTCACAATCAAGAAAACCACCTTCAAAAACCGCATCTTCGCCTCGCCGGTATCGACCGACCGCGGCGTTTTCCTTAACGGAGTGCCGACGGAACAGGCGATTAACGCGCTTGAAAACCGAGCGCGCGGGGGCGTAGCCCAGGTTACGGTAACCGAGACGCCGGTCGACTACGACCGCGCCTGCCGCCACGACCATGCCTTCAACCTGACCAGGGGCCCAAAGAATTCATACCACGAACAGTCCCTGAGCGTCGCGACGGAGGCAATAAAAGTCCACGGGGCGGTGGCTTCAATAGAGCTGGCCCATACAGGGGCGCTTAACCATCCGTTTTTCATAAACGGCAAGAACCCCATCGGCCCGACGGGCTATGTGCGGGAGGACGGGGTCACGGTTGACGAGATGACCGAGGCGGATATGAACGAGGTCGCCGATAATTTCGCCGAAACGGCTTATCAGGCAAAGCGCTACGGCTTCGATATGATTATGGTGCACGGCGGCCACGGCTGGATATTTACACAGTTCACGTCGCCGCTCACAAACAAGCGCACCGATAAATACGGCGGCAGCATGGAAAACCGCGCGCGTTTCCCCATCATGGTGCTCGACCGCATCAGGGAAAGATGCGGCGAGGACTTCCTTATTGAATACCGCCTTTCGGCCGACGAAATGGTTCCGGGCGGGCTTACCATAGATGACACTATTGAGTTTATTAGCTACATAAAGGATAAAATAGACATTCTGAACGTTTCGGCCGGCCATTACCATGACTCGGTCGTCACCGGCACGTTCCCGTCGCTGTACCACAAGCCCGGCTGCCACGCCCACCATTCCGAAATGATTAAGAGGGCTTACCCCGATTTGCCCGTGACAGTCGTCGGAGGCATAAACGATCCGCAGCTTGCCGAGGATATAATTGCCTCGGGCAAGGCTGATTTTGTCGGGCTTGGGCGTCAGATGCTGGCGGATCCCGAGTTTGCGCTCAAGGCGATGACCGGCCGCGCCGACGAGATCGCTCCCTGCCTGCGCTGCTCCTGCTTTACGCCGATGCCAGTCGATCCTAACGTGCGCATGGGAGTAATGGCGCCGCGGCCGTTTGAGTGCACCGTAAACCCCAGGTCGCTGCGCGAACTGCGCCTGCAGACCTACCCGGCGCCCAAGGCGCGGCGCAAGGTACTTGTGATAGGCGGCGGCTGCGCCGGCATGTACGCCGCCATTACCGCAGCGGAGCGCGGCCATAAAACCATACTTGTCGAAAAAACCGGCCGTCTCGGCGGCATGCTGTACTTCACGGAAACAGACAGCTATAAGGAAGACTTAAGGCGCTACAGGGATTCTCTTATCACACGTGTCAGCCGCCTTCCCATAGACCTGCGCATGAACACGGAGGCGACAAGAGAGCTGATAGAGTTTGAAAACCCGTACAAGGTCATAGTGGCTGTCGGCGCCAGCCCGATTGTCCCGCCCATACCGGGAATAGAAAACGCCGCCCATGCGCTGCTGGCATATGACGATCCCGGCGCCGTCGGCAAGCGTGTCGTTATGATAGGCGGCGGCCTTGTCGGCTGCGAGACGGCGCTGCACCTGGCCGCGAAAGGGCACGAGGTGATGATAGTCGAGATGCTGCCCGAAGTCGCTCCCGACGCGTTCCTCGCGCACAAGCAGGCGATAATACACAAGATGGAAAAGGAGCTCAAGGGCGTATTCACAGAAACAAAATGCACGAGGGTCGAAAAGAACGGGATCTGGGCGGCGGACAGGGACGGAAACGAAAAATTCTTCGAGGCCGACACCGTTCTATACGCGGCCGGCATGCGGGCCAACACGGAGATTGTGGACAGCCTGCGCGGAGCGGTCGACAACTTCGAGGTTGTCGGAGACTGCCGGAAGCCCCTCAAGGTGCTGCAGGCTGTGCGCGACGCTTATTTCGCCGCCATGGACGTGATTTAAGGAGAATGAAGAATATGGTTGATAATGTATATAGTTCAGATGTTCTGGTCATCGGGGGAGGCGTAGCCGGGCTTTTCGCGGCTATTACGGCGCGCGGGAAAGGGCGCAGCGTCATACTTGTTGACAAGGCGTATGCCGGCAAATCGGGCTCGTCTATTATGGCCAGCGGCCAGTGGAACGTTTTCAACCCCGACTGGGGCCTTGATTACGACGACAGCTTTTCAAGTATTCAGCGTTTCGGGGGATATATCTGCCACGCGGGCTGGCTGGACGTGATGCTCAGAGAGAGCTGGGAGAGCTACAGGGACCTTGTCGATTACGGCGTCGAATTCCCCTGCACGGAAGACGAGATGAAGGACTTCATGCGCGAAAAAATGCATGGAGACCGGAACGATGCGAAAATGGTCTGGGGCATGGTCCCGCTCAAGCACCGCGAGGTGCCGCCGAAGCTCCGCCGCCGGGCTCTGCTGACCGGCGTAAAAATATTCGACCGGATCATGATTACAGAGCTGACCGTCGCGCGCGACAGGGTGACGGGAGCTGCGGGCTTTGCGATTGAGAGCGCCGAACCCGTCGTTTTCCGTGCCGGCGCCGTCATACTCTGCGGCGGTAAAAACTGCTTCCGCTCCCCGGGCATGAACATAGCCGAGCTCACCGGGGACGCGGACGCTATGGCCTACAGGGCCGGCGCCTGCATATCCGGCAAGGAGTTCCCCGATATGCATATGAATATCGAAAAGCACCCTGTCTGGAAGGGCAACGGCGAGCTTTACCCGGCGTTTTGGAACTTTGTTGACGGCGAGGGAAGGCTTATACCCCAAAAGGGCTTTGACCTCGCCATGGCGTCGGTAATACACGCGGGCCTGGGGCCCATAATGTGGGATTTTGCCCATGCAGGGCCGGAAGACCTTGAGCATATGGAAAACTACATAAAAAAACGCGGATTACCGCAGGAGACTGAGCGCGTAAACCTGGGATGGAACCGCGGCGAAAACACCCGCGTAATAGGAGGCTCCGCGGCAGGCGGCATGGCCGAGTCCACAGCGGGAATCTGGCCCGTCGACCTAAACGGCGCGTCAACAATGCCTGGCCTATACGCCGCGGGCGACTGCTGCTGCACCTGGGCCTGGGGCGCTATCGACCGGTTCGGCCCTCCCGGCTTGATGCACGCGGCGGTGAGCGGGAAGAGGGCGGCGAAGGCCGCAAGCGAATACGCTTCGGAAAATCCGGTTCCCGACGCGCAGGACGGCGGGGCAATACAGCGGATGCTCGAGCCGCTTAAAAGGAAAACAGGCTTTGATCCCCGCTGGGTGACGCAGCTCCTGCAAAACACGATGCTGCCTTACTACGTTTTGCATATCAAAAAGGCCGACAGGCTTGAGGCGGCGCTTACAACAGTGGAGTTTTTGCGCGACCATATGGGCCCGAAGCTGAAGGCGGGCGACCCGCATGAGCTGCGCCTGTGCCATGAGACGCGCAACATGATACTAAACGCTGAGATGATACTCCGCGCGTCCCTTGAAAGGCGGGAGAGCCGGGGCTGGCACTACCGGGAGGACTATCCGGATATTGACGATGAAAACTGGCTGGCCTGGGTTATAATGCGCCGCGGCGAAAACGGGATGGAAGTATCTAAGCGGAAGGTGCCGCAGGAATTTCTGCCGCCGCCCTCCGAAAGAAAGTATGAAAGACCGTGGCTGGCGTGGGAGGTGTACTGATATGGCCGTTTCTGAAATTGATCTTTCAAAATGCAACGGCTGCGGCATATGCGTAAACGCCTGCCCCATGGACGTTCTCCGAATGGAGGGCGGCAGGGCGAAGATAGTTTATCCTCAGGAATGCATGTGCTGCGACGCCTGCGAAATTGACTGCCCCCGCAACGCGATTTACGTTTCGCCGGAAAAGCATGATCCCATTATGGTTTCATGGAAATAACGCAAGCCCCGCAAGAAGCAAATCAAATAACAGGGCTTAGCCGGAACGCCCCGGGCCGCTGCTGAGAGCGGCCCGGGGCGTTTGCCGCTTAAAAGGCTTAGGGCGGCTCATCCTCGGCTTCACCCGTTGAAAGAATCAAAAAAAGCCCCGTTACAGGGGCAATTAGCGGTATTTTTTACATATGCAGAGAATTATTGGAAACCGGAGGTATAACTTCTTCAAACAAAGCAAAACTTTACATACTGTTCTTGAATTACCATATTATTGGTGATACAATAAAAATAACTAATTAAAAAGGGGGAATCTCATATGGTTAGGGTCATTATGGGCCCCAAGGGCACCGGGAAGACCAAGCAGATGATTGAAATGGTCAACGATGCCGCGAGGAAAGAGGACGGGAACGTCGTCTGTATCGAACGGGGGCCCAAGCTAACATATGATATAGATTACAGAGCCCGACTAATTGAGGCTGGCCAATTCGACATGACGGATCTCCATTTTCTCAAGGGCTTTATAAGCGGCCTTTATGCGGGAAATTACGATATTTCGCAGGTCTTTATTGACAGCCTTTTTAAAATAATACCTCAGTGCAGCATGGAAGAAACGGAGGATTTTCTCAACTGGTGCGAGAATTTCGGCAAAGCCAACGACATCAGCTTCACCATAATGATTACAGCTGACGCCGATGAAGCTACACCCGGAATCAGAAAATATTTCGACAGGGAGTGACAAAATGGACGTAAAAGTATTTCGCGACCTTAGTTACGGCATGTATATTATCGGCGTCAACATGGACGGGCGCGACCTCGGGTGCATGGTGAATACCGTTTTTCAGATAACCTCGTCGCCTCCGGTTATAGCCGTCAGCGTTAACCGTGACAACTATACGAACGAGGCTATGAAGAACACCGGAGAGTTTGCCGTCAGCATACTGGCAGAGACAGTACCGCAGGAGATAATCGGGACCTTCGGCTTCAAGTCCGGCCGCGACACGGATAAATTCGCGTCTGTTCCCCACAGACACGACGGTTCGGGAAACCCGATCCTGGCAGATTATGTGTGCGGGTATTTAAATTGCCGTATAGTAGGCACCTCGGAGCTATCGACGCACACGGTATTTTTTGCGGAGGTCACAGACGGGGAGCGCATTGAAGGGAATACGCCAATGACTTACGCTTATTATCATAAGGTAAGAAACGGCCAGGTTCCAAGCAGAGCGCCGAGCTACATCGCCGAGGAAAAAACGCAGAAGAAATGGACCTGCACTGTATGCGGCTATGTCTACGACGGATCCCAGGGCGAATTTGAGTCCCTGCCGGACGACTGGAAATGCCCGGTATGCGGAGCGCCGAAAAGCGCGTTTGAGCTGAAATAAGCACTGGCAAGACCCTTAATATGGGAAAAGGGGTCACGGTTTTACTGTGGCCCCTTATTGTAGCCTGGAGGTTATTTTATGGAACAGAACGAACGCGCCCGGGAAGGAAGGCTTATACTTGTAATCAATACAGGCTCGACATCTTCAAAGCTGGCTGTGTTCAGGGAGCGCGAGCAGCTTGTAAAAAAGACGGTGCAGCACAAAAAGGAGCAGCTTGAAGGCTTAAAAGTTCTCGACCAGCTCCCGTTCAGAGTAGAATGCTGCTACGATTTTATCAGGGACGCCGGTTTTAAGCCCGAGGATTTCGATTGCATAGTCTGCAGGGGCGGCCAGCTCGGCCACATATCCGGCGGCATATATAAGGTAACCCGGTACATGATGGACGTATTGCGCTACGGGACGCATTCGCAGCACGCTTCATCTCTAAGCTGTTTCATTGGCTATGAAATTGGACAAAAAAGGGGTATACCCGTTATAATAAACGACTCGCCTATGACCGACGAGCTTGACGACGTAGCCCGCATACTGGGCCTTCCCGAGATTGAGGCCATACCCGGAAGCCATATGCTCAACGGCCGTTACGTCGCGCGCAAGGTCGCAAGGGAGAAGCTCGGGCGGCCCTATGAACAGTGCCGCTTTATTATCGCGCATTTGGGCGGCGGAATCACGCTCGGCGCTCATGTTATGGGCCGGGCTGTAGACGTAATCGGCTCGGATTACGGGCCCATGTCGCCCGAGCGGGCCGGGCGGCTGCCGTCGAGGCAGCTCATCGACCTGTGCTATTCCGGAAAATACACGCACGAAGAGATGAAAAAGCGCGTCATGGGTAAGGGCGGCATATACGCCTATCTCGGCACCCAGGATATGTATGAGGTAGAGCAGCGCGTTTTAGCCGGCGACGAAAAGGCGAAAATGGTCTGCCAGGCTATGGCCTACGGGACGGCAAAAGGCATAGGAGAGCTCTCTACCGTCTGCTTCGGCAAGGTGGACAGGATAATTATAACGGGCGGCCTGGCGCGCTTTAACATGCTCGTCGACTGGATAAAAGAGAGGGTGGGCTTCATCGCGCCCATCGAATTGTGTCCGGGAGAGTTCGAGATGGAAGCGCTTGACGACGCGGCCGTCCGCTTCCTTGACGGAGAGGAAGCGGCGAAGGAGTATGACCATGTGCCATACGGTTATGAGTCCCGTGAGCAGTTTTATGAGAGTATTTCCGGGCGCTGATATACATATTAGCCATACATTCAAAAGGAGAATATAAGAATCTATATGTCTGAAAAACTCATATTTACTATCAATCCCGGCTCCACATCCACAAAACTCGCGCTTTACAAGGGAAGCAAAGAGGTTTTCAGCTCCACAACGCGCCACAGCGCGAACGAGCTTAACGGCCTGAAAATCATTGATCAGCTGTCCTTCCGTTTAAACGGCGTCTTGGGCTGCCTCAGTGAGCATAACGTTGACCCTAAGGATTTCGACATCATCGTGTGCCGCGGTTCGTCGCTTCCGGGCATCGGCACGGGGGCCTATAAGGTCACGGAGCACATGCTCAACGTAAACCGCTATGCTCCCGCGTACGAGCACGCATCAAACCTGGCGGCGTTTATAGGCTGGGAGCTGGCCAAGCCGTACGGCACGCCCGTTATTATATATGACGCCACCGCGGCCAGCGACCTGACGCCGGAGGCTAAGACCCTGGGCCTCCCGGATCTTGACGTCGTATGGATCAGCCACGTGCTCAATACCAGGCGCGTGTGCATAATGACCGCTAATAAACTCGGCAAAGAGTTCGAGCAGAGCAACTTCGTTGCCGCGCACATGGGCGGCGGGATAAGCGTTTCGGCTTACAGAAAAGGTAAGATCATAGACACGATAATGTCCGATATGGGGCCCATATCACCTGAAAGGGCAGGGCGCATACCGGGCATCAATCTGGTCGAAATGTGCTTCTCCGGCAAATATACAGAGGCGGAGATGAAAAGGAAATTCTTAGGAAGCGGCGGCTGCGTCGCGCTTCTCGGCACCCAGGATATGTTTGAGGTCGAAAACCGCGCCGTTGCGGGCGAAGAGCCGTACCGCGGCGTTTTCTACGCTATGGCTTACGGCGCAGGAAAAGCGATAGGCGAGATGGCAGCGGTACTCAAAGGCGAAATTGACCGTATCATACTCACAGGCGGCCTCGCCCGAGCTAAGATTTTCTGCGACTGGGTTTCGGAGATGGTCGGGTTCATGGCGCCTATTGAGATTATTCCGGGAGAATTCGAGATGGAGGCTCTGGCGGAAGGCGGCCTTCGCGTCCTCGAGGGCAGGGAAACCGTGAGGGAATACATAACCCCCCCGCGCGGATATAAGACCGTTGAGGAGTTTTATAATAAGACGGGCATAAAAAACCCATTGGCGTAAAGCATTCTATAAAAGAACGGGAAAGGAAATAGTGAAATGCTGATATTCGCGATTAACCCAGGTTCAACATCCACCAAGCTTGCGCTATTCCGCGACGAAGAGCTGCTGTGGAGGACCGAGACCCATCACGAGCCGGAAAAGCTCACCGGCCTGAGAATGGTCGACCAGCTCGAATTCCGTACCGAGGGCATCAGAAAAACCTTGAAGGAAATGAAGGTTGACCCGGCGTCTTTTGACATAATAGTATGCCGCGGCGGAAACATGCCCTACATTAAGGGCGGAGCCTACAAGGTGAACCAGCATATGCTGAACGTTAACACCTATGCCCCCATGCATGAGCACGCGGCTAATCTCGCCTGCATGATAGGCGACGCCATCGGCCGCCCGCTTGGAATACCCGTCATAATATATGACGGCACCGGCGTGGACGAGATGGACGAAATTGCGAAGATAACAGGAATGCCTGAAGTAACGATAATGCCGGCTAACCATGTGCTGAATTCGCGCATGGTATGCCGTATGACGGCTAAAAAGCTCGGTAAAAGATTTGAGGACTGCGGCTTTATAGTCGTGCACATGGGCGGGGGAATCACAATAACCGCGTATAAGGACGGCAAGCTTATTGACTGCGTCATGGCCGACCAGGGACCCATGTCGCCGGAGCGGTCGGGCCGCATTCAGCCGACGCGTATGCTCGACCTGTGCTATTCCGGCGAGCGCACGAAGGCGGAGATGAGAAAATATATAAGAGGCGGAAGCGGCATACTCGCGCACCTAGGCACACAGAATATGAAGGAAGTGTTCGAGCGCATAGAATCCGGCGACGAGCATGCGCGGAAGATAGTGTACGCAATGGCGTACCAGATCGCGAAGGGCATTGGCGAGATGGCCGTCGTCCTGAGGGGAAAAATCGACAGCATCATACTCACGGGAGGGCTTGCCCGCAACGAAGACTTCTGCGGCTGGATAAGCGAGATGGCAGGCTTCCTTGGCCGGTTTGAGCGCGTCCCCGGAGAATATGAGATGGAGGCTCTGGCGGAGGGCGCAAGGAGAGTGCTTTCAGGCCAGGAAGAGGCCAAGACATATGACCTTCCTCCTTACGGGTTCAAAACAGTCGACGAGTTTTATGCAGCCTTCCCGCAGGCAAAAAGAGAGTTTTAACCGTAAATGCAGCATGCCGCCGCCTTAGGCAACGGCATGCTCCAATTTACGGGGGAAGCTGATAGCGGGGAATCTGCCGGCGCGCTCTTCAGGCGGCCCTGGCCCTTGGCTTCAGGCCGTACATAAAGCCGCCGAGCTCAAGCGAATGTATGTCGCCCCCAATTATGTGCCCTTTGTAAACAAGCATTTCAGCGTAAACCGGGCCGCCCTCGCCCGGCCAGTCTGTCACCTTATAGGCATAGCGCGTCACGGTGCGCCCGGCGTAAGGCTTGAGGTCGAAACCGCAGCTTATCTGCAGGCGGTTATACTGCTCATACACATCGGAAAACTTCTCCGGCAGGCGTACCTCCTGTATTTCGGCCGGTTCGTTTTCAACTGTCAGCCCTAGGCCCTCCAGGAAGGCGACGCGCTCTTCGTTGGTTTCAGCCTTGACTTTCCCCGACGCGGCCTCCGCCGGATTGATAATATGCGGAAGCGCAAAAATGAGCGCGATTATGAAAATGAGCGCGCAGATTATGGCTGCGAGCCTCTTTCTGGTAACGAATAAGAACATATGCCCCACCTCCTGTCCAAATATTATGCTGTAGGTTGACCGAAATATGCTAATTCGCCTTGATAAGCTGCTGACAAATGACGGACGCTTTACCCGCCGGGACGCTAAAAACCTTCTCAGGGCCGGCAGGGTAACTGTGGACGGCCGCGCCGTAAGCGACGGGTCTATTAAGCTCGACCCGCTTTCAGCGTCCGTGCTTATTGACGGGGAGGGCATTGTCTGGCGTCAGTTTCATTACTATATGGTGAACAAACCGGCGGGAGTCGTGTCCTCCACGGACGACCCGCGCGACAGGACGGTGCTGGACCTGCTGCCGGCCGAGATGCGCCGAATCGGGCTGTTCCCGGCCGGTCGCCTGGACAAGGACAGCGTCGGGCTGCTGATTCTTACGGACGACGGCGAACTGGCGCATAGAATAACGTCCCCGCGGCACAAGCTGGAAAAGCTCTATTTTGTCAGGGTTGACGGCAGGCTTGATGAAAGCGACACGGAGGCCTTCGCCGGCGGAATGCAGCTCGGCGGCGGGCAGCGCGCTCTGCCGGCAAAGCTCCGCATAATTTCGCCGTCTGAGGCGGAGGTTGCGCTCCGGGAAGGGAAGTACCATCAAATCAAGAGGATGCTCGCGGCGCGGGGGAAGCCGGTATTATACCTAAAGCGCCTGTCCATCGGCCCAATCAGGCTTGACCCGGCGCTCCCGGAAGGGCATTGGCGCGAGCTGACCCAGGCGGAGACTGAGGCCCTGAAGCTTGTTATGAGTTGACATAAATCATTCGTTATTCTAAACAAGACAATTCCCGCCTTTTTTACTGCCCAAAAGAAACAGAAGAGAAAATAAACAAATAGTTTTTATAAAAATTTGTGATAAAGTATAACTTGTTGTTGAAATCCGATAAAAAATCTAGTAATATACTGTTGTCTGTCTGCAAATGAAGCAAAGACAAAAAATGACAGAGGGAAGAGTTTTTTATCGAATATATACAAGAGAGGGGACTTTGAAATGTCCAGCAGAGCGTTTCAGAATTTAATAATGCAGATGAAAGACGTATCCGACGTGGCTCTCGGCGTAATAGACCATGAGGGCACCGTCATAGCCAGCAGCGAGCTGTCCCAGATAGGCGAAAAGTGGCCGGATGCGGCCGCGCGCCTGCGCGCCTCGTCCGAACCTCTGATGGTCTACGACGGACGCACGTTCAAACAGCTGTCGGGCTGGAGCTCCAGATTTGACTTTGCCGTTTTCGTCAGCGGCGTAGGCGAGCTCGCGCGCAATTCGTGCAATCTTGCCAGTGTCGCGCTGAACAACGCCAAGGCGTATTTCGAGGAGCGGCACGACAAGGCGGCGTTTGTCAAGAACGTGATTTTTTATAATATACTCGCGGGGGACATATATGTACGCGCCAAGGAGCTCGGCTTCCCGGCGGATGTGCCGCGCGCGGCCTTTCTTGTCAGGCAGATAGGCAAGCCGGATATCGCCGCAATTGACATGATCAGCGACCTCTTCCCCGATAAGCAGAAGGATTTCGTCATAAACGTCAGCGAGACGGATATTGCCGTTATAAAGGAGGTTCCCGCCGGGGCCGACAATAAGGCGCTGCAGAAGATCGCGGTCGCAATCCAGGAGCGCATGGGCACGGAAATGGGCATAAAGACGATTATCGGCATAGGCTCCGTGGCAAACCACCTGCGCGATCTGGCGGACGCTTTTAAGAAGGCCCAGGTTGCCATTGAGGTCGGCAAGGTATTTGATACCGAAAAGACCATCATCAACTATGATAACCTCGGAATAGGCAGGCTTATTTACCAGCTCCCGACTACTTTGTGCGAAATCTTCCTCTCCGAAGTGTTCAAGAAGAACCCCATCGACTCGCTCGACGCGGAGACGCTCTTCACTATAAACAAATTCTTTGAGAACAACCTTAACGTTTCCGAAACCTCGCGCAAGCTTTTTGTTCACAGAAACACTCTCGTATACCGTCTTGATAAAATCAAGAAGCTGACGGGTTTGGATCTGCGCGAATTTGACCATGCGATTGTTTTCAAGGTCGCGCTCATGGTCAAGAAATACCTTATTTCACACGAGGCAAAGAACTAAGCAAATCCGGAGGCTTAAAATGGTTTTAATGCAGGACGTTTTCATGACATATGAAAACGGGACTAAAGCGCTGCGGGGCATCAATCTGGAAATAGCGGACGGGGAGTTTGTCTTTCTGGTTGGCCCTTCCGGCTCCGGCAAATCCACTATAATCAAACTTATAACGGCTGAAGTCAAGGCTTCGTCCGGCGTAATCAAGGTCAACGACTTTGATCTGATGAAGCTGAAACAGCGCCGTAAACCGCATCTGCGGCGGAGCCTGGGAGTTATCTTCCAGGATTTCCGCCTCATAGAGGACAAAACCGTATATCAGAACGTCGCTTTCGCTATGCGCGTAATCGGAGCGCCGCGAAAAGCGATAAAGGAGCGCGTGCCTTATGTGCTCGAGCTTGTCGGGCTCAAGGGCAAGGCGAAGTGTTACCCCAACGAGCTCTCCGGCGGAGAGCAGCAGCGCGTCGCGATAGCGCGCGCGCTTGTGAACAATCCGGAGCTTATTATTGCCGACGAGCCTACAGGCAACCTTGACCCGGCGCGTTCACTGGAGCTCATGATGCTGCTTGAGCATATTAACGCCCTCGGTACGACAATGCTGGTCGTAACGCACGAAAAAGGGCTTGTGGACAGCTTTGAAAAACGCGTCATAGCCATAGACGGCGGCAGAGTAATAAGTGACGGGATGGGCGGGTACTACGAATATGAAGAGTAACGGGCTGCTTTATTTTCTGGGAGAGGGATTCCGCAGCATCTTCAGGCGCAGGTTTATGTCCTTCGCCGCGATCTGCATAATTGTCGCGTGCCTTATACTTATGGGCAGCTTTTCACTGCTGGCCGTCAACGTGGCGGATATGCTCTCCGAATTCCAGTCGGAAAGCGAGATACTCGCCTATGTCGACGAAAACCTTTCTGAAGCCGAGGCGCGCAGCCTCGGGACGAAGATAAACCAGATATCAAACGTCAAGAGCGCGGAGTTTATCACAAGAGAAGAGGCTTTGGAGCTATTCGTCAGGAAGTACGACAACAACCCGCTTTTCAAGGAGCTGGACAAGTCGGCCCTCCGCGACCGCTACAGGATAAGGCTTAACGATATTTCGCTTATGGAGCAGACCAAGAATGCTATCGAGGACATACCGGGCATAGCGAAGGTCAACGCCCGCCTGGAGCTGTCGGAGGGATTTACCAGCCTGCGCAATATAGTCGGGCTCATAAGCGTCGCGATGATAATTATACTTCTTGTGATATCTGTATTTATCATATCGAATACGGTAAAGCTGACGACCTTCGATCGGCGCGACGAGATAGCCATTATGAAAATGGTGGGGGCCACAAACAGCATAATTAGGTGGCCGTTCATTTTCCAGGGCTTCTTCCTCGGCATCTTCGCCGCCGTGATAGCGTTTTTCGCCCAGTGGGGAATTTACATTTTATTCACAAACGGCATAGCGTCAAATGATACTCTTAGTCTCATAAGCGTAATACCATTTGAGGAACTTATACCCTATGTCGCCGGGGTGTTCGGCGCCGTAGGCTTTCTTATCGGCGTGTTCGGCAGCGCAACGGCCATCAGAAAATATCTGAAGGTGTAGAAGATGAAAAACAAGGCGAGAAAAAGAATTGTAGTTTTTACAGCGATACTGCTTGCTTTGCTGATCGTATTGCCCATTGTGATTTCCGCCCTGTCGGCAGGCGCGAAGGCTTCGTCAAAGCAGGAGCTGGAGAGGCTTAAGAACGAGGCCGCCTACCTTGTTACGCAGAAGGAGCGGATTACGCAGCAGATCGCCGAAAACGAGCGGCAGCAGGCGGCCACGATCGAGAAAAAGACCCTGCTCGACCAGAGGATAATTCTTACGCAGGACGAGATAACGAACGCCAACGCTCAGCTTCAGCAGTACACGATACTTATCGCCGAAAAGCAGGCCGATATAGATAAGGGCATCATCGAGGAGCGGGAAATGTTCGAGACCTTCCGGGCGCGCATGCGGGCGCTTGAGGAAAACGGCACGGTCTCATACTGGTCGCTCATCTTTAAGGCCACGAGTTATACGGAGCTGCTTGACAGCATAGATATTGTCAACGAGCTGCTTGACAGCGACCAGCGCGTTATTGACGACCTGCTGGAAAAGCGGCAATTCCTGGCGGACGCGCAGGCGGATCTGGAGGAGAGCAAGGCAGAACAGAAGGCGGTCAAGGACCAGCTTGTCTCCCTGGAGCAGGATCTGGAAAGACAGAGGGCCGAGGCCGACCAGCTCATGCTCGACCTTGAAAGCCGGAAGGAACAGCTCGAGGAATCCTACGCTCAGATGGAGGAGCAGGAGGTCCTGGTGGCAAAGGCAATCGATGAAATGATTGCCAGGATAGAGGAGGAGGAAAGGCTGGCAGCGCTGAGGAACCAATCCTCGGGATATAGAAAGGGAACAGGCAGCTTCATCTGGCCGACTCCCAGCTGCTACATAATAACCTCCGAATTCGGCAACAGGCTCCACCCGACTCTCGGGTATTACAAATTCCATACCGGCGTGGATATCGGGGCAAGCTACGGGGCGAAGATACTCGCCGCCGACGACGGCACCGTGATAACCGCCGGGTATAACAGCGGAGGGTACGGCA
>JBMNQI010000044.1:0-19824 GCA_050944055.1 Oscillospiraceae bacterium | reverse complement strand
CTTTTAGGGCAAGCTCCTTTGTAAAGCGGCCGAGCATCAGGGCGACAGTCATAGCGTCGTTCGACGCGCGGTGATGGTTGAATTTCGGAAGGCCGAGGCAGTCCGCGACCAGATCAAGCTTGTGGCGCTTAAGCTGCGGCAGGAGGGCGCGAGCCAGCGAGAGAGTGTCAATATACAGAAAGCCCGCGGGTCGCCCCGTCTTTCTGCACGCTTCAATTATGAAGCTCATATCGAAGCCCGCGTTATGGGCAACAAGCGGGCGGCCGCCCGCGAATTTAAGAAAAGCGTCGAGCGCCTCGGCAAGCCCGGGCGCAAAGCGCACCATCTCGTCCGTAATCCCGGTCAGCTCTGTTATGCGGGCCGGAATGGGGCGGCCAGGCTCAACGAAGGTCGAGAAGGTCTCGCCTGTTTCGCCGTTTTTGCAGATGACCGCGCCGATTTCAATAATCTCATCATCCGTCGCCGAAAGGCCCGTGGTTTCAATATCAAAGGCGACGAACTCCCCGTCCAGCATGGCGTCGCCCTCGCCGCAGGCGGCCTTCTCACCTTCCATGTCGTTTACATAATACGCCTCAACGCCATAGAGTATCTTGACGCCGTATTTTTTCCCGGCGCTGTACATTTCGGGGAAGCTCTGCGCGACTCCGTGGTCGGTTACGGCAATCGCGTGATGGTTCCAGCGGGCGGCTGTCGAGACTATTTTATCGCAGTTTGTCAGAGCGTCCAGGGCGGACATGCGCGTGTGCATATGCAGCTCCACCCTTTTCTCCGGTGCGCTGTCCTGGCGGAGCTTCTTTTCGCCGACGCATATGCTCTGCGGCGAGATTACGAGGCCTTTTTCATACTCGTCGTACTCCACCCTTCCCGAAACCGTCAGCACCATGCCCTCTTTGATCCTTGCAATAAGCGGCTTTGCCTCCTCCGCGTCCATGAATCGCGTCACGCGGACCGAGCTTGTGTAATCCGTCATATCGAAGCTTAAAAAGAAGGCGTTGCGGCGGCGCATCTCGCGGTGGTTGACGGCAAAAACCTCGCCTGTGACTACTGCCGTCTTCATGTCGAGGCTGAGCTCCTTCATGGGAACGCTCTTACCCGTTACCGCCCGCCCCATAAGGACCTCCGCCTTCTTTTTTACCGGCCTCGGCAGCGCTCCCGCTTCCTTAAGGCTCGCGCGGCGGCGCTTTTCCGACTCGCCGAGAAGCTCCTCCTTGGCCCTTTGCCCGCTTTTTATAGTCAGTTTTATCTTTTTCCCCGCCCGCTCGGACAGCGCGTCCTCAACGCGGCTTATGTATCTTTGCAGCGCTTCGCGGCCGCCGTTGGGAAGGATTATACACAGGCCGGAGGAATCCTCCTCCCAGGAAGCTCCCGTCAGAAAACCTCTCGCGGGAGGAAAGTATTCGCAAAAAAGATCAATGCATAGTTGCCGCAGGTCCAAACTCATATGTAAATATCCTCACAGTTTCTCAATCAGTGCCATAAGCTCGTCCACGATACGCCCGGCCGGGACTTTTCTAAGCGGTACGCCTTTCTTAAAAAGCAGGCCCCCGTCTGTTGAGCAGGCGACGCCGACGTCGGCCTCGCGCGCCTCTCCCGGCCCGTTTACGGCGCAGCCCATTAAAGCGACGGTTATATTCTTCGGGCATGATATAAGGCGCGCCTCTAGCTCTTTTGCCAGAGGGAGCATGTCAATCCGCGTGCGCCCGCACGTGGGGCAGGAAACGAGCTTCGCCCCGCCGCGAAGCCCCAGCGAACGCAGGAGCTCCACAGCGGCCCTCACTTCCTCGACGGGGTCCGCCGTAAGCGAAATCCGTATCGTATCGCCTATACCGTCCAGCAGCAGCGCGCCCATGGCGGCGCAGGAGCGTATTGTCCCGGAGAACGCTGTCCCGGCCTCCGTAAGCCCAATGTGCAGAGGCAGGTCTGTTTTTTGCGAGAGAAGGCGGTACGCCGCGACGCAGGTGCGCACGTCCGAGGCTTTTGCGGAAACACATATATCCTCGCATCCGAAGTCCTGAAGCAGCCGCGCGTTATTTATTGCGCTCTCGCACAGGGCCTCGGCGGTCGGGCCCCCGTATCTTGCCAGGAGCTCCGGCTCCAGGCTTCCGCCGTTGACGCCCACTCGTACAGGTATGTTCCTTACCCGGCAGGCGTCCGCCACCGCGCGCACGCGGTCTTTTGAGCCGATGTTTCCGGGGTTTATGCGTATCTTGTCCGCCCCGGCGGCAACGGCCTCAACAGCAAGGCGGTAATCAAAATGTATATCCGCGACAAGCGGTACAGGGACTCTCTCGCGGATTTTTGAGAGCGCCCTGCAGGATTCCATGTCCGGAACGGCGAGGCGCACAATATCGCAGCCCGCCCCGGCCAGGCTGAGAATCTGCCTCACCGCGGCGGGTATATCGTCAGTTCTGCAATTGAGCATCGACTGTACGGCTATTGGAGCGCCGCCTCCTATCGGCACGGCGCCGACTTTTATCCTTCTTGTCATCGCCATCACCCGCTAATCAGCTTGAGAATGTCGTTTAACGCGACAAGAGCCATTAGGCCGAAGAAAAACACCAGGCCCGCCGCGTGTATATAGCCCTCGTATTTCGGATTGACCTTTCTCTTTCCGACCTTTTCAATAATGGTCGTGATTATAAGAAAGAATATGCGTCCCCCGTCAAGAGCAGGTATGGGCAGCATGTTCATTACGGACAGGTTTACCGCTATGAAAGCCCCGAGGAACAGTATATTCCCTATTGCCTCGGAAGCTGACGGCGCGGCCTTGCCGACATCGGACATGACGCCCACGATGCCTATGGGCCCGGACAGGTCGCGCAGGCCCACGACCCCGCGCAGGAGATCCATAAGGCTCAGCCTGACAAGCCGGACAAAATCGCGGGAGTTGAGCCAGGCGTATTTGATGTTTGTAAAGAAGCCGGCCTTCTCGATTTCCCATTCGATGCTTCCAATATCCTTAACTCTCAGGCCGGATTTGAGGACCATCCTCTCTCCGCCGCGCTCAATCGTCAGTTTTACCGTATCGCCCGGCGCGCGGCTAAGAAGAGTATATATGTCGCTGCTGACGAAGATGCGCTCCCCGTCGACGCTTATTATGCGGTCCCCCTCCCGTAAGCCGGAACGCGCCTCGACGTCCGAAGATATGTCGAAACCGCGTATCGTCGGTGTGTAAAACCCGGCGGCCGAAATAAAGACGATGAGGATAATCAGAAAGCCCGCAATAAAGTTCATTAAAGAACCCGCTGCGAGAATAACAAACCGTTTCCAGGCTTTGGCCGAGGTAAACGACCGGGGGTCCTCGGACAGCTCGTCCTCGCCCTCCATTGCGCAGTAGCCTCCTATTGGCAGGCAGCGAAGCGAGTAGAGCGTATCCCCCCTGCGTTTTTTGAAAATCGCCGGCCCCATGCCGATGGCGAACTCGTTGACACGAACGCCGACGGACTTGGCCGCGGCAAAATGCCCGAGCTCGTGCACCGCTATAAGCACGCCGAAAATTATTACCGCAATAATAATGTAAAGCATAAATGCCTCGTTTCAGATTCAGTGTTTGTCATTGGTTCCGGGAATGCCGCCTCTTGCCCGGCATGATTCCTCCGCGTAGATCCTGGCGCTGCGATCAGAGTCCAGGATCTCCTCCAGTGTAGGATTTTCGATATATTCCATTTTAGTCAGCGTATCGGAAATTATGAAAGGAATCGTATTAAAACCTATACGTTCTTTGAGGAAGGCCTCCACCGCGACCTCGTTGGCAGCCGACATGGCGGCCGGCAGGTTTCCGCCGGCACGCGAAACGTTAAGAGCTATAGGCAGACAGGGGAAGGCCTCCATATCCGGCTCGCCGAAACTAAGGCTGCCCATCTTCGTAAAATCCGGGCCCGCCATATTGCTCTGGGCCCTGAACGGGTAAGTCAGCGCATACCGTATAGGAAGGCGCATGTCCGGCAGCGCCAGCTGGGCTATTACCGAACCGTCCCTGAACTCGACCATTGAGTGTATGACGCTCTCGCGGTGGATGACAATGTCAATTGCCTCGTGAGGCATTCCGAACAGATGCATGGCCTCAATAAACTCAAGGCCCTTGTTCATCAGCGTCGCCGAATCTATCGTTATCTTAGCTCCCATTTCCCAGTTCGGGTGCTTTAAAGCCATCTCGGGAGTGACCTTCGCCAGGCGCCGCTTGTCCCAGCCGTAAAACGGCCCGCCCGAAGCCGTTATTATCAGGCGGCGGACCTCGCCCCGCCGGCCCGAGCGAAGGCATTGAAAAATGGCGGAATGCTCGGAGTCCACGGGAATTATCATGGAGCCCGAGCGTTTTGCCTGCTCCATCATCATTTCGCCCGCGCAGACAAGGCTCTCCTTGTTCGCAAGCGCTACGCGGCGGCCGCTTTGCACGGCCGCCAGAGTCGGACTTAGCCCGGCTGTACCCACGATGGCCGAAACTATCGTATCCGCGCCCTCGGCAGCGGCGGCGCGCAAAAGCCCATCCTCTCCGCAGTCCACCTCGGTATCGGTGTCGGCAACCAGAGTTTTAAGCTCCTTCGCCGCGTCCTCATACGCGGCGACGGCTAGGCGCGGCCTGAACCTGCGCACCTGATCCTCAAGCAGCCTCACATTCCGCCCAGCTGTGAGCGCAAGTATTTTTATATTCATTTCCGCCGCCACCTGCAGGGTCTGGCGGCCGACGGAGCCGGTTGAGCCGAGAACGGAAATAGTCATCAGATTACCGCCTTAGAGAAAACGGGGATCAGCATAACCAGCATTTCGATAAACGGGGCGCAGAAGAAAACCGAATCAAAACGGTCCATTATGCCTCCGTGGCCGGCAAGCATTCTGCCGAAATCCTTTATGCCGTACTGCCTCTTGATGAAAGAAAAGCATAAATCGCCGAACTGCGAAACGACGCTCCCCAAAACCGCGTAGACGCACATCAGGGGGAAGCTGACGGCGATTTTAAACCCGAAGCGTACTATTACGCCGTAGAGAATTGAAGCAAGCAGCGAGACAATAACGGAGCCGACGGCCCCCTCGACGCTTTTCTTGGGCGACAGCTCCGGCGCAAGCTTATGCCGCCCGAACATCAACCCGAAAAACAGCCCTCCGGCGTCGCTTATGAAGGCAATCAACAGGGGCAGCAGCGCGAAAAAGCGTCCTAATTCCATGCGGCCCAGGCGCACGAAGGAGGAGAAGAAATACGGTATGATAAAAGCGACGAACGCGGTCGTGCCTATCTTTTCAAACGTAATGCGCTTGCGGTCAACTATCGTTTCTATAAACAGAAGTATGGTATAAATGCACAGGCCGGTTGCGCCTACGC
Organism: Oscillospiraceae bacterium; assembly: GCA_050944055.1. GTDB lineage: Bacteria > Bacillota > Clostridia > Oscillospirales > Oscillospiraceae > JBMNQI01. Next base: position 14,507 of record JBMNQI010000044.1, on the reverse strand, counting down.
TGCCGTCGGCTCCGTAGTACACCCAAAACGGCACGCAGCCGGAAAAAATCAGGGAATAGAGCTGTATGCGGCGGTGCTTCATCAGCCCCGTAGCGCACAGAACCTCATAAACCGCAATCATGGATACGGCTGAAAAAAGTATCGCAAGGCCCAGGATAGGCACAAATATAAATAATATCAGCAATATCGGTATAAATATAGCCGCAATAATCAATCTCGACCGCATCAGCCCACTCCTCCAAATCTGCGCTCGCGTCTCCCGAAGGAAGCGAGAGCTTTATCCAGTTCCGCCGTGGAAAAGTCAGGCCACAGCACGTCCGTGAAATAGAATTCCGAATAGGCGCACTGCCACAGCAGGAAATTGGACAGCCGAAGCTCCCCGCTTGGCCTAATAATAAGCTCGGGGTCCGGAATATCCGCCGTCCAAAGCCGCGAGCTGAATACGTCCTCGTCGATGCTTGAAGGGTCCAGCCTGCCCTGCGCCGTGTCCTCGGCAAGGCTGCGCGCCGCGCGGAGTATTTCGTCGCGCCCGCCGTAGTTGAGGCAGACGTTGGCCTGGAAGCCGCTAACGCGCTTTGATATCTCCTCTGTGCGGCGTATGCGCTCCCGAAGAGCGGGCGAAAGCCGGGACACGTCCCCCAGTATGCGCAGGCATATGCCGTCCCGCTCCATTGTGTCAATAGCCTCGTCGAGGTATTTTTCAAGCAGCGACATAATAGCGTCCACTTCATCGGGCGGACGCCGCCAGTTTTCCGTTGAGAAGGCAAAAACCGTCAGGTATTTGATACCCAGGTTTTTGCAATACCTGGCAATAGTGCGGAAATTCTCACTGCCCGCCGCATGGCCGGCCTTGCGCGGCAGGCCGCGCTTTTTCGCCCAGCGGCCGTTGCCGTCCATAATAATGGCGACGTGGGCCGGCAGGGCGGAGGCGGCGGGGCTTTTACTACTCTTCAAATCTCCAACAGTTCCTTTTCTTTTTTGGCTCTTATATCGTCTATGACTTTGCAGTACTTGTCCGTCATCGCCTGTATATCTTTCTCGGACTGCTTCAGGTCATCCTGCGTTATTTCGCTCTTCTTCTGAAGCTGCTTGAAATACTCGACGGCGTCGCGCCTGATGTTGCGTACGGCGACCTTTCCTTCCTCAGCGTATTTCGCCACGCGCTTTATAAGCTCTTTACGGCGTTCCTCCGTAAGCTGCGGGAAGCTGAGGCGTATGACGCGGCCGTCGTTCTGAGGATTAATGCCCAAATCGCTTGTCAGAATGGCCTTCTCGATGGGCTTGAGCATCGTTGCGTCCCAGGGCTGTATCAGAAGAGAGCGCGGGTCAGGCGAAGATATGGTTCCTATCTGGTTGATAGGGGTCGGCGTGCCGTAATAATCGACCATTATCCTGTCGAGCACGGACGCGTTGGCCCGCCCCGCCCGGACGGAAGAAAACTCCGCCTCCACCGCTTTGATTGATTTCTGCATCTTAGCCTCAAATTCTTCGTACATCTCATTCATATCTGTAAACCCCTTTCTAGTCGGTTATGACAGTGCCTATTTTTTCGCCCATTATAACACGGTAGATGTTTTCGGGATCGCGCAGCGCAAAAAGGACGACCGGAATATTGTTGTCCATGGAAAGCGACGTAGCCGTTGAATCCATGACCTGCAGGTGCTTTGCCAGAATATCGTCGTAGGTTATAGTGTCGTATTTAACGGCGCTCGGGTCGGTATTCGGGTCGGCGCTGTAGACCCCGTCAACATTCTTGGCAAGCAGTATGACGTCTGCCCCGATTTCCGCGGCGCGCAGCACCGCCGCCGTATCCGTGGAGAAGAACGGGTTCCCTGTCCCGCAGCCGAACAGGACGACGCGCCCCTTCTCGAGATGACGTATTGCCTTGCCTCTTATATAAGGCTCGGCGACGGCCTTTATTTCAAGTGCGGTCTGAACCCTGACCGGCACGCCGGCCTGCTCGAGCATATCGGCAACGGCCAGGCAGTTCATCACCGTGGCCATCATGCCCATATGGTCGGCCCTCGTGCGCTCCAGCTTGCTCCCGTCCTTTGTCCCGCGCCAGAAGTTGCCTCCGCCTACAACTATTCCGATTTCAACCCCGGAATCCACGCACTTGCGTATCACCGAACATACGCGGCTAATAACCTCAAAATCAAGGCCGGAGCGTTTCTCCCCAGCAAGCGCCTCCCCGCTGATCTTAAGCAAAACACGTTTATATTTAGGCCCGCCCATATAAGCACCTCCGCAAACCCGAAAAAGGCTTTTTCATGTCATTTTAATACATTCTTTTAAATTTTAAAAGAGCCATGCAAAAAGTTTTACAAATAGATAAAATTTTGCCGCAAAACATTGCTATGACTTAGCTCATAACGGTTAATTTCCGGCTGCCTTACGGCTTGAAAAAGTCGGGCCGGTCAGTTCTGGGCAAGGCCGCCTGCCATTGCAGCTCCGGACCGGCCGGCAGCCAGAAGCTGCTCGACGCCCATTATGGAATGTATATCGTCAAGCCCTTTAATAAGCGAATTGTATATGCCCTCCGATACGGCGCCGTCCTCACCGGACTCGTATTTAACGATCTCTTTGTTTATATCCAGCAGCCTGTGGCGCTCGACGCCAGACTCAAGGTGAAGCATATACATCGGCACGTAAGAGATCCCGACTATCCCGGCCTCGCCTGTCGTGAGGTTCTTTTCAATATCAAGGTTAACAAGCGCCGTCAGATTCGTGTGCCTGTCGCGCTGGTTCGATGAGAAGTTGCCGAGGCAGTAGCATATAAAGCCCGTCCGTTCCGTCCCGTCCGGTTTTTCGATTTTTCGTACCTCCATCGGCTGCGGCACATGCGGATGCCCACCTATTATAATATCCGCTCCCCTGCCGAAAAGATAGTCGGCCAGCTCCTCCTGCCTCCGGTTTTGTACCGTCTCGTATTCGTTTCCCCAATGCATGCACACGGCGATAAAGTCCGCGCCGAGGCTCCGGGCGTACTCCATGTCCGCGTCGATCAGCCCGTAATCAACTATTGACAGGTTAGTCATGTAGTCGACGTTATATATGTTTACCGCGAACTTGTTCGATTCATAGACCGGCAGTCCGTTCGTCCCGTAGGTATAGGCGAGGAAGGCCACCGTCACGCCGCCAATATCCTCGAGCAATATGCCCGAATTCAAATCGCGCTCCTCTTGAGTGCGGTATGTGCCGACATGAGATATGCCGTTGGCGTCGAGCACGTCGAGCGTACGGCAAAGCCCGGAAAACCAGGTGTCCATGCTGTGGTTGTTTGCGGTTATGAGCATATCGATACCGGCGTCCGCCAGCGAAGAAGCCAGATCGTCCGGCGAGTCGAACAGGGGATAGCCCGAATAGGAGCCGTCTCCTGAAAAGGTCGTCTCCAAATCGGCCATAGCAAAATCGGCGGCACTTAGGTATGGCGCCGCCGCGGCATATATGTGGCTATAGTCGTACGCGCCTGTGTCCGGATCATAGGCATCCTCGTTTAACGGGGCGTGCGCTACGATGTCCCCCGCTATGCAGATCCTGATTGAGGAATACTCGTCCTCGGGCATCGGCGTGGCCTCCGGCATGGAAGGAGGCTGCGGCACAGCGGGCGAAGGCACAGGCGCGGCCGTCGGCTGCGGCGGCTCTTCCGTAATCACAGCGTGTGAGCCTTGCCCGGAGCAGGCGCCGAGCGACAAAAGCAGCGCAACAAGCAAAAGCGCAGCCTTATTATTTCTGCCTGGCATTAGTTTTCACCTTCCTCTTTGACTGGGAGAGGTACAGTCCGCCGAGAGTCAGCGCGGAGCCTGCCGCCGATATCCATGTAATGCGCTCCTTCAGAATGACGGCGGAGGCGATAATCGTCACGACCGGGATAATGTATATATATACGTTCGTCCGCACGGCGCCGAGTATTTTAAACGCGCGGTTCCACATGATATAACAGAGCGCAGACGCGATTACGCCGAGGAAGAGAAGGTTTATTATGTTTTCCGGAGCTTTGAGCAGGCTGAGGTCCGGCGAGAAGCCCATCACAAACAGTGCCGGCACCATGAACACCAGGCCGTAAAAAAAGACGCGGCGTGTACTGAGCAGCGTACCGTATCCCTTTTTCCCGATCCTCATCATCACAATCGAGTATACGGCCCAGCTCAGAGCCGCGCAGACTGTGAGAAGATCGCCCTTGGGACTGATTTTCAGCACGAAAGTCCCGTTGAGCGTAATTATTGAAATCCCTATCAAAGAGATTATAAACCCCGCGTAAAAGCGCCCGGTCGGCCTGTCCCCATATCCGAGCACTGCGGACAATACGGCCGTAAATAGCGGGGAAACGGATATTATTATGCCGACATTGGACGCCTGAGTGCAGGTCAGCGCTATGTTCTCCCCGAGAAAATACAGTGAAACCCCGCACAGTCCCGCAAAAGCGAAAAGCAGCTCCGTCTTGAAATCGCGCACACGCAAAAGGCGGGGGCTTATAATCCAAAGCGCTATGTAGGCTAGGGCGAAGCGGAAAACTATTATTACCACAGGAGTAAAAGACCTTAAAAGCACCTTGCTTGAGACGAAGGTGCAGCCCCAGATGCAGGCTGTAATGAGCGCCATTAAATGCCCGAAAAAAGCGGATTCCTTATTATGCGACAAAAAGATAAAACCTCCTGTGTATTTTACTCATATTACCACTCAATACCCTCCCGGGCGGGAATGCCCTGCTCGTAAGGATGCTTTATCATTTTAATTTCGGATATGTAATCGGCTAGAGCGCACAGCTCGGCGGCCGGGTCCCGCCCGGTAAGCACAACCTCCAGCTTTTCCGGCTTGCCGCGCAGGAAATCAAGCACGCGCCCGAGCGGTACCATGGACAGCCTGACGGCGGCGGTTATCTCATCCAGTATCAGCATATCGCAGTCGGTTTGTGCTGCCTTCTCAAAAAGGTCCATGCATATTTTACGGCAGGCTTCTTTTTCCTCGTCCGTCATCAGAAAAACGAATTTTACAGGCGCGCGGGCGGGAAGCACCTGAAAACCGGGCACTTTTCCGATTGAAGTAAGCTCGGAAGACTGCCCGGTCTTTAAAAACTGCGCCAGAACGACCTGCTTACCCGCGCCCGCGGCCCGCAGGCCGAGGCCGAGCGCGGCGGTGGTCTTTCCCTTGCCGTCCCCGCAATAGATGTGGATAAGCCCCTTCATAACGACCATTCCTTTCTTGCCTATGGCAGATATTTTAACAAAGGTCAGTCGGTTTTGTCTTTACTGCGCCGGCCTTCCGGCTTAGGAATAGACCGCCGTCCGCCCGGCGATTACGCCCGTGCTTTCAGCCGCGGCGGGCGGCGCGCCGCTTAAAGCTGCTCGTCTATGATCCTTGCGTACGCCTCTTCGGGCATCGCGCCGACAAGCCGGCTTTTCTCCTCCCCGTTTTTAAACAAAATTACGGTAGGTATGCTCATGACCCCGTAGCGGGCCGCAAGCGCAGGCTCGCTGTCTACGTCAACCTTTCCTATCTTCGCTCGGCCCGAATAACGCTCTCCGAGGGCTTCCATGACGGGCGCGACCATGCGGCAGGGCCCGCACCAAGAAGCCCAAAAGTCCACCAGCACAGGCTGGCTGCCGGAAGTAAAGTCCGCAAACTCGCCCGAAGATATATGTCTTACGTTTTCCGACATTGTTTTACAGTCCTCCAGTCAGGTTTAAATTGTACCATAAGCTTCAATCGCTCCAGGAAGATTTTATCCCAAAAACTCAACAATATCCAAAGCCGCGGTCTGCCCCTCGCCGACCGCTTTAGCAATCTGAAGCGGTTTCCCCGTGCAGTCGCCGGCGGCCCATACGCCTTTCAGATTTGTCCTTCCGTTTTTATCGGTAGTTATATATCCGCCCTTCGTCCGCAGATCGGGCAGAAAGTCCTTCGGAGCAATTGACGGGCGCAGGATGAACAGCCCGTCGCATTCTATGCGCTCTCCGTCGGCCTCGACGGCTTCAAGCCTGTCTTCGCCGACAAGACGCAGCTTTTTTGGCTTTATTAAGCTGACTTCGCAGCCAATTTCGCGCAGATAATCGGCCTCCTCCGGGACGTCCGGCGAGTTTCCGGTCACAACGACCCTGCGGCCCCTGTAGAGCATACCGTCGCAGGTGGCGCAGTAGCTGACGCCGCGCCCGAGCAGGCGTTCCTCTCCCTCATACTTTTTAGTCGGGACTACGCCCCCGGCTATTAGCAGCGCCCGGGCTTCCTGCACCTCGTTTCCAAAGCTTACGAAATAACCTCCGCCGGACGCCATAGCGGAGAGGACCCTCTTGTAAATCGTTTCCACGCCCATATCCAGCGCGTGGCCTTCAAACCGCTCTATCAGTTCGCGGCCTGTAATGCCGGGAAGCCCCAGGTAATTGTTGATTTTTTCGGCCTTCCAAAGGCCGCTCCTGTCCGACTTATTTGAAATAATCAGAACGTCCTTGCCCCGCGCGCGGAGGTTTACCGCCGCGGAAAGGCCGGCGGGGCCGCCGCCTATTATAATAACGTCGCGCATATCATACCTCCAGCGTCTTAACTGTACCTTATGGTATTATATACCAATCACAGTTTTTTAGCAATAAATTCCCGGAGCCGCAGGGCAACAGTATAAAGAGCGAAAGCAACAGCGACGCTTCCCGCCCACTGTATAAGATTTCCGGGCAGCGTGCTAATAGCATAAGCGCCGCCGAACAGGATTATCTCGAACAATGCATAGCCGAGCGTCATAATTCCGCCGCAGATGACGGCGGCTGCGGCATAGCGCCCAAATCCGCGGCCGCCTGCCATACTTCCAAGCGTATAGCCCATAATACCCTTTATAAAAAAAGTCGGTATGCAGTAAATAACGGAGCCGTGGGCGATATCGGCAAGGCAGCTCCCCACAGCGGCCGCGGCCGCTCCGACGGGGCCGCCGAGAACGAACGCCGTCATATATATGATACTGTCGCCCAGGTTTAAATAAGCTCCGCCATTTCCCGGAAGCGGAATCGAAGCCAACAGCGTGACTGCAAAAATCAGCGCCGCGGAAATGGCCGCAAAGCTTATTTTCCTGGTATTCATATCGTGCCTCCAAGTGAATGCGCAAGCGACTCGCGCCGCTGGTATAGTGTAAGACTACGGCGAAATACTGCGCTTTGCCGTTTCCGCCCGCCTTCTGCCCGCAATCCATAATATACTATTGGCCGTAAAATTACAAGGATGAACATTGGCCGCAGGCAGGCCACTTAGAATTTCCGGATGTACTTATTGTCCAAGTTATGAGGCCCTGCACGCCGCCCTTTCTTTTTACAAACCGTTGAGGTGATTCGATATGCGTTTGGGCGTCAATGATTAGTGATCGAAATAAAAATAAAAACTTCACCGCTTAATAAATCCGTGGTAAAATAAGGCATCGGAGGCCTTATTATGAAAAAATACGACAGGTTGTGTGAAAGCCTGAAAAAATATAACCGTTTGGCCGTCGCGCTGTCCGGCGGAGCGGACAGCGCCCTAGTGCTCAGCGCCGCGCTCGCCGCTCTCGGGCCGGACTGCGTTCTCGCGATGACAATTATCTCGCCCCTGATGCCTGAAAACGAGGCCGCCGGGGCCCGGAAGCTCGCCGCCTCTCTGGGAGCGGAGCACGTTTTCGTGTCTTTTGATGCAATACCTCCCGAGGTAAGTGCAAACGGGCGTGACCGCTGTTATTTCTGCAAGCGCTCAATGCTGGGCGCTATGATTTACCGGGCGTCGGAGAGCGGATACGCCGTCGTGGCCGAGGGCAGCAACTTAGACGATCTCAGCACATACCGTCCGGGTCTCAGGGCAGTGCGCGAGCTCGGGGCAATAAGCCCTCTTATTGAAGCCGGCTTTACAAAGTCCGAGGTATATGAGGCGCTGAGGGAACTGAAGCTTCCCGTCTGCGATAAGCCTTCTTCAGCCTGCCTCGCTACTCGCATCCCGTACGGCACGGAGCTCACCGACGAACGCCTCAAAGCCGTCGGGGAGGGCGAAGAGATGCTGCGCTCATACGGGTTCAACTCCTGCCGCCTCCGGCACCACGGCGATATCGCGAGGATTGAGGTGCCGAAGGAAGATTTCCAGCGTCTGTGCCAAAGCGATATTACGGCTTCAATTCGCAGACTTGGCTTTACATATGTTACGATGGATCTGGACGGGCTTCGTTCGGGGAGCATGGACAAAGCACCGGAGATTAAGAAAGGACAACAACATGAGCCTGGAGGATCTTAACTACGCGAAATTTGACCTTGGGCGCGAAGCGCGCGCCGGACTTCCCGAGGCTGTATTCTGCCAGGGCAAAAGCCCGGAACAGATCAAGGGAATAGTCCGCCATGTTATTGAGAGCGGTGCAAAAAATATACTGGCCACCCGATGCTCGCCCGGGGATTTCGAGGTAATACGCTCCGTCGCCCCCGGGGCGAAGTATTATGATAAGGCGCGTATTGCCGTAGTTTCCGAGTGCATTCAGAAATACAATAAGGGAAAAATCGCCGTAGTGACAGCCGGAACTGCCGATATACCGGTTGCGGAGGAGGCTGCCGTCACCGCACAGTGCTACGGCAACAGGGTCATCCGTGTCTACGACGTGGGCGTGGCCGGTATCCACAGGCTTTTTGAACATCTTGAGGAAATCCGTTCAGCCTCGGTAGTCATCGCGGTTGCCGGAATGGAAGGCGCTCTTCCCGGAATAGTCGCCGGACTTGTTTCCGCTCCTGTTATCGCTGTGCCCACCAGCGTAGGTTACGGGGCGGGCGCGGGAGGCATTTGTGCGCTTCTCACAATGGTCAATTCCTGCAGCGCAGGAATAGGCGTTGTAAATATAGATAACGGGTATGGAGCGGGCTGCCTCGCGTCGCTGATAAACGTCCTGGGAGGAAAAGAAGAATAGCAGTTTTAGGTATTATCCAAAAAGAAAACACAATAAAACAGGATTTTTTTATGATGTTTCCGCTTTTTTTAGACGCCCGGTGTAATTTCTTCGCATTTAGGATGACAAAATCAAGAATAAGTTGTATAATTTTCTCGGTGATTATATGCTCAAAGCCATAATTGTTAACAACAAGAAGAAGACAAGCTTAATGTTAAGCGAGATTATGGACTGGAACTCCCTCGGAATTGAGGTCGCCGGCATGGCCGACACCGGGAGGGGAGCTCTTGAGATGATTATACGCACCGTTCCGGACATTGTAATCATAAACGCAAAGCTACAAGACCTGTCAACGCCGGAAGTCATAACACTGGCGAAGGAGCAGGGAGTATTCGCCGCATACATAATTATTTACGGCACGCGCAGTTTTGAGGCCGTTTACAGCGCTCTGAAATGCGGCGTGGAGGAATATCTCGTCGGCCCGCTCAATCCTAAGGACCTTTATGGCGCGCTGCGCAAAATCTGCGACAGGCGTCTGGCGGAGGAAATAGCCCATGAAAAAGAACTGCGCGACCGCCGTTTGTTTGAGATTAACAGAAGTGTTTTCCGCAAGTATTTTATCAACAACCTGCTGACCGGAAATATTAAAGACGCCGCATTTTCGATTAAGCGGATCAACAACGATTTCTTCTTCAATTTCCGCCAGGGTGTATTTGAGGCCGCCATTCTGCGTCCCGACTTCCGAGTCGGGGCCGATATCAGCTTTGAAAAAATTGACAGGCTAACCGAAGAGCTCGCCCAGATTGTCGAGGAACAGCTCCAAAAGCGCTGTTTCGAACTTATCTGCTATGCCAACATGGGCGAGGTCATATGCATATTTAATTACAGCGGCGATATCCGTAAGGAATACGTGATACTTTTCGAGAAGCTGCGGAAAAAAATCAAGCAGAAGTATGACGGCTTTCTTACCATCGCCGTCGGCTCGCAGGAATACACACTGGGCAATATACCGATTTCATATGAGAGGGCCCGCATCGCCGTTCAGTACAGGATCTCGCTCGGCGTGGACAGGATAATACCCTACGGAATGTATTCGTTTGAGCACCGGAGCATAGACGATATTATTACGCCGGACACGGAACGCCGCCTTCGCAACGCAACCGAGGCTCTGTTTTCAAAGGCCGTCAGTTTTGAGCTCGACGAGCTGTTCGCATCTCTGTCCGCGGAGCCTAACACATATCCCCCCCTTTATTACAATGTAAGCAGCCGCGTTGCAGCGCTCATGCTGGACACGCTTAAAGAGGCGGGCGTTCTCTTCGGCAACCGCAATATAATGTATGACGAATTCAATCATCAGCTATATGCCTCCTATTCTCCTCAGTCCATACGCAACTGTGTTGTTTCCTGGGCCGTTGCGCTTATTGAGCATACGCTTCAGGGCCGCGACTCTCAGGAAAGCCGTTCTATCCGCATAGCGAAAGCATACATAAAAGATCACTATATGGAGTCTATACGGCTTAACGACGTGGCGCTTGTGGTCCATCTAAACCCGTCATACCTAAGCACGCTTTTTAAAAGCGAGGTCGGCATAAATTTTAACGATTACCTGATAGACTGCCGGCTTACCGCCGCGAAGCAGCTTTTGCGCGATACCACGCTTACCGTGAACCAGATTGCCGAGAAGATCGGCTACAGCGACTCCAAGTACTTCTCCAAATTATTTGTAAAGGTTGTCGGGGTTAAGCCGTCCGAATACAGAAAGTTATATTCATAACAATCCGCTGCCCGCTGCACCGAAATTCTGCATTAAAAGCCAGAATTATTTCTTTGACAATGACTCAACTCTATGTTAAATTTTATACTAAAGGGGAAATGTCGGAACATATAAGTATTGTTTTTCACGCCATGACTTGTAAGTTTGGTATTTAATAGTTTTATAAATTTATAAAAAAAGACCACTTTTTCCAAAGCCAGCCCCCTTGCGGTATTTGCGTACAGGAATTAGAATAATAAACTGTAGTTAACCTGGTAGATTTGTGTTGTTCATGAAGCTTGAACCGTTTCTGAAAACTGATGAAACCGGATAATTACATATAGTAATGCCGGCATGCGGCCGGGAGGTCCAGTTTGCGGAACACTCCGTCTTTTGCAAATAAGCATATACACTGCAATCAGCTTTTTGCATACGGAGGTTTTTTCGTGTTATTAATTTATCCGCTCTCCGTGCGGATGAAAGAGGTGAAGGATAATTGGAAGCAACCAACGTAGTGACTGAGCGAAAAGGAGTGGCCGTTCCCCCTGGTGAAACAATTCTATCCCTCAAGAACATTACGAAGATCTACCCCGGCGTTGTCGCATTGAGCAACGTTTCCCTCGACATTCGCTCCGGTGAGATCCACGCGATTGTGGGCGAAAACGGCGCCGGCAAATCAACGCTTATCAAGGTTATCACAGGGGCCATCACGCCTGAAGAGGGTACGATAGAGGTCGGCGGCGTAACCTATACCAAGATGCTCCCCGCCAACGCCCGCGGGCATGGTATTGAAGCCATTTATCAGGAGTATAACCTTGTAGACGGGCTTTCAGCCGCGGAGAATATTTGCCTCGGAAAAAAATACGGCAAGCTGGTAAACTTTAAGGCTATGAACAAAGTAGCCAAGGAGATATTCGACCGCTTCGGCATAGATATCGATCCAAATACTCTCGTACGCGACCTTACAAGCGCCAGACGCCAGATAGTGGAGATAGCCAAGGCTGTGTCAAAGGACGCACGAATCCTGATCATGGACGAGCCTACGGCTCCTTTAACAGTATCGGAAGTCGACATACTGTTTGAGATAGTCCGCACCCTGAAAAAAGAAGGCGTTACGATTATCTATATTTCCCACCGTCTTGACGAGATTTTCCAGCTTTGCGACCGAGTCTCCGTCTTCCGCGACGGCCGTTATGTCACCACAAAGGATGTTAAGGACACTAACCGCCCCGAGCTTATAAAACTGATGGTCGGCCGCGAAATGACTGAAACGTATCCCCAGCGCTTGTCAACTCCCGGCGAAGTCCTCTTTGAGATCAAAAACCTCACGGGAAACGGTGTAAAGAACATCAGCTTCAACGCGAGGCGCGGCGAAATCGTCGGCATCGGAGGCCTTGTCGGAGCGGGCCGTTCCGAAATAATACGCGTGGCATACGGCGTCGAAAAACGCCAGTGGGGCGATATATACATAAGCGGCAAGAAGGTTAAGATTAAGTCCCCGATAGACGCCCAGAAATACAAGATAGCGTTGATCCCCGAGGACAGAAAGCGCGAGGGCGCCTTCCTTAACCAGTCTATTAAATGGAACTGCGTCATTTCCTGCCTTAAGAAAATCTCCAGGTACCTGATCGTAAGCAACAAAAAGGAAAACGAAGTCGCCGAAAACTACAGAAAGCGTCTTCGCATACGCACGCCAAGCCTTAAACAAAACGTGATTAACCTCTCGGGCGGCAACCAGCAGAAGGTTGTTATCTCGAAGGCACTGGCCGCGGATTCTGAAATTATCATTATGGACGAGCCCTGCCGCGGCATAGACGTAGGCGCGAAGCATGAGATCTATGAGCTTATGAACGAGCTTTGTGCCGAGGGCAAATGCATAATAATGATTTCCTCCGAAATGGAAGAGCTCCTCGGTATGTCCGACAGGATTGTGGTTCTCCACGAACACGGGCTCGCCGGCGAGATACCTAAAGAAAAATTCAATCAGGAGTATGTCCTCCACCTCGCGTCCGGTGGCGCTCCCGAAGATTTTAGCGCATAATCTTTGTACGGCATGGTTTACGCCAAAATCGGCGAAGGAATCCTAAGCGAATAAAAAAATAAGCCACCTGGCTTGAGAAGGAGAATTGATAAATGGAAACTACCTCCAAAGGTGCGGCTGTTATTAAATTCCTGAAATCGCACGTCATGTATGTTGTACTTGTAGTTCTGGTAATCTTCTTTGCCACCCAGTCCGATGTTTTTCTTACGGCGTCCAATCTGCGCAACGTTGTCAACCAGGCCTCATATCAGATAATAGTTGGCGTCGGCCTCGTGTTTGTAATGCTTTCGGGCGCTATGGACCTTTCGGTAGGGTATCAGATGTCCCTGGCCGGGGTCGTTATGGGCAAAATGCTCACGAGCGGAAACTATACCGTTTTTTCCGTCATTGTGGTCGGCATTATTCTTGGGCTCATAATGAATCTGATCAACGGCACGCTGTTTATCACGCTTAAGGTCTTCCCCTTTGTCCTCACGCTCGCCACTCAGTATATATTTAACGGCCTTTCCTACATCATTTCCCAGTCGGCCACCTCGATTAACTTCCCTGACTCCTTTAAATACATAGGCCAGGGTTATATCGGCCCGATCCCGGTGGCTATCATAATAATGATTCTGTCTGTTCTGTTTGCCTCCTTCATGCTCAACAAGACATATTTTGGCCGTTATGTCTACGCTCTTGGCGGCAACGTGGAAGCCGCAGTTCTCGCGGGCGTCAATGTTAAGAAAAACCGCTATATCATCTACGCGATCTCCGGTTTCTTTGTGGCTTTGGGTACAATAGTCCTTATTTCCCGCGCAGGCTCCGCCGCCTCCTCGATGGGCCCGGGTACCGAGTTCACGATCATTTCCGGCGGTATACTCGGAGGCATCTCGCTTACTGGCGGTACAGGCAAGATCAGCCATATAGTTCTCGGCGTTCTGATACTTACGATTCTGTCAAACGGCATGCAGCTAATGCAGCTCGGAGTCTACCCCCAGTACGTAGCCAAGGGGCTCGTGCTTATCATAGCTATCGCGATTGACACCTATCAGAAGAACGCTATTATCAGGAGAGCCAAAAAGGTGGAAGGCACTCCTCCTTCAGACAGCGAAGCCGCCGCTGTAAAGGCATAATTAAACCTGGCGTAAGCCGCAAGCCGGAACCTGGGCTATGTCCCGGGTTCCGGCAGTTTATTGTTATAGTGCTCTATATACGAAAACTTAGTCTTTGAGCGGATAGCGGATAATAGCCGGCCCTGACAGACTTAGGGCCGGCTTTATATGGCTTATTGTCGCCGGTACTGCATTTTCAGCATATGGGCGCCGCGAAACTATTCTCCGGAAATTATATAATAATAAACCGGCTGGCCTCCCCATATCATGCTGATCTCCGCTTCGGGGCAAAGAGAGCCAAGAAGCTTCTCGACCCCGGCAGCTTGTTCTTCCGTTACGTCCTCGCCGTAAAACACGCTGACAAACTCACATTTTCGATGTGAAATCTCCGAAGCGATATCGCTTATTATCTCGTTTAAACCGCTGTCGGTCATCCTGAGCCTGCCGTCAATCAGCGACATATATTCACCCTGCTTGATCTTATGGCCGTTATACTCCGAATCGCGCGCGGCATAAGTGACCTGTGCCGTGGTGACGTTTTTGGCCGCCTTCTCCATCGCCTGCGTGTTAGTTTCGGTGTCCGCTTCCGGGTCAAACGCCAGCATCGCGGATATGCCCTCGGGAACACTGGAAGTCTGAAGCACTATGATCTTACTGCGAGGGCACAGGGGTACGCACTGCTGGGCGGCCATAATTATATTCTTGTTGTTCGGCAGGACAAATACCGTACTTGCCGGCGTCTTTTCTATTTCG